>CAZRKN010000016.1:0-76243 GCA_964600805.1 uncultured Bacteroides sp. | reverse complement strand
TCCAGACCAATATCCTTGCACTGAATGCAGCAGTAGAAGCAGCAAGAGCAGGTGAGGCAGGAAAAGGCTTTGCGGTTGTAGCTGAGGAAGTAAGAAGCCTTGCACAGAAGAGTGCGGCTGCATCAGCGGAAACAGCAGAATTGATTGAGGATTCAATTGATAAGGTTAATTCAGGTTCCAGAATCGCAGAGAGCACAGCTAAGGCTATGGAAGAAATTGCCAAGGTTGTACAGGACAGCGAGATGATCATCAACGGTATTGCAGAATCTTCTAACTATCAGGCAACAGCGGTTGCTCAGATAGAGCAGGCAATCACACAGGTATCTCAGGTAGTACAGACGAACTCAGCTACCAGTGAGCAGTGTGCTGCAGCCAGTGAAGAGCTTTCCAACCAGGCTTCCAGAATGAGAGAGATGCTTTCTATATACAATCTTGGTTCCGGCAGCGGCAGCTTCTCATCTTCATACAGAAGCGGCGGTTTCTCATCTTCGTCCAGTGCGAATGAGCAGATGATTTCTCTGGATGATGATTTCGGTAAATATTAATGGAAGCTGTTTGACATAATTGTAATAATGATTTTGGCACAGGAGCGTGAGGTTCCTGTGCCTTACTGTATAAAAATAGTAAACGACATAACAAATTGCTCATTTTGGCTCTTGCAAAATCCATATATGCAAGCTTTTGCAAGTCCGAAATGGCAATTTCTAATGTCGTTAACTATAGCAGAAATTACATATATGCGGATATGTTGTAGAAAGGAGAAGTATTTATTATGAGTTTATTAGAAGAATTAAAGGCTTTAGGAGTGGATGTTGACGGCGGACTGAAACGTATTAACGGAAATGAAAAGCTTTATACTAAATTGCTTGGTTCATTTGTTAAGGGAGTAAAGACATATGATGTGCAGGCTGATTTTGATGATGCAGACTGTAATGAAATGATAGAAAAGACACATGCTATAAAAGGAACATCAGGTAATCTGTCGATTACTCCTGTTTATGAAGCTTATACGAAGATAGTGGACTTGCTGCGTAAAGGGAACATTGAAGACGCAAAAGCTTTAATTAGAGAGATTCTGCCGGTACAGGCTGAGATAGTTGAATGTATCGAAAAGCACATGGAGCAATAAAACTGGATAATAATGGATCTGCATTTTTATGTAATTCCATGCAGGATGTCTTTGACACATTAACTATTATATGATAGATTATTAATATGCCGATTTAATATGTGCTGTGAGAGATAATGTAATCAGACTTTGTATAGCATGAATTATGAAAGGCATGACTGTAACGGGATATGTGATAAACACGTTAGGGAGGAAAGTAAATGAAAAGAAAAGTAATCGCTGCATTAATGGCAGCAATAATGGTAACCAGTGTTACGGCATGCGGAAATGCACAGCCTAATGCGTCGGACATTACATCAGGCAGGTCTGTAGTAACAGATGATGAGAATAATGATAAACCTGAGGAGACTGAAAAAGAAGAAGAAAAAGAAACTGAGGACAAGGAAGCTGAAGAAAAGGAATCCGAAGAGAAAGAGGCTGACAAAGATAAACCTGCGGCTAAAGGCGTTGTTTTCGGTTCCGATGAGGCTAAAGGTTATGACGGTTTTGAATATCTGATGGAAGAACTTATATCTACATCCGAGACGAAATCAGGAAATAAAGCAACCTTTTCGGTATTTATTCCTGAGGCGGACTATCCGTCAATTTCGGGCTCTAAAGCAAGCAGTAACCGTATGGGTGTCGAATTCAGGATAGACTTGGAGCCGTATCTGGGATCTAAAGCACAGGACTACACGACAAAAGAAAATCTGGAAAAATTTATTGAAAGTCAATTTTCTTATTCTTCATATGAATATGGAGTTGAAATCGGTGAAGTAGAAGAGATTGATAAAAACACTGCATCATGCCTTGTTACTTATATGAAATACAGTACTTATAATGATACATATTCGCCTTACTATGAATTGTATAAGTTGGAAGATATAGACGACGGCATTACGGTGCTTTTTAAAGTTTCCATAGAATCTGAGGAGACAACCGGCAAGACGAAAGATCTTTTGGAAGAACTGTCTTCCTTCTATCAGATGGATATTGACTGGGATGAATCTTTTACGGAAGCCAAGAGAACTGCATTTGAAAACAGCGATGAATATAATGCGGATGCCTTTAACCTGGCAAATCTGAATATGTCATTTGTACTTCCGGAAGGCTGGGAAAAGGATGATAAGGAAAGCAGTTATGACGAGTATGTTTTTGCACCCGGCGGCAGTGCGCGTAAAGCAAATGGTTATATTTCAGTTTCAAATGAGTACTCTTATGATGATTATGTAGAGGCATTGTTAGATGATCCCGATTATACTGTTGAATTCTTTGAGACATTAATGGGAGACGACGTGTCTGACATTACGGTGGAAGCTGTTAAAGATACTTTCATTGGAGACGTGGCAAAGATTGAGATGAAAGTTGAAGATGATGATATTGATGGTTCGGGTACAGGCATATTTTATTATGGTTTCCATAAGCACTATGTGTATCAGATAATAGTATTCATAAGTGATGAAGCTGCTGATGATGAGGCGGCAGATGTAAGAGCAGCTGTAGAAATGCTTTTTGAAACCGGTAAAATGAAAGACTGATATTAAAAATTTATAAAGAGGGAAGGTCAGGTGTAACAGCCTGACCTTTTTAAAGGGTGAAAAATAAATTTTTCACCCGCAAATTTGTGCAGACATCGTAGATGTCTTGGGCATACAAATTCGCAGGTTGAGAATATTTGGGAAGGAGAAGCCTGGCGTATGAAGAAAGAAATTATTTGTATACTGTGCAGTTTATTTTGTTTCGGATACTGTTTACTGGTTTTCAGCATCAGGACAGGAACGCACTTCTATCTGGTCTGGGCGGCGGGAGGTATATTTTTTATAGCTCTGACGTTGTTTCTGCATTTTGATATATGGCATAAGATGCCGCCTGTTTTACGTAAAATATCGGTATGCGCAATATTAATATGTGCGCTGTTATTTATAGTGGTAGAGGGCTGTATTATCAGTGGTTTCATGGCAAAGGGAGAAAAAAATCTGGATTACATTATTGTTTTGGGTGCGAAAGTAAGGCAGAACGGTCCGTCCGCTGTTTTGAAATTCCGTCTGGATAAAGCATATGATTATCTTATCGAAAATGAGAACACCATCTGTATTGTTTCCGGCGGTCAGGGCGCCAATGAACCCTTTTCGGAAGCGCAGGGAATGTATGACTATCTGACGGGCAGAGGAATTGCTCCTCAGCGCATTATAATGGAAGATAAATCTACCGATACATCGGAAAATATTGCTTTTAGTTCGGAATTTCTGGATAAAGAGAATGACAGTGTGGGAATTGTAACCAATAATTTTCATGTTTTCCGCGGCGTACATCTGGCTAAGCATCAGGGAATCAGGAACATCTGTGGTATTTCTGCGAACTCGGATATTTTTTTTCTGCTCAACAATATGGTGCGTGAGTTTGCGGGAGTCATGAAAGACCTTCTCTGTGGGAATCTTATTTAGTTATTGGCGAGGGAGGTTTTATGTGGTAAAATGACCGTATAGACAGAGCAGCGGTTTTCAGAATGCATGCACTGCGAAGTATATACGACTAATCAACTTGGGATGAGATAAATGAGAAAAACGAATCATTTAATAATAGCCGTTATCATTCTGCTGATGTGCACCGGATGCGGCGAAGAAGAAAAAACAGATAATTACGCCGCCGGAATGGAGGCGATTCAGAATCTGGAATATAAAGAAGCGGTAGAATATTTTAATGCGGCAAGTGAGGATAATGCAGACGAAAGACTGCTTAATCGCGGTCTGGGGCTTGCCTATATGGGAATGTCACAGTATGAGGATGCCATTACCTATTTTGAAAATGCGCTGAAATTAAGCGATGGCAGACTCAGGGAAATTGATTTTGACATTAATTACTATCTGGCAACAGCGTATTACAGAAACGGACAGGCCAAAGAAGCAATCAGCACATATGACGCAATTCTGGCGTTGCGTCCCAAAGAAAAGGAAGCCTATTATCTAAGAGGCTGTGTGAAACTTTACGGCGGGGATTATGAAGGAGCAAGCCGGGATTTTGAGAGCACTATAAATTTGGATGCGCAGGACTATGACCGCCTGATTCAGATTTATATTGTGCTTGTGGATAATGGATATAAGGAAGTCGGAAGAGAAATCTTAAGTCAGGCGATAGAGGATAATGAGAAGTCTATGTCCAATTACGATTTAGGGCGTATTTATTATTATCTGGAAGATTATGAGAATGCCAAGGCATATCTTTTACAGGTAAAGATTTCGTCGGACTATGAGGCGGCATTATATCTTGGAAGAACATATGAAGCATTGGGAGATTATAATTATGCTTCAAGTATATATAACGATTATACATTGGTTGACCAGACCAAAGCCGAAATTTATAACCAGCTGGGATTGTGCTATATGCAGATGGGAGAGTATGAATCGGCATTGACGGCTTTCCAGAATGCAATGAATATTGAAAACAATGAAATGATGCAGTCTCTGAAATTTAACGAAATCGTTGCATATGAGTTTTTGGGGGATTATAAGGCTGCGGCAGCTTTAATGAATGATTATCTGAAAACCTATCCGGATGATGAAACCGCGCAGAGAGAATATAAGTTCCTAAAGACAAGATAATTAACACCATGCAGCTGTGTGTGAAAAGAGTTTGCGGATGTATGGTAACAGTTCAGCCAGGTCTGCGCATTTACTGCGCTGACCGTGCCAAAGAGTAGTGGCTGAAAGCATCCGACCTATCGCGAAGCGATTTAGGATGGTCGGATGCAGTAACAGTGAAGCAAGGCTGAACTGTTACGATGTATGGCGGCCGCGAGGGATATATCTTGACAGTAAAGAGGCCGAATGATACTATATATAGTAGAATTGGGAAAGGTGGAATTATATATGGGAGATACATTTGTTCGAGTAAAGGGGATTATAAAAAGAGAAGATAAGTACCTGCTGGTAAAAAGATGGGTAGATGACCGTATACCTGAACCTTTTGTCTGGGAATTTGTGGATACTGAGGTGAACCATGGAGAGTTGCCGGATGATGCAGTATTGCGTGCTATTCATGATATGCTGTCCATACACGGAAAGATTGAGAAAATAGAATACACATGGTCGAATTTATTAGGAGATACACATTGTGTCGGTATTGCGTATATTTGTTCTATTCAGGAGGCGGAAGAGGGCGATATTGTTCTGCCGGAAGAATATGGAGAATATAAGTGGGTGACGCGTGATATGTTCGATCACTATATTGAAAATCAATTCCTGTTAAAGGATCTGAAGGATAAAAAACTATAACAAACTATGCTTAATAAGAATATGGAAAGGAAAATGCAGCCGTTTACGCTTTATGCATGGTGCAGATAATGATAAACAAATTAATTGATAATATCCGTAAAACAGGAGCCCCTATTGTGGCAGGACTGGATCCGATGTTAAAATATGTGCCTGAGCATTTGAAGAAACAGGCATTTGGTGAATATGGAGAAACAATGAAGGGCGCCGCGGAGGCTGTCTGGTTATTTAATAAGGAAATTGTTGATAATATATATGACCTCATTCCTGCAGTTAAGCCGCAGATTGCCATGTATGAACAGTTTGGTATAGAAGGGCTTGTTGTGTATCAGAGAACCGTAGATTATTGCAAGGAAAAAGGGCTGGTAGTCATCGGTGATGTAAAACGCGGCGATATAGGCTCTACTTCTGAAGCATATGCCGTAGGACACCTTGGGAAGATACAGGTTGGAAGCAAACTCTGCAAAGGTTTCGACGAGGACTTTATAACAGTCAATCCTTATCTTGGCTCTGATGGAGTCAAGCCTTTTATCAAGGTATGTAAGGAAGAGAAGAAGGGCATATTCGTACTGGTAAAAACTTCCAATCCAAGCAGCGGAGAGTTTCAGGACCGGTTGATACAGGAAGCGGCAGGCGGTAACGTTGCAGACGGTCGTCCGCTCTATGAAGTTGTGGGCGAAAAGGTTGCCGAATGGGGAGCCGACTGCATGGGAGATTCCTATAGTTATGTAGGCGCTGTCGTAGGGGCGACTTATCCGGAGCAGGGCAAGGTGCTGCGTAAGCTGATGCCAAAGGCGTTTATTCTGGTACCGGGGTACGGCGCGCAGGGCGGAAAAGGGAAGGATTTGGTTCACTTCTTTAACGAGGACGGACTAGGAGCAATCGTCAATTCTTCCAGAGGCATTATTGCAGCATACATGCAGGAAGAGTATGCGGAATATGGTGCAGAGCACTTCGCGGAAGCTTCCAGAGCCGCGGTTCTTGCCATGAGAGACGATATCGCGGGAGCTTTGGAGGCAAAGTAATTCAGCTTATTAAAGCAAATACAAAAAACAGAATATAAATTCAACTTATTAAATAAAGGTGATTACTAAATACGGGTGAATAGAAATAATATAACCGGATAGAATAGCAGATATGAAAGATATGGAAAGAAGATTTTCGTTTGATTTTTTATTACTGCTGTTCTTTCTGGTTTCTTTTTTGGGCTGGATATGGGAAGTGTGCATATATCTGGTAAAAGAAAGACAGTTCATAAACAGAGGGATTCTGACAGGTCCGTGGCTGCCTATTTACGGAGCAGGGGCGCTGTTTTTATATTTTCTGCTTAACAGATGGAAAAAGAAGCCTGTGTCTGTTTTTCTGGTTTCAATGCTGGTCTGTTCCGTGTTGGAATATGGCGCAGGATATTTTCTGGAAAAAATGTGGGGTGTAAAATGGTGGGATTATAGCGGTATGCCGCTTAATCTGAATGGACATATCTGTCTTTTAAGCTGCATGATGTTTGGAGCAGGCGGAGTTTTATTAGTATCTTTTCTTATTCCGTTGTATACAAAGCTGTATCAGAAGCTGCCTAAGAGAGCAAGAATTGCTGCCGGACTGTTACTTCTTGTGTTTTTCATAATAGATGCCGCCTATAGCGCGGACTTTCCGAATGTGGGAAGAGGGATAACATATAGGGCGGCGGCTTGGAAGATTACAATGCTGCCTTTAAGTTTACCCTGAAAATAAAATTTGACATAGGCGCATAATATGTATACAATTTACTAGAAAGCAGATAAATCCGCTTCCTGTACCGGAGTGTGAATCCGAAGAAGCGGGTAAGGGGAATAAGAATGAAAAAAATCTTAATAATTGATGACAGTTCAATGCAAATACGTACGCTGACCGGACTGATGAAGAACAAATATGAAATAATAACTGCGATGTCCGGTTTCGATGGAATAGAGATTCTGAAAAATGAAAAAGTGGATTTGGTATTGTTGGACTATGGCATGCCTGTGCTTGACGGAAAAGAAACCTTAAGGATAATCAGGGATAACGAAAATATGAAGAACCTTCCGGTTATTTTTCTGACGGGAGATAATGAAAGGGAAGATATCATAGAGGCATTGAAACTGAATCCGCAAGGATATCTCCTTAAACCTGTAAAACCTGACCGCTTATTTGATGCTATTGATAAGGCATTATTAGGTAAATAATCCATAATGGTATTGAAATGAAAACACATATCAGTGATAATGCATTATTGTGTGAAAGTATTGTTACTGATATGTGTTTTTATATTATAGAAAATTTTGGCGCAGAGCTTTTGTTTTTAATTTAAAAATTATGGGAACCTTTTCAGCGCCTTAGTAATCATAATAGGTAGAGCCGGCAAAATTCAAAGGAGGTGGATGTGTGGCTGTAATAGATGATGAGAAGTTTGTGGAAATGATTCAGGAATATACAGCTAATATGTACAGACTTGCACTTGGAATACTGCATAATCCTTCAGATGCCGAGGATGCTGTGGCGGAAACCGTTCTTAAAGCATATGAGAAAATACATACGCTGCGAAGGGCGGAAAGCTTTAAAGCATGGCTCATGCAGATAACGGCGAATGAAGCCAGGCGGGTATATGCTAAGAGCAAACGTACAGCGCCTGTAGAGGATATCGAGGAATATATGCCTGCATTTTTAGATGAACATCATGAACTATGGGATGTTGTCGTGAAGCTGGATGTTGTTTATAGCGAAGTGATTATTCTGTTTTTTTATGAACAGCTTTCCCTTAAGGAAATCAGCAAAATTCTGGGAATACCGGTAGGAACGGTAAAATCCAGACTTTCCAGAAGTAAGAAACAGCTAAGGGAGCTGCTGTGAGATATGAGGACACAGGATATCAGATTCAGAATTTGAAAGGAGTTTGATTGTTAATATGAAAGATAAATTTGAGCAGGATTTATTTGTTATGGCTAAGAATGAAAAAATGGTCGTGCCGGATACGGTATATGAAAGGGTAGATGATACGCTTGCCGGACTACCAAGACATAGGAAGATTTTCAGAATGGATTTAAAGAAGTCATTAGTTCTTGCAGCAGTGTTTGTAATGCTGTTTTCCATTACCGTTTCAGCGGCTGTCAGTGCGCTTACACAACGCATGGAAGCGATGAACGAACAGGAAATGGAAGAGTATTTTGCAAATATATATACTGCCAAAATAGGCGTAGATAATTATAACCGTCCATATACGGATGCGGAAAAGGCGCGGATGAAGGAACTGACGGTTTCTTATGAGGAAGAAGCCCTGTTTCCGGAAAAATCGCTTAAAATGATTTCGGAAGCAAAGGAGTATAAGGGCAGCGGCGTGGCTTTTTTGGGAGTAACTGCGACATTTTTCTTCCCGGAAAAGGATATGAATGATGAAGAACTACTGCAGATTATCGATTTCATGCATAAAAGGGATTACAGTCTGGCGGCAGTGAATGAAAAAATTGCCTCGGGAGAAATGGAATTTCCTGCAGATGCGATAAGTGAAAAGACGCAGGAGACAGAGGCAACCGATTCAAGCATTTTACAAAGCGATGCCGTATGGGATCCGGCGCAGGAACTTACGATTCCATATACGGGAGATTTGGAAGCCCATTATATGGCAGCGGGGCAGAACTGCATTTTCCTGACCGGTTGGAATGCCATTCACAAGATGGAAATCGGAAGCAGCGATTCTACGTTGTTCTTCGATGACTTTGGCAGCGAGACACGCGTTACCGCACTTTATCAGGATAAGTCCGGTGATATTTATCTGGGACTTATGCAGCGTGTAGAAGGTGATGACTTTGATGTTACTATGGGAGATGGACACTACAAGATGGGAATCTGGATTCTGAGCGGTGACGGAGAAGTTAAGAAGAAAATTGATTTATCACAATATATTGATTATACAGTGTTTAATATCATTCGGAAAATCGTAGTGGATGAGCAGGGATATATCTATGTTAAGACTTATATGGAAGACAATACTTTTCTTATAATATTAAATAAGGAAGGGTATCCGGTAACAACAATTAATTCTGAGCTTTATTACAGTCACCCTGCCGGCGGACTGGGACTCGGAAAAGACGGAAAAGTTTATGTCCAGGTTGAAAAGTTGAGAAAGATAGGCGAAGAAAAACCCGATGGCAGAATGATTGGAATTGCTGCCGTAAATGTCGAGGACAGCTGTTTGGAGGACGTTTATACGGGAATCGTACCGGATGATATTATACAGATTAGCCTCATAGCCCAGGGTTCGGATACGGACTTTGTATTCTGGGGATATGGCGGAATATATACCTATAATCTGGGAGAGGAAAGCGCAGTAAATGTATTGCCGGCATATGAAGCGCCGTGTGAGTGGGAAGGCGTTATGAACTGTGCGCTGCCGGACGGCAGAATCGTTTTCGGAGCCTGCTCGGAATACCGTAAGGAAGGTGATTCGGCATATCCGATTCCGGAGAAAATATGCTTCTACTATAAGTCGGGACTTAGGAATAAATAATAATCGAAGAAAAAAGCTTGAAGCCCGTGGGGATTGCCCTGCGGGCTTATTAGCATTTATTTATTTTTAGGTATTGCATTATAACCTACAATGTGTTAATATAAAAACACAGTACACCTACACAATGTTAATATAAAAGGAGAACAATATGGCAGGTCAGATTTCTGAATCGGAACTGGTACTTATGAAAATTATATGGAGGAATGGAGGAGCGGCTTTATACTCCCTCATCATGGATGAACTGGAAAAAGACAGGAATGAGTGGAAAAATAACACCGTACTCACCTTGCTTTCCCGACTGGTAGAGAAAAAGTATTTAAAGGTCAAAAAAATTGGCAGAAGGAATGAGTATGTGGCTACAGTGACGGAAGCAGAATATCAGACCGTGCAGACCCATAGTTTCCTTGATAAAGTTTATGGAGGAAATGTGAAAAATCTGGTATCAACATTACTGCGGCAGGATATTCTTTCGGCTGATGAATTAAAAGAGATAGAAAGCTTTTGGAGAAAAGACAATGAATGAGTTTATGAAAATATTATTATCACTGTCGGTTTCAGGAACATTGTTAGTATTTCTCGTTTTGGGATTGAAACTACTGTACAAAAATAAATTCAGCAGACGTTGGCAGTATTATATCTGGATAATCGTCGTTTTGCGGTTCCTGCTTTCTTTTACACCGGATACTACGATTGTGGGAAGTCTGTTTGGGAAGATTAATGCAACTGTTTTAACAAATGAAAGCCATGCAAACCCGAATGTGTCTTATACGGTAAATATGAGTGACAATGAAACAAAGCAGATAAATGCAAACGAACAGTTTCAGCCGGGCACACCGGATAAGCCGCAAATAAATGGGAATACAAAGCCGCCGGCAGACAAAAGCACGATTGCTGCTGCGCTTGGTTTTCCAAATGCATATATGCGTTTGTTGTTTGCGTGGTCAACATTGGCGCTGGTTCTTTTTGTCCGTAAGATAACGATTTATCAAGGATTTATCCGATATATCAAAGCCGGTAATACAGAGATATCAGATATTAAGACCCTGAATCTGCTATCTGACTGCATGGAAAAATTGAATATCAAAACAAAGGTAGAACTATACAGTAATACAGCGATTACCTCGCCTATTATGATTGGTTTCTTCCGCTCAAGCATTGTCCTTCCTGCCGGAGAATTGGGGGATAAGGAATTGTATTACATTTTTGTACATGAACTGCTCCATTATAAAAAGAAGGATATGTTTTATAAATGGCTGATACAGATTGTGATTTGTATTCATTGGTTCAACCCTTTTGTATATTTACTGGAAAAAGAGGTAAATAAAGCGTGCGAGCTGTCGTGTGATGAGGCGGTTATATCCGTACTTGACGAAAGCGCAAGACGTGAATATGGGGATACGCTGATTTCTTTTATGAGATCAAATAATTTGAATAAGAATTCTTTGGCTTCCGTTACGTTGACCGAAGGAGCAGAACAATTAAAGGAAAGGCTGGGTGCGATTATGGATTTTAAGAAAAAATCAAAATTAGTTACTGTTATAACAGCTATTTTCACTATTGCGGTTTGTTTCAGCTTCTTAGCAGTCGGTGCATATGCAGCGCCTTCAGTTAACAGCAATAGAGCGGTATGGGAAGATGCAGAATTGGACGATGACCTGGAAGATGAAGTATTGAAAATGGAAACACTGGAGTTCAGAGGAAAAACATATTATTTGGTCTTTAACGAAGAACAGCTCAGGGCTATTGGTACGGGTGCGTATGGTATGGATAATAATTATATGCAACAGGCAGATATCCAATTATCTACGGACGAATGGATACCTATCGGAACATGGGATAATCCGTTTACAGGGACTTTTAACGGCAATGGATTTGAAATCATAGGACTTACCATGACCGACCCTGATGCAAAGATTATCGGACTGTTTGGTGTCGCCCAAAATGCTGATATTTACAATGTTATATTGCGGGATTATGATATTGTGAATGCCGGTAGAAATGTTTCAGGGAAAACGGTTGGAGCAATTCTTGCAGTTGGGCAGGGGGTTCGCTCTTACGATAATATTGTCTATCCAATAGAAAATAGTGAGGATGGTACTTTTGATTGGTATAGGAAGGTTAAAGATTTAGAATCTGACTTTGACCGTAACGATAAGGATGAGGATGATGATTGGGACTTTGACTGGACCGATGAATTTGAGGATGATGACTGGAACTTTGACTGGGCTGATGAGTCTGCGAACGATAAATGGGACTGGGATTGGGATGATAAGGCATTTCTGGAAGAGTATGCAGCTTATGGCATTGAAAAAGTAGATAATTTGTTTTATTACCAAGGTGAACTGGTTTATATTTTAAAAGACCAACGCCCTGACAGCTCCTGTTATTTGCTTGACACAAATTCTAAAGGAACGGTAAGTATTAAAGTTAATCATAATGAAGAGGGTAAAATTACAGGTATTTCTTATATGACTGATGAAGAAGTGCAGGAGTTGCTGCCAAAGCTGTTAGGACCGTCAGTAATCAATACCAGAGAGTGAGACAGATATCTGGGGCTTAAATGTTAATTTACACAGAGGGAGCGTATCATACATTAGTATGAAGCTCCTTTTTGTATTGTAGGAAATTACGCTGCTGAGCGGCGATTTTTGTAGTAAGTAAAAAAACAAGCGGAAAATTGGGAATTTTACCTGCATCATTGTAAGAACCATGTTATAGTAACGGCAGAGATATCGTATCAAATTCTATGATACTATTTTCTGTTATTGTAGGAGTCATGCTTAATTCTAAGAATTTCAAGCAAGTATCCCGGAAAAATTTTATATGGAAGAGCATGGGATGCAGAAAATCGTAGGACATTTCTATTTTTTGTATGCCATGTCAGAAAGGAAGGTATATGAATGTCGCAGGAATTTACCAATGAAAAAGTAAAGGACAGCTCCAGTAAGATTATTTTTAAAGATCCTATTTTATGCGCACAGTTTTTAAGAGGTTATGTTGATATCCCAATATTAAAAAGTGTAAAACCTGAGGATATTGAGGATGTAACAGAACGGTTGGTACATATGTTTACGGAGGAGAGAAATTCGGATGTTGTTAAAAAAGTTCACATAGAAATGAATGAAACACCGTTTTTTCTTGTTTCTCTTATTGAACATAAGTCAGATGTGGATTATAATGTAGTCATGCAGATATTGCGTTATATGGTTTTTATATGGGAAGACTATGAAAAGGAAATGGAAAGGCAGCATAGAGGAATCAGTAAATCAAAGAGTTTTAAATATCCGCCTATTTTACCGGTTATATTTTATGATGGTGCGGATAACTGGACGGCAGCGGCTGAGCTCCACGAGAGAATTCTTTTCAATGATATTTTTGCGAAATATATTCCGGATTATCAATGCATTTTAGTACAATTGAAGGATTATAGCAATGCAGAATTGTTGATGAAGAAGGAAGAACTTTCAATTGTAATGCTTATTGACAAACTTAAGAGTGCTCTTGATTATGCTGAATTAAACAAAGAAATAGGAAGTGGGTACTTGAGTGAGATAACTGCCAAAACTCCGGATTATCTGCTTAGTATCATTGCACAGGTTGTAGAAATTTTGCTTGTAAAATTAAATGTGCCCATAGAAGAGTCAGAGGCATTTACAGGGAGGATTAAGGAGAGAAAGATGGGAGAATTATTAGCGCATTTTCAGGGTTGGGATGTTCAGGCTATACGTAGAGAATCAAGAGAAGAAGGAATCGAGAAGCTGGTTAAAGCAATGAATTTAGTTATTGATTCTAAAGAAACAGCAATGCGGCAGTTGATTGCTCAATATGAATTAAGCGAAGAAGAGGCAGCTGAAAAGGTGGAAATGTACTGGAATAAGTTGGAGTTATGATCATACTGATAAAAGAGCTAAATGCTGCTTATATAGGAGAGTACATATGAAAAGAAGACTGTTAAGCGCGATTATCTTTGCCGCGTTTCTTGGATTGGAAATATGGATAGCCCTGTATGTGCATGACAAGATCGTACGCCCGTATATTGGAGATGTACTGGTGGTGATCTGCGTATATTTTCTGGTAAGGATGTTTGACACGCGAGAGCGGTGGCTCTCAATACATGTTACGATTTTTGCATTTTTCGTGGAAGCAGTGCAGCTTACCGGGGTGTCAGAGAAAATTCCGGAGCCGTTTTCGACTATTGTCGGAGGCACTTTTGATCCGGTGGATATTCTATGTTATCTTGTGGGCGGAGTAGTGTGCTTCCTCATAGATAAAAAATTTTACTTAAGATGTATGAAACCAAAATGATTTGTTTTCAATTTTAGAGAAAAATGAATGTCTTGTAAAATAAATGTAAATTCTACATAAACTACACTTGAACAACCGGATACTTGAATAATAAATTTAACAATAGATATTCAAATTCTATTGACAAATAGATAAAACTATAATACAATAACTGTACTATATAATGCAATACAGTTAATACAAACGATACAGAACTGATATAAATGTATAAAATAATATCAATACATCAGATGGGGAGGTGATTATTTGATCGAACTGGATTATCGCAGCAAAAAACCACTATATGAGCAGATTATTGAACAAATCAAACTGCTGGTCATCAAAGGGCATTTAAGTCCCGGTGATTCTATTCCTTCCGTTCGGAAGATGGCACAGACTCTGGATATCACACCGTCCACTGTGGCGAAGGCGTATCAGGAGCTGGAACGTCAGAAAGTGATAGAGACTATTCGGGCAAAAGGAACCTTTATAGCAACCATGCCGAGCATGGAACCCAATATGGAGGAACTGGAGAAGATTCGAAAAAGGATTCAGAGTGAAATAATCGAACTAAAGCGTACGGGTTATTCCGAGGCGGATGTGGTAAATATGGTAAAGGAAATCTATTCTTCCATCTAATGTTATGGAAGAAATATTTCAGAAAGGAAAGATAAGCAAATGTTAGAAATAAAGAACTTGCAAAAAGGCTACAATAATCGGCCGGTTATCCATGAAATTAATATTTGCATTCACCGGGGCGAGATTCATGGCTTGATAGGTTCCAACGGAGCCGGTAAGACCACTTTGCTGAAATGCGCTGCAGGAATCTATAAACCTGCGCAGGGAACGGTACAGTATGATGAAAAGGATATCTATGATAATCCGGAAGTGAAAGCAAAAGTGGCGTATGTGTCAGAGCAGCTTGATTTTATTAACTTCTATTCCGTGGCGGGAATGGCAGCATACTATCAGAATTTCTACGACACGTTTTCCGAAAAGAAGTTTGATGATCTGGTGAAGCGTTTCGGTATCAACCCTAAAAAGAACATAGGCACTTTGTCCAAGGGACAAAGGTCAAAATTGAATTTTATCTTAGCGATTGCGCAGCAGCCGGAGTATCTGATCATGGACGAACCTGAGAGCGGTATGGATACGGAGAGCAAAGCAATGTTCCGCGATATTCTTATTGAAGAAGTGGACAAAGAGCAGATTGGAGTGCTTTTAGTCAGTCATGATATTGAAGATGTGGAGCGCATGTGCGACAGTGTGACCATGATGGAGACGGGAGAGGTTTTTGCACAAAAATCCGTGGATGAGTTCATGGAAAGCGTACAGAAATGGAAGGGTACTCTGTCACAGAAGACAACCGATGACCAGCTGTTCGCCATGACCGTCCATACAGCATCCAAAATTGGAGACTTATCGGAGTTTTATACCGTGGGAGAGCGGGAAGAGAGCGAACGTATATTGAAGAAACTGGGCATCGGAGACTATTCCGGGCAGCAGATCTCGCTGGAGGAGATTTACACGCTTTTAAAGAAAATTTATGTGCAGGGAAAAGGAATGGTGAGCGGCATTCAAAAAGAGGGAGGACTTAAGAATGAATGATTTAAAAAAATTATTCAAAAGAGACCGGTTTTACTGGGGAATCATGATGGTGGTCATGACGTTAGTGGTAATTTATATGTTGGCAAATGTATATGGTTTGGAACATAAATTATTTCACTTAGAGGATTACTTAGAACGTTCGCAATACCTGCATGAACTTTGGGATACCTATCCGGAACTGCGTGATCTGAAAGGTGTCTGTTCAGATGAGATTCCATATTCGTTTTTGGAAAGTATGGTGTTGGTGAGCGTAATAGCGGCGTTTATTGCGCAGGCGGTCAGACTTCTGGTACAGGAAACCCGGAACCGCACAGAAGTACTGCGTATATTTCCTGTAAAGTCACGCAATTTACTAACCAGTCATTACCTGAGCGGGTTGCTTATGGTAGGAATTCCTTTGTTTATGCAGACAGCGGTTATCCTACTGGATATACTGTATGTGGAAAAGAATACGGAAATTATTTTTTCTAATAAAGAACAGCTCTGGATTTATGCCGGTAGAGCCGTGATTATATTTATGTTGTATTATTCTCTGTTAATCGCATGCAGAAAGGTGACAAACCATGTTCCGGGAACAATCTTTACCTTTGTTGTAGTGAATATGGCAATAGAAGTACTAGCCGGTTACTGTCTGGACGTGTATCAGGACTTGGCAGAAGATAGTGTTCTCAACTGGGGATTTTGGGCAGCCGTAACGGTCGTCTTAATTATTATTTCTTACATCGCTGATCAGAAAAAGGATTGTGCGAGAAACGGATTTTATGCCTTTCCTATAGTACATTGGGTAATGATGGCAATAGTATTCGTAGAAATATATTTGATATTTTATGGCGTATTTGAAGATATACCCAAAGCGGTGTCATTTCTTGTGGCGATTTCAGCATCCGTATTGATTACCGCCGGAGTACATTTTATCACTAAACCGAAAATATGACTCCATTAAGGCGATGATGTACAGAGAAATGAAAGGGGTTATCATGTTTCGACTAGCCTGCTGTTATGTCAAAAAAATGAGAAGGAATACTCTCATCTGTATCACCGGAATTGCCATTTCCATCATGCTGCTGTTCTCGCTGGTTCAGATCGGAGAATTAATTATCAGCAATTATCAAAATATGATTTTGTCAAGTTCCAACTATGATTATATTATTAACGGACTGGATAAGGAAACTGCGGACGGGATACACAAGACTTATCAATCGCGGTGGCGGATGACGCAAGCCTTATTTTGTGCAGAAAGTCCTGAGAATACTGCCATATACCATTACGTGGTCGGAGCAGACGGAGACTGGATGAGTATATTTCAGGTGGAGTTATTAGAAGGAACCGCACCCACAGGAAACAGGGAAATCTGCCTGGAGCAGTCCTATGTCCGGGATAGGGGAATCAGGGTCGGAGATACCATTTCACTTTTCCTGGTGATAGGATATACGACAGAGATAACAGCGGATTTTGTGGTGTCGGGTATTATATCCGATACGCCTGACTATAATGCAGGAAGCTTTATGTTCGTGTCGATAGATGCAGCGGAGAATATTCTTCAGGACATAGACCGTAAACAGCCGGATGAAGACCCTGAATACGTGGAGTACATACTGATGGACGGCAATGGTTTTCCCAATGCGGAAGACAGTTCTGAACTCTATTCCCATATTTTTGAAACATATGGGAAGGATGTATTTGTAAATATTCAGGTGAATGACAGAAAGCTGGAACTGGAAAGTGACCAGGGTGCATACTATGGTATATCTTTGATAATCTGGGGAATTGTTGCTTTTATAGCCGTGGTTATGACTATCTTCATCTATTACATGATGCAGATCGGTTTTCAGGCAAAAATGGGTCAGTATGGAACTATGAGGGCTTTGGGGAGCAGCAATGCAAAAATAGGCAGGATGATTATCGGCGAGCTGTTTATTTACGGATGCTCGGGGATGGTTCTGGGATGTCTGGCAGGAATTATCTTTAATAAAATATTTGGCAAAATAATCATCCGGATCTTTGTGGGGGATCGTATTGAACAGATTCAGACGTCTTATCAGATGGTGCTCTATGTCGTGGGCATTGTAGCCCTGTCAATGATTGTGGTTTATCTGAGAATTATGCCGGGACTCAGGAAGAAAAATCCAATTGAGCTGCTCCATAACACCGATGATGTGATAAAGAAAAAAATTTTTACCTTAAAGAACGACATAGCGGATATGGCGGTCAACAACATCTTCCGGAATAAAAGGAGCAGCATCGCTCTCCTTGTGACAATGACCCTGGCGTTTCTGACAGTGCTCTTATTAGGCAACGGCCTGGGCTCCGTTTCCTTTGAATTTGGGAATACCATGTTTGCTTTTGCGGATTTGGAAGTGACCGTAATGCCGGATTTGGAAATGCTGATGGGGCAGTCAGAGATAGAAGAGGAAGACCTTCAGGCGCTGGAGCAGTATGCGGATGAGGTTTACTATCAAGGGGGAACGGAATATACCGCTTACGCCGACAATACGGAATTACAGGTAAGAGTATGGATTTACAGTCAGAATCTGATGGAGCAGTTGATTCGGCTGCAGCATCTGAATCAGGGAACCCATGTAGTGTTTACAGGTTCGGATGAGCAGGCTCTACAGGGAAAGGAGATAATCCTGAAAGATGAAAGCGGGCATAGTATTCCTGTGGAAATCGATGCTGCTATAGAGGGGGGATTGTCGAATCTGGCAGGGCAGACAGTAACGGGAATGTCTCTCATTATTATTGGGGAAGACTATGCCAGGGAGCTTTTTGGGAAAGAACCGAAGTGGGTGGATGTGTATCTTTCGGGGAAAAAGCTGACCACAGAAGATGTAGAAAATCTTGTTCCTGTAAATAAGTACATTGTCTATGATTTTTCCGGTATTATGGGTGAGGCAGTTATGCAGATGCAGATGATACTTATCCTTTTTGCATACATGATGGTGGCTTTGATGGGGCTGGTGGTCTTTATGATCACATCCATTGTCAAGCAGAACTTTGAGCACCGGAGAAAAGAGATCGGCATGATGAGGGCAATCGGGGCAAGCCGTAAGAGGATGGAGTTTATGCTGTGCGGGGAGGTTTTCCTGCTTGTGACCGCCGCCTGCGTGGCTGCATCAGTTTTGGCTGCACCGGTATCCATGTATGTGTACAAAATAATCAACGAGAAAGCAGGTATGGATACAACAGGTTACCTGACAGGGATTCCCGTAATATTACTGCTCTGCGGCGTTGTAATATATGGGAATGTCAGAAAATGTATGAAAGAAAAGACAATGGAACTGTTAAGGAGTGATGGATAAGTTTGAAAGTAAACTTTAATACAATAGAATCCAAGTAAGGATTCTATTGTCAAGAACTATTGATTGGTATGTGCGCTAAAGCGCACAGGGAGTATAGTTATGGCAATCATAAAAGTTAAGGGATTAACAAAATCTTATCAGGACGGGGAAGAAAAGAATGAGATTTTCCGAAATATTGACCTAAGTATAGAAGATGAAAAATTTGCAGCTATCATCGGAAAAAGCGGTTCCGGGAAGAGTACGCTCCTAAATATCTTAAGCGGCCTGGACTCAGCAGATGCGGGTGAGGTCATTGTGGATGGAAAGAAAATTCATCTGATGAAGGACAAGGAACTGTCCGCATACAGATCTAAGGATATCGGTTTTGTATTCCAGAGTTTTTATCTGATACCGGTTCTTTCGGTATGGGAAAACATCACGCTTCCCGTTAAATTTGCGGGAATGCCTGTCGATGCGAAATATGTGGAAGAGTTAATGGAAATGCTTGAAATTACGGAAAAAAGGAATGCCCTGCCGGCTACCCTGTCAGGAGGACAGCAGCAGAGGGTAGCTATTGCCAGGGCACTGTCAAACAAACCTGCCCTTGTCTTTGCGGACGAGCCCACCGGAAATCTGGATGCCGAAACGGGTAACAAAGTGCTTGAACTTTTGATTAACGGGATAAGGCGATACCACCAGACATTGGTGATGGTAACGCATGACATGGATATTGCGAAGCATGCGGATGTAGTTGTTAGAATGGAGGAATTGAAAAACTCAACTATATAATCATTTAAGGGAGTAAAGATTGCCAGTGCGCTGATTTCTGCACCGGCAATCGTTCAGGAAGATGAACCGACATCGGAAATTTCAAAATATGAAGGGAGATTGCAATGAACAAGGACAGTAAGACGAATTGGCTGCAGGAGCGAAAAGTGTCTGACAGAATGATTAAAAGCATTGCATCTAAGCTGTATCACTCAGACAGGCGAAGGAATATCACTGCAATCGTGGCGATTGCATTGTCAGCGATGATGGTTGTGGTGGTGTTTTCTACGATTATGTCCATCACGACGTTGACGAGGCGGAATCAGCAGATGATGTTCGGAACTCAGGCGGAAGGCGTCTATATGTTTTGTCCAAACATTTACTGGCCTGAACTGTTACGGGACAGCAGCTGTTTTGATGAGACATCCTATGTGGTAAATATAGGTACTTATGAGACGGACATGGATGAGAAGACCGGAAATTACCTCCTTTATACCGATGAAAAGACTGCCGGATGGAATTTTAACGAAGTAATTGAGGGAAACTGGCCGCAGAAGGATGGGGAAATTGCAGTAGACGAACATTTTATTGAAAACCATGGCGGGAATGTCCACGTGGGAGACATTATTCATTTCAGACTGATAACAGCGGCGCAGGAAGTGGAACAGGATATGGTGGTCTGCGGAATCTGTACCGCCAATGACGCACTGGATGAAGCAAGGGTATATGTATCTGAAGAGTTCTTCGTAAGTGATTATAGCGGCTTCGGACTGCAAACTTACTGCCGTTTTGAGAACGGGAAGTATACCGGCGAGGACTTAGAGAACATTCTGCATGAGGTATTATCCCGGGAGTATGAGAGACGTGGGCTGATATATGATATAAAGTATGATACGGTTGCAGTAATCAATCCGGCAGCAGGTGATAATCTGAGTGCAGGTGCGATGGCTCTGTTGGGCGGATTGATTTCTATTACCGTAATATGTGCAGGATTGATGGTCTATACGATTTACTATATTTCCAGTGTCAAAAACGTAGTGCAGTACGGACAGTTAAAGCTGATTGGTGTGACTGAGAGGCAGATCAGGAGTATTGTGCGCCGCCATGCCCTCAGGCAGTATGTAACGGGACTCCCTATAGGGTGTTTAATCGGTGTTGTATTCGGCTATGTGCTGATGCCGGTGATGGCGTCCTATGTGGGACTTAGCGGGAAGCAGACGCTTATGTTAAAGCCTGAATATTTTCTGTATGCGGCAGCGCTATCATTCATCGTGGTTTATATCGGTACGAATAAGCCTGTGCGTATACTGTCGCAGACACCGCCGGTTCATACGGTTGGTTTCACGGACAGCCGTAAGGAGAAAATCGGCAGGGTGCGCAATGTGCGGTTTACTCCGGGACGCTTTGCCGGAAAGAATATCAGAAAACGCAGGAAAAAGACAGCGCTTGTGGTCACATCCGTGGGCATCGTTATGTTGATTTTTGTGACAACTATGAATATCATACACAGTCTGGATGTAGACGCCCTGATTGCACAGTTCAATCTTTTTGCGGATATTGAGATAGCTGACGCTCAGGTATTGCGGTTTATGGATACCGGTGGGACAGGAAATGTGCAGGAAATTCCGGGTGAGCTGCGTGCAGAACTGGAGAAGGTTTCGGAAGAGATGGAAACAGTCTATCACTATAACCTTTATGCACATTCTTTTCTATATGATGAGGATGCTGAAAAATACTGCGAAATTTTGTTGGACAATGTTAATTATCAAGAAGGCTTGGAAGAAGACAGTACCGCCCGCGAGATGCTCATGCCCCGGGCAAAGGCATATAGAAAAAAAGGGACACCTATACTGGTGCAACAGAGTTACCGTTTCTATGATTATGAACAGATTTCGGAATTTGAAGTTTTCGAGGGAGAAATTGACAGGGAGAAATATGAGTCCGGTGAGTATGTGCTGGTGGTTGCGATGGACGGTTATGGAAACACCTGCTGCCATGCAGGCGATGTGGTGAGCCTGTATGATGAATTCCCGGAGAAAATTGAAAATACACAGGACGAAAACGGGAGATATACTTTTTATGATTCTCTGCGTACGAAGGAATATACGGTGCTGGCGGTGGTCAGTGATACTTATCAGAATCAGATGTCATGGGGAGACAAGCATATAAGCGGATTTGAATATATTCTTCCCACACAGCTTATGGGGAGTTTTTGGGAACAGCCGAAGTTATTTCTGGTGACAATGAATGCGCCTGACGCAGATATGCTTGCCGGCATAGAACCCAAGGTGCGGGCATGTCTGGAAGGAATTGGCGGGGAGGACATAGTATCTATCCGTTCCAAAGGCACTTATAAGGAAGGTATAGAACGATTTGCCATGGAGATTGGCTTAATTGGCAACGGTCTGGCGGTCCTGGTGGGCATGATGGCGCTGGTAAATTTTCTGAATAGTACGGTCAGCGGCATTGCCGAGCGGAAAGAAGAGTTCTCAACCTTACAGGCAATCGGTATGATGAAGCGGCTTCTTATAAAGGTACTGCGGCTGGAGAATCTTTATACAGTATTATGGGCGGTGATTCCGGGATTTCTGATCGGACAGCTTGTGAGCGCGGAAGTAATCGGGAAAGCTTCAGAGTTTCTGCCTTATTTCAAGTGGAATGGAACGGTTCTTCCGGGAGTTCTGTTGGCGGCAGCGATTATACTGATAGCTATGATCTATCCGAACAGACGAACCGACATCGGAGATCGCAAACTATGAAGGAGCATAACTATGGAGAATGAAAAAGTAGTAGAACTAAAAGATGTATGTCGGCAGTACGGTGAAGGCGAAAATGTTGTGAATGCTTTAGATCATGTTAACGCCGTGATTAACAGAGGTGAATTTGTGGCTGTGGTGGGTGCATCGGGTAGCGGTAAGAGTACGTTCCTAAATGTGTGCGGCGGTTTGGACAGACCTACTTCCGGCGGAATCTTCATAGAAGGAACGGATATCGGAAAGCTGGCGAGCGACGAACTGACGGAGTTCAGACGGAAGCGGATTGGATTCATTTTTCAGAATTATAATCTGATATCCGTGATGTCAGTCTATGAGAACGTCGTACTGCCGGTGCAGATTGGTGGGCATCTTGAGGATAGAGAATTACTTGGCAGGATAATGGATGCGCTTGGCTTGACAGGTCTGGAACACAGACTTCCCTCGGAACTTTCCGGCGGACAGCAGCAGAGGGTAGCGATTGCCCGTGCGCTGATTTCCACACCGGCCATTATTCTGGCAGATGAACCGACGGGCAATCTTGACTCATCTTCTACTGACGACGTTATGGAGCTTTTGACCAGTGCAGTCAGGGATTTCGGTCAGACTGTTATTATGATTACCCATAACGAAGCGCTGACGAAAAACTGCGATCGGATTCTGAATATGAAGGACGGTAAGCTTACGGAATGGTGCAATGAATAGGTATAAGTATGAAATTGTATGTAAAGCTGCTAAAAATAACATTTTTTAAGGCAAAGGACACCAAATGGATTATCGGTGCAGCGTCCTTTGTAATTGTCATGGTTTCCATGCTTCTTACTTCTGCTGACAGTATCAGGGAAAGCTATTTGCAGGCAGTTAATCAGATGCCGCAATACGATTTTGTATTGGAAGAACTGAATTTTGAAGAAAAAAATAAGTATACGGATATAATTTTTTGGCAGGATACTGTGGAAGATATCGGATGCAGTACAAATGTATTTGTACTGGATGTGCCGGATAGTCCATTCTACTTTTCGGTAACCGGTTTAACGGGAAATTTTCAGGATATCTATAATATCGATTTACAAGAAGGACATTATCCGGGAAATGAGAACGAGATTGTCGTGGACAGTAAATTTATGGACAATATGGAAGCGTATTATACCATAGGAGATGAAATTACACTGACCGCTTTTTCGCCGGAAAAGAGAGATTATTTTGATATTACATATAAAATAGTAGGAATTTTTGGAGCAAAAGCTTCAGACGGTGACGAGGTTTATGCGTTTTGCACATTAGAAGGGGCGGAACGCTTATTATTTCTAACGCAGCAGAATATTTCTTATCGTGTGATGGTGACGGCATCAGACATGGAAAAGGCATTATCATATATAAGTAAAGACAGCAATAATCTGCAAATCCGTTTAAACGAAGCAAAACTTGATATCTCCGGTGAACAGGAAACAGAAGGTAAGGGAGCGGTAAAGGTATTTCAGGCATTGGGAGTGATGATTGGCTTGGTTTCCGGTGCCTTGCTGTTTAATATGCTTCAAGTGGCAACAGGAAACAAGATTCAGCAGATAGGAATGCTTCGATGCCTGGGATTGGATAAAAAGCAGTTGTATAAGTCATATCTGTTGAATTTGCTTATGTATCTGTCAGGGGCAGTGCCGGGAGGATTTTTACTGTCTGTGTTGTTTGAGAAGACGCTTGGAAAGTTTCTTTTTCAACGCTTTTTAAAAGGATTTAATATGTCAGATTATGTGGAACTGTCATTTCAGGTGAGTGTAGAAGCTTTTTTACAGTCGATAGCTTTGGTGGCGGCTATTTTTATTATTGTTTATTTCATGCTTTTAAAAAAAGCCTTAGGATATACTCCGGTGGAAGCGGTAGGATTTATAGAAGAAGGGCAGGGCAATATTAAAGTAAAAAGTAGAAAGCCGGACAAAATCAATGTGGTTGCTTTTGTGGGAAAAAGGAATTTAGCGCGTAATAAGGCAAGGACCTTTTATACTGCATTTACATATTTTGTTACCGCAATACTGGCG
This sequence comes from uncultured Bacteroides sp., assembly GCA_964600805.1. GTDB lineage: Bacteria > Bacillota > Clostridia > Lachnospirales > Lachnospiraceae > UBA3282. The sequence goes on along the minus strand of CAZRKN010000016.1, from coordinate 51,624 downwards.
CTGACATTATGCATGATTCTGTGTAGTTTGGATTTATATGATATTGATGGATTGAAGAAAAGTAACCTGTTTGATTACGAGTTTTATAATGATTCTTCGGAATGTCGTCTTAGCGCGGAAATGGTGGAAAATATATCAGCGCTTGAAGCTGTGGAGACAGCAGAATGTTCCAGACGTCAGGTTTATGAATTTTATGAAAAAGAAGAAAATGTGGGAACTTACAATGAATTAATTCAAACAAGAGTATACAGTGATATACTGCTTAATCTGATATGTAAGGAGAACGGACTGGAGTATAAGGGAGATGAGAAAGAACATTATTATTTGCTTTTATCAGAAAATAATACACAAGAGAATCAGATGGTGCTTTATGACGTCGGCAAAAACAAAAGGGAAATTAATATTAATGCAGTAATTGAAAAAGATAATTATGGTGCCGGTCTGCCTCTAGGCGGTAAGTGCATTATAATGAATCAAGCAGGGGCGGATGCTTTATTTGCAAATCCTTACTGCTATAATGTTGTCTATATTAAATCTGCTTCTAAAATAGAATGCATTCCACAGATAAAAGATTATTTAGCCGCAAATCAGGTGCAAATGATTTATAGTGATTTGCAGCAAATGACTCAGGATGCAAAAACGCAGTTAGGCTCAATTATTAGTGTGGCAATCTATCTTATGATTTGTATCTGTGCAATGACCATAACTAATATTATTTGCAATATTAACGTAAATGTGCAGTTACGAAAAAGAGAATACGGAATATTAATTGCTTTGGGAATGACAAGAAAAAGAGTAATTCATCTGATTATAAGTGAAATTGCGGTAATAGCAGAATATATGATTTTGCTGGCTATGCCCTGTGCATTAGTGGTGGCGCTCTTCTTTATCAGTGGAGCCGGGCAGGAAATCAATATAGTGAAAGTCCTCACATCAGCAGTCATTGGTGGTGCAATACTATATGGCTTGACTTACATATTATGTTATTTCAAAGGAAATTACGTGTTTGACAAAAATGTTCCGGTATTGCTGGAAAAGGAGTAGGTTGAGAGGAAGGTAAGGTTATTAAGATGGCATATATCAGTTTGAAAAACGTTGTTAAAATATATCAACAGGGAGAAGAAAAAATTTATGCTCTGAATGGAGTCAGTCTGGAGATTAAGAAAGGGGAGTTTACTGCAATTCTCGGTCCAAGCGGTTCAGGAAAGAGTACACTGTTAAATATGCTTGGAGGACTGGATATTCCCACGTCCGGAGAGATATATGCAGCCGGAAAGCAAATCAATACTTTAAATGAAAATCAGCTGGCAGAATACAGGAGGAAGACTGTAGGATTTGTTTTTCAGTCATTTAACCTGCTTCCGGCATTAACTATTGAAGAGAATATTATTATGCCCATATTGTTGGAACAGAAAAGGGTTAATTGGGATTTTATTAAAGAGTTAATGAATGCACTGGAAATAGAAGCATTAGCAAATCGTATGCCGTCACAGATTTCAGGCGGGCAGCAGCAGAGAGCAGCCATTGCAAGGGCTTTGGCAAATGAACCTCAGATAATTTTAGCAGATGAACCCACGGGTAATCTTGATACACAAATCAGCAAAAAAGTAGTACTTTTATTGGCAGATACCTGCAGAAAATATCAAAAGACATTAATTATGATTACGCATAATGAGGAAATGGCAGCTTATGCAGACAGGATTATTCAAATGAAGGATGGAAAGGCGGATGCGTGACGGAGAAACTAAACAGCGGGGCTGGTTCTTGCCAGCCCTTGAAGTCAATCAGTTTTTCATTCCTAAATTATTTCGTTTATAAGTTTCTCCGCTTAAATATAGTTAATTACAATATCCGGATAATCCTTATATCCTTCATGTACTTTCGTGATTTCCAAATGCCTGTTTCCGTCGGTCTTAAACAGGTATTCATGATAAGCGCCGCCACGATAGGCAAAATCTTCCCCATTATCATTGTAATGCGTATATGAGCCTGCACCGGGATATACCTCCAGAATCAGCTCAGGGTCTTCGATTTCTCCCACATACATCTGTGCCGGGGCTTTGGGCAGAATCGTACCTGCTTTGACGAAGATTGGACATACATCTAAAGGCGCGTCGATAATATAAAACTGATTGCCCTGATATTCAGAATGACTTGTATAGTCATACCAGACTCCTTCAGGCAGATAAACCATACGTTTTCTGACACCTTGTTCCACCACGGGGGCTGCAAGCAGGTGTTCTCCTACTAAAAACTCATCATTCAGGTTTCTGACATTTTCGTCATTTTCATAATGCAGAACAAGCGGTCTGATAATAGGCATACCGGTCTGCTCGCTTTCCCTGCACAAATCATAAAAATACGGCAGCAGACTGTAGCGCAGCTCTACATATTTCCTGTAGATGTCAAGAACTTCTTCCCCGAAAAGCCAGGGTTCCTGATTCATACTGCCTTTTGCACAGTGGTTTCGGAACAGTGGTGAAAAGCAGCCGACCTCTACCCAGCGTGCCATAAGCTCGGGTGTGGTATCCGCTCCGAAGCCGCCGATATCGGTTCCCATAAAAGGAATGCCGGAAAGTCCCAGATTGCATTGCTGAGGAATCGCCATACGCAGATGCGTCCAGAGGCTCTGGTTATCGCCTGTCCAGACCGTTGTGTATTTCTGGGAACCGCTATAGCAGGCTCTGGTAATTACGAAAGGTCTTTTGCCTGTCAGATTCTTCCAGCCTTCATATGTGGCTTTAGCCATATTATGACCGTAAACGTTGTGTATCTCGGCGTGGGTGGAAGCCTTATCCTCGTCAGTGAATATAATATCGTCCGGAAGCGGGCCGTTGAAGCTGGCTGGCTCGTTCATGTCGTTCCAGATGCCGCTTACTCCTAAGTCGGTATAAAAATTCAGATGCGCACCCCACCATTTACGAACATCGGGATTGCCGAAATCAGGATATACCGCATCACCGGGCCAGACTGCGTTTACGTAAATGCTGCCGTCCGGAGACTTCGCAAAATAATCATTTTCCACGCCTTCTTCGTACATATAATAATCTTTCTCAACTTTGACGCCCGGGTCAATAATAGTAACGGCTTTGATTCCCTGTTCTTTTAAATCTGCAATCAGCTTATGAGGGCCTGAGAAACGCTCATTATCCCATGTAAATACTTTGTAATGACTCATATAGTCAATATCAAAATGCAACGCATCACAGGGAATGCGGCATTCTTTGAAGTTAGCCGCTAAGCCACGGAAAGTTTCTTCACTGTCATAGCCCCAGCGGGATTGCTGATAGCCCAGAGTCCACTTTTGGGGCATGGGCATGCGTCCTGTCAGGTAAGTATAACCGCTTACGATTTCAGGCATGTTTTCGCCGCAGATAAAGTAATAGTCCAGATTACCGTCATCACTTCCGAAACTGTAGTAATCGTCGTTTTCCTTGCCGAAGTTAAAGTAGCTTTTGAAGGTGTTGTCATAAAAAATTCCGTACACACCTTTTTCCTTTAACGTGATAAAGAAGGGGACGCTTTTGTAAAGAGATTTAAAACTGTCCTCGTGAGGGTCCGGAATATCGCTGTTCCAGTTCTCATATTCATAATAACGCTTGTTCAGAACACCGGTCTTATCTCCGAGACCGTAGATACAGTCACCTTTATCCAGCTGTTTTACGCATTGTACATGATAATTTTGGTTTCCTGCCGTATCTAAATTATGTCCTTCCTGCTTGATAAATTCGATAAAGGATTCCTGAAGCTCAAAGCGGGGTATGCGCCTGCCACGATAGTCTGCACAGAGCAGAGTCTCTTTACCATTAAATTTACTGTAAAAATCAATCTTAAAGTCATCATAAATTTTACAGATCAGGCATTCGGTAGCCAAGACCAGATGGTCGGATTCCTTACTTAATGTGAATGAAGCAGGAAGTTTTTTTTCACCTTCAACAGCCTTAGAGCGGTGAACCGGGGAAGTTAACGGTACGAATACATTGACTATTTTATCCGTAATGACTTGCAGCTGTACGTTCTGTTCTTCATATTGCAGCGTGATGGTCTGATTTTTTTGACTGTAGTTTAATAAAGTTCCAAACATAGCGGTTTCCTTTCTGATATATTTAGATAACGGCGAAAACATCATATAAGTTATAGTGAATGAAATATAACATAAAGAGTAAGGAAATTCAACAACTATTTGGCACAATTATTCGGTTTTTGTTCCTAATTTATTCTCATCACCTTATCCAAGAATTATGTGTTATAAAAGCATTAATGAAAGAGAAATGTAAAATGCGGAGGGAAAGCTATGAATAAGGTATATGGGTATGTGAGGGTGAGTTCCAGAGACCAGAATGAAGAACGGCAGATGGCGGCTATGGAAGATAATGATGTGCCAAAGGAAAATATCTTTATGGATAAGCAGTCGGGGAAGGATTTTGAACGATGGACTGCGGGGAAACTTACGAATGCACAGGCGGCAAAAGAATGCGGGATGGCTGTTTCCAGCTTCCGCTATAGGGTAAAGGTTTACCAAAATACCGCCTTTTTGAAGGATAAGTAAAAAGGCAAAAAAGTGTACTTTTTTGCCTAAAATTATCAAATTTCAGTGGATAGTGTAACACATATATCTGTTGATGTCAATTAATATCGGAAACTCATCTTATTCAGTGAAGTTTAGAATTTTTTACTTTACAGTTTATATCATTTGTGATATATTTGAAATAACATATCTGGGAATCTGAAATTTTGATATATCTATACGGCACATCATGCAACCTGAATCCCTTATATGAAATAGAAAATAAAATAAGGGAGGAAGACTGATGGGAAGAAAGGATGATTATCAGTTTGATTATCTGGATGATAACAGAAGATTTGCAGACCAGATAAACGGAGCATTGTTTAACGGAAGACAGATAGTAAAGCCGGAAGAGCTGAAGACAGCGGACACACAGATTATAAGCGCGGTAAAAGAGAAAAAAGCGGAAAGCATCAAGACAGTTGTGGATAAGGTACGCAGCTGGAAAGGCAGGAAACTGCACATACTCGTGGTGGAGAACCAGAATTATGTGGATTATCAGATGGTATTAAGAAATATGCTCACAGAGAGCAACGGTTACCGTAAACAGTGGAAGCAGAAAAAGAGAGTACATACAGAGAAGAAAGACCTTGCGGGAATGGATGAATATCTTTCCGGTATGAAGCCGGAAGAAAAGTTTGCACCGATTATTACACTGGTGGTGTACTTTGGAACCGAGCACAAATGGGACGGGGCAAGATGTCTGTATGATTTGCTGGACATTGATGATGAACTGAAAAAGTATGTAACTAATTACAAACTTAATCTATATGATTGTCAGGAACATGATACTTTTGATGAATATCAGACAGGACTGCGGCAGGTGTTTGAGACCGTCCGGTATGCGAAGGATAAAGAAAAGCTCAAAGAAGTTATGGAAGAAAACCACGAGGCATACAGCAGGATAGACAGCGATACAAAAGACATGCTGGAAGTATTGGCAAATGTAAAAATACCGGAAAAGTTTAAGTCCGTAGAAGATGGAGAGGAGAGATACGATATGTGCAAGGCGTTTGAGGATATGAGACAGGAAGGATACGATGCCGGAGTGGCAGAGGGGATTGAGAAACTGATAAAATCGGCTAAAAAGTTCGGAGTTTCAAAGTTAGCAGCGTGCGAGCAGCTTATTCAACAGTATGCATTGAAGGAAAATGAAGCTAATGAAAAGATAGAGAAGTATTGGACAGATTAAAGGATGTGAAGGAATATTGCTGTTCAAAATAACTAATGATCAGTGCCGGCAGCTGCTCATATTGTTTTAATATTTCTTCTTTATGTGCCTGTAATTCTTTGCCCATTTCTGTATAGTCCAGACAGCTTTGGTATTCGGAATTTCCCCAATATAGAATATTTTGGTCAGCGTTATACAAAATTCTGTCAGCATTTTCGATAGAGAAATTATCTGCATTTTCAAAATTAATGTTCTGTGGAGAAGAGTATATAATTTCAATAAAACAATCATTATTCCAAATCATATTTTCAGAAATACTTTCAGTTTCCAGTAGATGACCTCCGCAATTGGAAATCTGGCTTACAAAACTGTGATATATGTAAGAATCGGTATTAATACTTTGTTTTTCACCATTAAAATAAACATTAACCTCAACAATATTATTCTCAACGGCAGCCAAACCGTCAGGCAGTTGTTTTGCATTGTCCCCTATACAATAAATTCCGATAAAACATATTATGAGAGTAAAACATAAGACTGCAAATGATATAATTGCTTTTTTACGATTTTTCTTAAGTTCATTTATGCAGGAATAGATTATAAAGCCTGAAAATGCTCCTAATGTATTAATCAGAAAATCGTCTATTTCTGCATATCTGCCGCCAAATATCTGCGAAAGTTCAATTATTAATGAAGTTAAACCGCAGACAAATACAATTTTTTTCCGGTTCCATCTGCATGAGCGAAAAACAAGCGGCAGTAAAAATCCATAAGGAACAAATAGGATAAAGTTAAATAAAACAGGAATGATGGAACTGTTGATAAAAGGCACTAAACTATAGCTGAAATGCCCGCTTAAGCTATAGTTTAGTGAGAAAAGTCCTGTTATTTTTAACAGTGTAATGCCATAAATGCAAAACACCATCTCAAATATACATTTCCTCGAAATACCTCTGCGTATTTTTAGGATATATAAAAGAATAACAATTATGAGATACACCGATATACCTGCTAAAGCTCCGCCTTCAAGTGTCTGAACGCCTTTTATCAGATAATTTGTTGTCATTGTGTTTTACCTCGTCAATGAATTTTGGCTGCATGTTAGTCATGAGCAACTCTGATTCTACTATAACCGTCTGTATATTTCTATTAAGATTTTCTTAAAGTTTTTGTAAAGTTCATTAGAGCCACAGCATATCCAACCCACAGAAGATTTGTCAAAGTGCTGTCGGTTAGTATCGCTTAATTTTTGGTGTTTCAGGGTTCCCTTTTCACGCTGGATATTGGCATGGGATTTTCCTATGATTTCTAAACACCTTAAAGTAAATTCTCTGTTGTCCTGATTTAAAAAAAACGTTATAATAATATTGTCGATTAAGCACATTTTAGAGTCGATTCGTGACAGGATGTTCGTTTTCAGATTTATTACTGTAAACTATACAATAGTGGTAAAACACAGAGATAACTAAAAAGCAGATAAGCAATCTTTAAAATTAGGGGGTAATCGTATGCACAACAGAAGGCAACGAAGAAGAATATGTATGAGGAGCATTGCGGTTTTTTTGATTGCTGCAATGCTCTGTACAGGACTGCCGGCCATGCCGGTCATGGCGACGGAAACACAGAGTATCTCATCGGAAGATACGGTTCCTTCGGGAGAAGAAGATCCTTTGGAAGATATGGACCCATCGGAAGAGACAGATCCTCCGGAAGAGACAGACCCTTCGAAAGAAGAGAATCCTTCAGAAGAAACGGACCCTTCGAAAGAAGAGAGTCCTTCGGGAGAGACAGAACCTTCGGAAGAAGAGAATCACTCGGGAGAGACAGAACCTTCGGAAGAAGAGAATCCTTCGGGAGAGGCAGAACTTTCGGAAGAAGAGATGCCGGAAGAAACAGTATCGGGGAATGATATAATACAAAGTGATATAACGGCATCTGGCGATGAAGAGGATGACAGTATGTATCGCCCGGAATACCTGCCGTTGATCGAGCCGATTGAACTACCGGAGAGCGGTGTGTCCGGTTCGCCGCAGACATATATCAATGATCAGGCAAGTTTGGAGTCAACCTATGATTCCAGAAAAGAAGGTATCCTCACGCCGGTCAGGAATCAGAATCCATGGGGAACCTGCTGGGCATTCGCAGCGATTGGTTCTATGGAGAGTTCATTACTGAAACAAGGATTGGGAACATTTGACCTGTCGGAGCGGCATCTTGCATACTTTGCCTATCATACGAGAAATGATGCGCTGGGCATTGCAAATGATGACACGATAACAACGGTCGGATCGCCGTCCTATCTGAATAACGGCGGTAATATTATGACGTCTGTTTCTGCGCTGATGAACTGGCAGGGCGCTGCAGCCGAAAGTAAATATCCGTACGTCAATAATTCTACCGGACCGGCAGACTTGGCACGGGCAGTTTCGCAGGATGCGGCTGTGATTCTGAAGGATTGCTATATGATTAACACCAAAGCCAATGATGCAGCGACAATTCAAAATATCAAGACGCTTGTAAAGCAGTATGGCGGTGTTGTGTGGTCATACTATGACGCCGGTCAATTCTATAATGCATCGACGCATGCATATTATAATAATGTGACAAAAAATGAAGGCAACCATGCCATTATGGTCGTTGGCTGGGATGACAATTATTCAAAGAATAATTTTAATAACTCTCCTAAGAACAACGGTGCATGGATCGTAAGAAACAGTTGGAGTAGTAACTGGGGGGAAAATGGCTATTTCTACATTTCCTATGAAGATACTTCGCTTGGAAGCAGCGGTCCGGCAGCTGTCTTTATTGCAGGTCTGAGTAAGGAATATGATCACAATTATTTTAACAGTAACACCATGACCGGTCATAATTGGGCCGGTAAAGGTAACGAAAATTTAGTCACAAAGATGGCGCAGATCTATACGATCCAAGGAAACAAGACAGGTATGGAGCAGCTGTGTGCAGTTTCGTTTCTCACAGGCAGTCCCAATACTGAGTATAGTATTCAAATTTACAGGAATCCACAGAAGAATGAAGACGGCTTGGTTAAGGATCCTGAAAGCGGTAAGCCTATGCTGAGCAAACCTGTTACCGGCAGGACAACTTATCAGGGGCTCTATACAATAGACCTTAAGCAGCCCGCGATAGCAGCGAAAGGCGATGTCATTGCAATTGTTATTACCTTTCCAAAAGGTGGGTATATTGGCGTAGATGATAATATATACAATTTCTCAAGTGCTTACCGCTACAACAATCAGGTCAAAATGGGGGAAAGCCTTGTCGGCAATCACTTAGGTTTTTTTGATTTGGCAGAGAACGACCATACTTCCCTTCGTATCAATGCACTGACAAAGGATGTTGAAAGCATGTTTGCAGTTGCCGTAGATGATGTAAGACTGACAGACTTTGAAGGCAATGGCGTAGTGCGGCTGATATGGGATCCCTGTCCGGATGCAGAAACTTATGAGATATGGCGCAGCGATTCACGGGACGGAGAATTTAAAAAAATTGCAGAGCAGTCTGCTGATCAGGTAGAGAGCTATGAAGAAAGTATTCGCGCCGAGAATACCTATTATTACAAAGTCAGGGCTGTTCTGGCCGATGGAAGTACAAGAGACTCGGAGGCAGTAGAAGTAAAGGCGGATACCATTGTATTTTCTTGCGACATAAGAGGTCAGATGGACAATATGAAGGCAGTGTTGTCCTGGGATCCGGTAGCGGGAGCGACAGGTTACGAGTTAAGTAAAAAAGCGCCCGGACAGCCAGATTATATCACGCTGGGGGAGGTTACGGATGGTGAAAGCTATACTGACGATTTAAGCGATGAGGATGTGGGAGATTACGAATATCGGTTACGTGCTTTTAATGCGGAGGGTAGCTATACAGAATGGTCTTCTCCCAAAGTGGTTCCGTTCGAATTCAAGTTGGAGCAGACGGCATATAACAAAGTAAAATTCACCTGGACAGAATATTATAATTCACCGGGGTATCATCTTTTGGTAAATAAACATATTATTCGCAGCATTCCTGCTAATTTGACTGAGAAGGAAGAGAATATGACGGAGCGGTTCAGTTACAACTGGCTGGGAGAATTTAAAGCGGGAGAAGACTATACCTATGGTTTGTTTGCGGGTTACGGCGGTTCATTTATGACACCTCCGATATATCAATATCCCTCCGTTACATTTCGGACCGTGCCGGAAGTCAGCTTTACAAGCGTTACCAAAGCAGAAGATGGCATTACTTTACAGTGGGAGAACGGCGCTGCGCAGCAGATGGAAATCTATCGGAATACGATGCCCAAGATACCGGATGTTCCATATAAAACGGTGGACGCCGACGAAAACTCTTACACGGATACTGAGATAGAAGGAGGAACGGGATATTATTACTGGCTGCGTCCGATACTGACCAACTCTTCCGGAGAGCTGGTAGAGGGTGAAATGACAGACAGCAAGTATATTGCCAATTCTTTGCTGGACAAGGCGACCGTATTAAAATCCGTAAAGGCAGGTTCTGCTACGGATGCCGTTATTACATGGGAAAGCAATCTTTCATCAAGCGGATATTCTTTGTACCGAAGCACTGAATTGTACAATAAGGGAGAGAAGATTACAGAGATTACAGATAATACAGTAACGGAATATACGGATACAGAATTGTCTCCGGGTACTGCATATTATTACAGCATTGCAGCTCATGTTTCATCGGATTCGGGAACGAAAGAGGATGTATTATCCCCACAGGCAGGTGTCAGGATGCTGCCGTCGGTTCCGGTATTGGAAATGCCGACATGGTCGGGAGGCAGAGTGATTGTTGAATGGGGGAAGACGGAAGGTGCCGATGGTTATGTATTAGAACGTTTAGCGGACGGAGACTTGGCTGTTAAACAAATAGCAGAAATAGATTCTGCAGATATTGTACAATACGAGGATAGCGATACAGTTTATGATATGAGATATGTATACCGCGTCAAAGCGTATAATACTGATATCAATGGGAAAAGACAATACGCAGCAAAGGCTTCAAATACTAAAGTGTTTGCAACGCCTATAACCCCTGTGGCCATTAAGGAAATCCGTGCAATAAATGAGCACAGCCTGCAGATCATCTGGGACGATGTTGAAAATGCGACAAGGTATGCGCTGTACCGCTACGCGGAAGGCGTATATATGCCGATAGCAGAAAATATATATAAAGCAGATGATGCGGATGACATGATTAGTTATACAGATGCTCAACGTGTGACAGGAAAAACATATTATTATAAAGTTATGGTATACAAAAATGGAACACATTCTGAATTGGAAATGACAGGGGCGGCATCCGGATATACCAGACCTGCCATTCCGACAGTGGTACGGGCAACACACGATACGATTACCATACAGAATAATCCGTCATACGAATATGCGATCAGTAAAACGTATCAAGCTGCATCTGCACTCAGCTATACATATAGCACGGATACAAATAGTACGGAAACAGAGCTGACCTTTGAAGGTCTTGAGCCGGACAGCACTTATTATATCTATGTACGGACGAAACAGTCTGTAACGGACGAAGACCCTGTATATGGTCCTGTGCTGCAGACCACTACGAAGATTAAAACAGAGCTTGTATTAAGCAGCACAGATGTCGTTGTCTCCAAAGGCAACAGGGTAGATATCACCACTTCCCTGAAGCCCTCTAACTTACATTATACAGGTTTAGTGTGGAGTGCATACAAAGAGGACGGAACAGCCTATGATACACAGAAGGTTGGAAGTATCTTCAAGGTAATAGGCAGCGATGACAAAGAAATTCTGAGGCTCACAGGGAACACACTTTCCGCAACGGGAGAATCGACGGACAAAGAAGTATACCTTCAGGCGGAAGTCGATGAACTGACGGCACAATGCCATGTTGTGGTAAATGTTCCGGTAACAGGGATTACCATGAGCGGTTTTAAAGTAAATGGGGAGGCACGGGACTCGTTAGATAATATCCGTGTTTCCGATGTAATTGAAGTAAGCGTTTTCCCTGCACCTGCCTATAATGCAGACGATGCCGCGTGCTATTGGTCAACGAGCAATGAAAACGTATTGAAGATCATAGACAGTACCGGTACGACAGTTACTTTACAGGCAGAGGGCATTGGGAATTGTGTGCTCAAGGCAAGTACTGCGGACGGCATCAGTACAGAGAAGAAGATCACCGTACAGAAGAAAGAAGAGGTATACGGGATCTGGCTGACTGATAAAGAGCTGTCTGATACAGAACTTAGTAATGTAAAGGTAACTTCAGATGAAAACGGAAGCTTTGAGACAGAAGGACTGGAAACCAAACCTGCATATGAGCTTGTTCTGGGTAAGGATACGGCAGGCAAGACAGACCGTGTAACAGTATACGCATATGCACTGACAGCAGGAAATTCGGAAAAAGATGAGGACGGCAAGGTTACAGGTGGCAGTCTGGCACGTACGTCAAGCTGCAGCTATAAATCTGCCAATCCGCTGATAGCGGAAGTATCGTCGGACGGAGTGATTAAGGCAAAATCACCCGGCAGTACAGATATATTTGCCTATGATACTACAGGCAATGCCGTATACGGCAGCTGCCACATTGAAGTAACAGGCGACAAACCGCAGGAAGAAGCCAAGACATGGCCGTTTGATAAAGCGTATAAGTTTTCAGCGGTTACATCCTCCGTTTCAATACACAGTTATGATGTCGATGAGAAGAGCAGTGCCAAACTGCGGATAAAAGACCAGTACGGCAATGAATATACGCCGCAGGATAATGCGAAATGGTTTACGTTTACATCAGCAGACCCTTCTGTCTGCATCGTGGACGAGACGGGAGAGGTAACGCCTAATCCTGAATATATACCGAAAAAAAATAAAACGGTGACAGTGACTGCAGCGCTTAAAAATGACCTTGGCAAGCGCAAGGTTACATTCAAGGTTACGATACTGGCAGTAAAACAGGTGAGCAGCGTAGAGATACTGTCAGTAAGTCAGACAGGAGATATGCAGACGCAGGACGCTGAGGTACAGTATGTACCCGCACCGGATACGGTAAGAGCCAGATATGAAAAAAATGGAACCATGACGTTCTCCGCCATGGCGTATGACCGTTTTGGAGAAGAGATGACGACGGCGCTGCAGTGGAGCGTAACGGATACTTCAATAGCAACAGTGAAACTGAACGCGGATAAAAAGAGCGTAACGGTCACATTTAAAAAGGCCGGAAGGACGAACCTCACATGCCAGGCAAAGGATACATGGAAGAAATCGGCATCCATAGAGCTGGTTCTTTTGGATACGGCGGTCATTCCAAGCGAGAAACAGGTGACGGTGAACCTCTGCCAGGAGATGACGGCGGATAACCGGCGTCTGTCGGGAGATTTCCAGCTGCGCATACCGGCAGGGGCGGATGTTGGTACCTTACAGATCCAAGAAATCAAAAAGGGAAAAACGGCATTGACACCACAGGAAGCGGTGCGCTTCTCTATCGTGGATAAGCAGAATGCATGCTACAGTATTGCGATTGATAACACCAATGGATATGCGGATTCCATAAAGAATAACACGACATATGAGCTTACTGTCGGCACCACCGTGACAGGACTTGAAGAGATAGGAGACCGGCAGGAAACATTTACTGTTAAAGTGAAGGTTATCTCCAAGAAACCGAGCATCAGCGTAGCGTCGCCGACGATAGACCGTATTTACACACAGGACAAGAATCTACAGGCGCTGCTTGTGATAAAGGCGCCGGATGTAGTAGAGAATGTACGTGTGATCGGAGGTTCAGAGGGGCAGATAAATCAGTTTGATGACTATATCTCCGTAAAAAAGGAAGGCGGGCAATGGTATGCTGTCCTGGATGCTTCAAAAGCATACCAGAAGACGAGCATTAAAGGAAAACTGGCGCTCAGGGTATCGGGGTATGAAGAAGTAATCTGCAATGTTACGATTAAGACGCCGAAGAAGGCGAAAGCAGTGAAACAGCAGACGATTCCGCCAATTTATATAAATACGGAAAACTCTGATGACGGGAAAAACAATACTGCTGACATCACTTTATATAACAGTACGGATAAGACCATTCTGACACAAATGCAAGTCGTAAGCTGTGCTTCGGCTAAACTGGATGTGACTGTAGGAGATGACGGCACATTGAAAGCAGCGGTAAAACAGAATGTATCCTATAAGAATGGGGAGACACTGACTGCAAAGATACAAGTTATGGAAACGGACAATGCCGGCAATCCGGTCTGGGCAGACACGGTAAAAGTGGACATAAAGGTAAAAGTATATACAAAACCGCCAAAAGCAACGCTCGCACAGAAGACGCTGACCTTGAATAAGAAAGCACCGACCGAACAGGCAGCCACCACCTTAAAGATTGACCTGCAGAACGCATCGTTTGTACCGTTCGATGATGGGGATGTATTTGACATTACAAATAATTGTTACGTGAATGAGGACGGATGGCAGAGTATAACATTCGATGAAAAAAGCGGTGCACTGAAGTTTGGTTTTAAGCCGGATAGGGCAGAGGAAGTGAAGACGGGTTCCTATAAATTCAGAATTTTCAACTGCATTGAAGGCTATGATAATTTTTATAATGATATTACAGTAAAAGTAATCGACGTTCAGCCGACTGCGACGGTAAAAGTAAGCGGTAAACTTGATCTGGTAAACAGGGAAAATATAACCCTGACAGGAAAGCTTACCGTGAAAAATGCCATTTCCCAGATAAAAGACGTCGCGATACTGCAAGCAAAGGATACACCTGAAGATACGCCTAAAGAACATCCGTACTTTAAAGCAGTATATAAGGGTAATAATACTTTCAGCGTCACGTTGACGGAAGAAGGGAAGAAGGCAAAGCTTGAAACTACAACATATACACTTCCGGTTATCATAACTTTGGAAGGCGGAGGCAGGATAGAGACAAAAATGTCCTTTAAGCCGACGCAGAGTGTACCTAAGATAAAAGCGCCTGCTGCACAGACAGTCTATAAATACACCGGACAGCTGACCAAAGACTATAATCTGTCCCAGAGCCTTCCGTCAGGCGTCCGAATCGCGAAGATACAGGTCGTCAAAGTACCTGAAGGCATGGGCGTGGTTACAAAGAACGGTCACGTACTTGTAACTTTAAGCGACACCGGAATGAAAAAAGGCAGCTATCAGGTCAGCGTAAATGTGTACTTTGAAGGAGAGCAGGAACTGATCGGTTATCCGGACGGCAAACCGCTCAGCGTAAAGATAACAGTCAAAGTCGAAAATTAAAGCACTACATTGATAACCCAAAATCTGATAAACAATCTATAAGATTAATGGAGGTAAGCGTATGCGCAACAGAAGACAACACAGAAGAATATGTATGAGAAGCATTGCGGTTTTTTTGATTGCTGCAATGCTCTGTACAGGACTGCCGGTCATGCCGGTCATGGCGACCGAAACACAGAGTATCCAATCGGAAGATTCGGTACAAAAGGATACTCTGTCGACGCAGGAACCGAGAAACAATGAAGAAGAGACAGATCCTTCAGAAGAGACAAATCCTCCGGGAGATACGGATCCTTCGGGAGACGAAAATCCTTCGGGAGATACGGACCCATCGGAAGAGACAGATTCTCCGGAAGAGACAGACCCTTCGAAAGAAGAGAATCCTTCCGGAGAGACAGAACCTTCGGAAGAAGAAAATCCTTCTGGAGAGACAGAGCCTTCGGAAGATGAGATGCCTTCCGGGGAGACAGACCTTTCGGAAGAAGAAATACCGGAAGAAACAGTATCGGGGAATGATATAATACAAAGCGATATAATGATATCGGTTGACGAAGCGGATG
Organism: uncultured Bacteroides sp.; assembly: GCA_964600805.1. Classification (GTDB taxonomy): domain Bacteria; phylum Bacillota; class Clostridia; order Lachnospirales; family Lachnospiraceae; genus UBA3282. The sequence goes on along the minus strand of CAZRKN010000016.1, from coordinate 36,042 downwards.
ACAGTATGTATCGTCCGCCGTATCTGCCGTTGATCGAGCCGATTGAACTGCCGGAGTACGGCGTGCCCGGTTCGGTGCAGACATATATCAATGATCATGCAAATCTTGAGTCAACCTATGATTCCAGAAATGAAGGTATCCTCTCGGATATTAGGAATCAGAATCCGTGGGGTACCTGCTGGGCGTTCGCAACACTTGGAACTATGGAGACCTCATTGCGGAAACAAGGATTGGGATCGTATGACCTGTCGGAGCGCCATCTTGCCTACTTTACTTATCATACAAGAAGTGATGCGCTGGGTAATGCAAGCGGTGACACGATAGAACCAATGTATGCAACACCGGCTTATCTTGATTACGGCGGAAATACTATGACTGCTGTTTCTGCGCTGATGAACTGGCAGGGCGCTGCGGATGAAAGTAAGTATCCGTACTCCAATGATTATAACACACCGGCAGATATGGCACAGGCGGTTTCGCAGGATACGGCTGTAATCCTGAAGGACTGCTATCTGCTTAACACAAAAGCAAATGATGAAGAGACGATTTCAAGTGTTAAGGCGCTCGTGAAGCAGTATGGCAGTGTTATGTGGTCGTATTATGATGATACACCTTATTATAATTCGACGACGCATGCATATTATAATAATGTAACTAATAATACAAATCACGCCATTATGATCGTTGGCTGGAATGACAACTATCCAAAGGAGAATTTTAATACGCCTCCTACGAAAGACGGCGCATGGATCGTAAGAAACAGTTGGAGTGAGTATTGGGGAGAAAAGGGCTATTTCTATATTTCCTATGAAGATACTTCGCTTGGAAGCGGTAATCCGGCCGCGGTCATGGTTGCAGGTCTGCGTGATGAATACGATAACAATTATTTTAACAGCAACACCCTCACCTATGGTTGGTATGGTTACACTGGCGGAATGTTAAAGATGGCGCAGGTGTATACGATAAAAGGAGAAAACTCAGATACAGAGCAGCTGAGTGCGGTTTCGTTTCTCTCAGGCGGTATCGATACCGATTATAGTATTCAAATTTATAAGAATCCACTGAAAGAAAACGGCGTGGTTGAGAATCCTGAGAGCGGTACGCCTCTGCTGAGCACGCCTGTTACCGGCAGGTCAACTTATCAGGGGCTCTATACGATAGACCTTACTGAGCCTGTGATAGTAGAACAAGGAGAAGATATTGCAATTGTCATAACCTTTCCAAACGGGGGATATCTTTTCATAGAAGAAGGCAGCTCGAATAGTTACAGTTGCTACAGTCGCAATGAGCTTAAAAAAGGGGAAAGCTTTTATGGCAGTGGGTATACTTATAGAGATATGGCAGATTATGGTTATTCACTTCGCATCAATGCACTGACCAAAGACGTTGCCACTTCCGATGAACCAATATTAACGGTAGAAAATGTAACAGTAAAGGACTTTGACGGTAACAGCGTAGTACAGTTGAAGTGGAATTCCTGTGCCAACGCTAAGAGCTATACGGTATTGCGCAGTGAATCAGAAACAGGACCTTACACTGAGATCGAGAATCTGCAGTCTCATGAGCACAGATATCAGGACAGCAGCGTAAAAGTCGGTGATACTTATTATTATAAGGTTCGGGTTGTTTTTGATGACGGAGGTAATAAAGAATCGGAAGCCGTTAAGGCAGAGATAACAGGCGCTGTTAAGGTATCAGATATGAACGCTGTCATATCCAATATGAAAGTGTTGTTATCTTGGGGTGCTGTAGAAGGCGCGGCAGGCTATGAAATCTACAGAAAAGCGCCGGGAGAATCAGAATATAGTCTGCTGGATAATCTTAAGAATGCTCCAAGCGTGACAGCACCGTATGTGGATGATTTAAGCGGCAGTGCATTGGGAGAATACGAATATAAGATGCGTGCTTATGACGCAAAAGGCACTTACACGGATTGGTCTGCGTCAGCGCGCGTTTCGTTCGAATTCAAGGCGCAGCAGACGAAATATAATAAGATTAAGTTTACCTGGTCAAAATATCAGGGCGCGAGTAAATACGGACTTTGTCTGGTAACACAAAATGGAACCGAAGGCTGGATAATTAACTCCACTACATCAGAGCAGGATATGACAAACTGGTTGAAAAATATTAAGACTCCGGAAGAATTTAAGGTAGGAAAGGATTATACATTTTATCTGGTGGCGCTGGATTCAAATGACAGAGGACTCTATGTCTATCCCCTGTTGACATACCAAACCACACCGGATGAGTTGAGCTTCACAAGCGCTTCCTACAATGAAGGAGAAGGAGTTAATTTACAGTGGAAAGACGGCGCGGGGGCAGAAAAGATTGAGATTTACCGGAGCACTACGCCTGAGAGACCCGGTACGCCCTACGCAACGGTGGATGCTAAAGAGAACTCCTATACGGATGAAGTTGTAGTTAATAATACGACATATTATTACTGGTTATGTCCGATAGTGAACGTTCCCCCGATAGTACGCGGCGCGGTAACCGACAGCCGGGAGATTACGGTTTCCATATCACCTGTTGCCATTACTACGCTCCGCGCGGTGGATGAGAACAGCCTACAGGTTATCTGGGAGGATGTTCCGGAGGCGGAAAAATACACGCTGTACCGCAGTGAAAGCGCATTTGATGAATACACAAAGGTAGCAGAGAATATAACTAGAACAGATAATAAAGGTGGCATACTTGATTATAAGGATGACATGTTTTTCTATACGGATACCGTACCGGTGACGGGAAAAACGTATTATTATAAAGTAAAGGTATTCAAGAATGGACTGGATTCCAATCTGGAACTGACAAGAGCAGCTTCCGGGCATACCAAGCCCGACATGCCGAAAGTGGTACGTGCAACACACGATACGATTACCATACAGAATAATCCGTCATACGAATATGCGATCAGTAAAACGTATCAAGCTGCATCTGCACTCAGCTATACATATAGCACGGATACAAATAGTACGGAAACAGAGCTGACCTTTGAAGGTCTTGAGCCGGACAGCACTTATTATATCTATGTACGGACGAAACAGTCGGTAACGAAAGAGGAACCCGTATATGGCGCTGCGCTGAAGACAACGACGAAAATCAAAACAGAGCTTGTATTAAGCAGCACAGATGTCGTTATCTCCAAAGGCAACAGGGTAGACATTACCTCTTCCCTGAAGCCCTCTAACATGCATTATACCGGTTTACAGTGGACTGCATACAGAGCGGACGGAACCGCTTATGTTACACAGAAGACCGGAAGTATATTCAAGGTAATAGGTAGCGATGAAAAAGAAATCCTGAGGATCACAGGGAACACACTTTCCGCAACAGGAGAATCGACGGACAAAGAAGTATACCTTCAGGCGGAAATCGATGCATTGACGGCTGGCTGTCATGTTGTGGTAAATGTTCCGGTAACAGGGATTACCATGGGTGGTTTTAAAGTAAATGAGGAGGCACGGAACTCTTTAGACGATATCTGTGTTTCTGATGTAATTGAAGTAAGCGTTTTCGCTGCACCGGTCTATAATGCAGATGACGCCGCATGCGAGTGGTCAACGAGCAATGAAAACGTATTGAAGATTATAGAAAGTACCGATACGTCAGTTACCTTAAAGGCGGAAGGCGTTGGTAATTGTGTGCTTAAGGCACGCACTGCGGATGGCATCAGTACAGAACAGAAAATTACCGTAAAGAAGAAGGGTAATGTATACGGAATATGGCTGTCTTATAGAGCGCTGACTGAGGAAGATTTCAGTAAGGTGAAGGTGGCTTTAGATGAAAACGGAGACCTTAAGGTTGAAGGGTTGGAAGCCAAACCTGAATATACTCTTGAACCGGGCAAGGATTCGGCAGACAGTATCAGGATATATGCATATGCAATGACAAACTTGTTAATAGGCGAAGACGGCAAGGTTACAGGGGTATCTTTGCAACTTATGCAAAACTGCAGCTATAAATCTGCCAATCCGCTGATAGCTGAAGTATCGGAAGACGGAGTGGTCACGGCAAAATCACCCGGCAGTACAGATATATTTGCCTATGATACTACAGGCAATGCCGTATACGGCAGCTGCCACATTGAAGTAACAGGCGACAAACCGCAGGAAGAAGCCAAGACATGGCCGTTTGATAAAGCGTATAAGTTTTCAGCGGTTACATCCTCCGTTTCAATACACAGTTATGATGTCGATGAGAAGAGCAGTGCCAAACTGCGGATAAAAGACCAGTACGGCAATGAATATACGCCGCAGGATAATGCGAAATGGTTTACGTTTACATCAGCAGACCCTTCTGTCTGCATCGTGGACGAGACGGGAGAGGTAACGCCTAATCCTGAATATATACCGAAAAAAAATAAAACGGTGACAGTGACTGCAGCGCTTAAAAATGACCTTGGCAAGCGCAAGGTTACATTCAAGGTTACGATACTGGCAGTAAAACAGGTGAGCAGCGTAGAGATACTGTCAGTAAGTCAGACAGGAGATATGCAGACGCAGGACGCTGAGGTACAGTATGTACCCGCACCGGATACGGTAAGAGCCAGATATGAAAAAAATGGAACCATGACGTTCTCCGCCATGGCGTATGACCGTTTTGGAGAAGAGATGACGACGGCGCTGCAGTGGAGCGTAACGGATACTTCAATAGCAACAGTGAAACTGAACGCGGATAAAAAGAGCGTAACGGTCACATTTAAAAAGGCCGGAAGGACGAACCTCACATGCCAGGCAAAGGATACATGGAAGAAATCGGCATCCATAGAGCTGGTTCTTTTGGATACGGCGGTCATTCCAAGCGAGAAACAGGTGACGGTGAACCTCTGCCAGGAGATGACGGCGGATAACCGGCGTCTGTCGGGAGATTTCCAGCTGCGCATACCGGCAGGGGCGGATGTTGGTACCTTACAGATCCAAGAAATCAAAAAGGGAAAAACGGCATTGACACCACAGGAAGCGGTGCGCTTCTCTATCGTGGATAAGCAGAATGCATGCTACAGTATTGCGATTGATAACACCAATGGATATGCGGATTCCATAAAGAATAACACGACATATGAGCTTACTGTCGGCACCACCGTGACAGGACTTGAAGAGATAGGAGACCGGCAGGAAACATTTACTGTTAAAGTGAAGGTTATCTCCAAGAAACCGAGCATCAGCGTAGCGTCGCCGACGATAGACCGTATTTACACACAGGACAAGAATCTACAGGCGCTGCTTGTGATAAAGGCGCCGGATGTAGTAGAGAATGTACGTGTGATCGGAGGTTCAGAGGGGCAGATAAATCAGTTTGATGACTATATCTCCGTAAAAAAGGAAGGCGGGCAATGGTATGCTGTCCTGGATGCTTCAAAAGCATACCAGAAGACGAGCATTAAAGGAAAACTGGCGCTCAGGGTATCGGGGTATGAAGAAGTAATCTGCAATGTTACGATTAAGACGCCGAAGAAGGCGAAAGCAGTGAAACAGCAGACAATCCCGTCAATTTACATAGATACGGAAAACTTCAATGCCGGAGGAAACAATACTGCTGACATCACTTTATATAACAATACGGATAAGGCGGTTCTGACACAAATAGAAGTCGTAAGCTATACTTCACCTAAACTGATCGTGGCGGCAGAACGTGACGGCACATTGAAAGCAGCAGTAAAACAGAATGTACCCTATAAGAATGGGGAGACACTGACCGCACAGCTTAAGATCATGGAAACAGACAATACCGGAAACGGAGTCTGGGCAGATCCTGTAAATGTGACCGTAAAGGTAAAAGTGTATACAACAACACTGCCAAAAGCAGCTATTGCACAAAAGACGCTGACCTTGAATAAGAAAGCGCAGAGCGAACAGGCAGTTACTACCTTAAAGCTTGACCAGCAGAACGCATCGTTTACGCCAAGCAGAGAGTGGGAGATATATGCCTATAATAATGCAAGCAAGAAGTATGATATTGACGTGACTCAGAACGGATGGCAGAATATATCATTAGACAAAGAAAGCGGTACATTGCGGATTGGCTTTAAGCAGGATATGGCAGATAATGTGATGGCGGGTTCCTATAAATTCAGGATCATGAATCACGTAAAGGGTCACTATAATATTTATAATGATATTACAGTGAAGGTAATCGACACTAACCCGACTGCGACGGTAAAAGTAAGCGGCAAACTGGATCTGGTAAACAGGGAAAATATGACCCTGACAGGAAAGCTCACCATGAAAAATGCCATTTCCCAGGTAAAAGACGTCACGATACTGCAAGCAGAGGAGACACCTGATGATACACCTAAAGCACATCCGTACTTTAAGGCGGTATATAAAGGCAGTAATACCTTTGACATCACACTGACGGATGCAGGGAAGAAGGCAAAGCTTGAAACTATAAAATATACACTTCCGGTTATCATAACTTTGGAAGGTGGAGGCAGGATAGAGACAGAAATGTCCCTTAAACCGACGCAGAGTGTACCGAAGATAAAAGCGCCTGCTGCACAGACAGTCTATAAATACACCGGACAGCTGACCAAAGACTATAATCTGTCCCAGAGCCTTCCGTCAGGCGTCCGAATCGCGAAGATACAGGTCGTCAAAGTACCTGAAGGCATGGGCGTGGTTACAAAGAACGGTCACGTACTTGTAACTTTAAGCGACACCGGAAAGAAAAAAGGCAGCTATCAGGTCAACGTAAATGTGTATTTCGAAGGAGAGCAGGAACTGATCGGCTATCCGGATGGCAAACCGCTCAGCGTAAAGATTACAGTCAAAGTAGAGAACTAAAGAGCAGTATCTGATTTTACAGCGTCATAAGAGAGCGGCGATATAAAACGATGTGAACGGATATGCCATAAAATAAGCGGCAAAAAAGAATATCCCGTGGAGAATAATGTGCCGAAAAGCACTGAACTTCACGGGATATTCTTATCCTTCCGATTTCTATTTCTTTTTAATATAGTAAATGAACTCATCATCTTTCTTAATCTTATAGGAAATTACGCCGCTGCATAAATCATTCCATTGAGAATGCGAAGCATTCTTGGAATCGTCGCTGCTGAGCGACGATTTTTTATACCCGATATAGCCCAGCTTTTGATAAAAAGCATTTGTACGAATGTTCCAGGCAGGCGTATCAAGATATAATTCTTTTGCAGCAGGGTAAATTCTTTCAATTTCCTGCATTATAAATATGCCATACCCTTTTCTGAAATATTCCGGGTCTACAAATATTCTGCCTATATTAAGCTTCAAACCATCTTCAAAAAGTATGGCGCCTCCCACAATAAGTCCGTCTATTGTTAATTTATATAAATGATTCGCCTTTGCCATCTTAACATGAAAATTTACAGACCTATATCCGGGAGGACCTCCTTTTGAGGAGGCTCCGACCTCAATATCACTATCGAATGCACGCTTGGAAATACTGTTTATCACCAATGCATCAGATGTACCGGCTTTTGTTAATTCCATCATTTACTGCCCCCTTGTCTTTTAAAAACCGTTTAATTAATATGTGAAAATGCGTCAACTTTAGTAACGCCGTCAACATGAATATAAACATCCATATATACAATTCCATTCTCTTCATATTCATGTTCAAAACAACTGACGATATTATCCTGTTGTTTCTCTTTGAAATTATTTGCCTGAAGATATTCCATGATGAGCTTATATGCGTTAGGAATTCTCTCAAAAGGCCGTATAAAAGGCTCTTTAATGGTAATCATTGCGTAGTCGGCTTCTGCATTTTCTGCGTACTCTACGCCGGGGCATTCCGTATTAAACCCTTCCGGCAAAACATAAGCTGCCACATATCCGTGCATTCCGAATCTGTTTTGTTGTTCCTGTGATACAAAAGGAAAATCCCATCCTATTATTTTCGCATTCGGATATGAAGCCTTAAGACCGCTGTTAACAGCCCATTTTTCCATATATTCATTAACATCACTCTCAGGATTGGGAGAAATCATTACATATCTCGCCATTTTAAACGGCGCTACTCTTTTGATCAGAACATCTGAATAAATCTCTCCCTGGTCCGAAAGATTTTCCTTTACAAGCGCATCAAGCTTGCATGCAAAAAGGTCGCTTATTTCAATGAGCTTTGCAAGCTCAGGTATTACTTCGTCAGATTCCCATCTTGATATGGTCTGACGCGTAACTCCCATCTTTTCTGCAAATTGTTCCTGTGTAAATTTTTTCTGCTTTCTCAAAAAACATATATTTGTTCCTAAGCTCATGTATCTTATCTCCTTATTTTTCACAATAATATCCCTGCCTGTTTCTAAACCTGCGAATTTATGTGCCCAAGACATCAATGATGTCTGCACAAATATTGCGTAATACATACATGTATGTGTGAAAAATTTATTCTTCACATTATATATTATGTCACATCGCGTGTATCATAACAACCAATCAGTATGTGCTCTTTTTCGATTCTGTGTAACATATTGTGTTACATGAAGTTCTGTGCTCTAAAAATTCATAAATTATGCAACTGATGTTTGCGTTTTAGCCCTTATCAGATTCTTTATTCTTCTTGCCATATACCTTATAATGGCAATAAGGAGAGTAGGGTGAAAAATAAAGTTTTCACACACATGTTTGTATGTGTTATGCTTTGCATGTGTTACGCAATATTTGTATGTGTGTAAAGTCACATACAAATTCGCAGGTTGAGAAAGGGGCATGGGTTTTTCATGAATATGAATACTATTTCTAAATACTTACAATTTTTGCGTAAAAGCCATAATTACACGCAGGGTGATTTAGCAAAAAGGTTGGGCATATCAAGGCAGGCAGTTTCAAAATGGGAAACAGGAACAACAATTCCCGACTTAGAGATTTTATTGAAAATTTCTAAATTATATAATATCACTATAAATGATATATTGGAACCAAATATACAGCCACAGCGTATAACTGATTTTGAACAACTGTCTGCAATTCCTGAAAAGGAATTGAGAGAAGTGTTAAATCAGTTCGATATTGATTCTCTGGTCATAGCTTTAATGGGTGCATCGCCTGAAACAAATAGTTTGTGTGAAAAACTGTTTCCCGATGTTGATTTTAAAATGATAAGAAATAGTATCGGCAGGGTAAGGATTGAAACTGTCGAGGAAATGCAGAACCAAATTATTACGTTGGTAAATTTACAGTAGATTTTTTTAAAAATAACAGCCTTAATTCTCCGAACCTCTGCAGAAAACATCATAACGTCGATTTATAACGAGAATGCAACGATTCTGTGAATATTTCGGTGTTGACCTTGACATTATTTCGGTACACCGATACAATAATAACAAAGGGGGCTGAGCGGATGATTATAGAGAGTTTGCTGAAAAAGCAGAATTTAACTAAATACAGACTTGCTGTTCAGGCAGGTATTCCCCATGCTACGCTGAACGATATCTGCAGCGGAAAAACAAAGCTTGAAAAATGCTCTGCTGAAACCGTGTATAAGTTGGCAAAGGCGCTGGGAGTTTCTATGGAGCTGCTCACCAAAGATGGCATACAGCAGACGGACAGGGAGAGAGCCTACGAATGCGGACTGCCGGAATATCTCCAGCACGATCTGGATGCCTACAAAAAAGGGCTGAAAGAAAAATCCGGCTTAATGGACTGTTTATGGGGAGAATTATACGGAAGTATCAATATTGCAGAAATCAACGATGGTGCGATTACGCCGGAACACGCAAATTATCTGCGGAAAAAATATTTATAAGGAGGCGGTAAAGTGGCAGGAAAGGTAGATTTTTCAGAATGCAGCACAATACTCGGAAAGGCGTATAACGGCGCAAACGGTAAAAAGATTGCCATTGAATATGAAGGGCATCCCTATATGCTGAAGTTCCCGCCGTCCGGTGAGAACAAACTGACTGAATTATCCTATACCAATAGCTGCATCAGTGAACACATCGCAAGCAGTATTTTCAATATGCTTGGCATAAAGGCGCAGAAAACCATGCTCGGTACATTTATAGTCGGCACAAAAACAAAGCTTGTCTGTGCCTGCCGCGATTTTACGGAGGACGGCCTGCGGCTGTTTGATTTCTGTTCCATCAAGAATACCATTCTGGACTCGGATTCAGGAGGCAGCGGAACAGAACTTGACGATGTCCTTGACACGATAGAAAAGCAGAAGTATATTGCTCCCGAAAGACTGACGGAGCATTTCTGGAATGTGTTCGTGATTGACGCACTGCTCGGAAACTTTGACCGTCATAACGGTAACTGGGGTTTCCTGTTTGATGATAAAAAAAATGAGGCGGAAATTGCCCCGATTTACGACTGCGGAAGTTGTCTGCTCCCACAGGCTGATGAGAAAATTATGAATGACCTTCTGACGGATGATGATGTTCTAAACGCAAGAATCTATCAGTTCCCGACCTCTGCGCTGCGGCAGGACGGAAAGAAAATCAACTACTATGATTTTCTGAAATCAGCAGAAAGCAAGGAATGCTGCAAGGCAGTCAAGCGGATTGTTCCAAGAATCAACATGACGGAAATAGCCGCATTTATCGATGATGTGCCGTATATTGCTGAACTTCAACAGGCGTTTTATAAGCGGTATATAGAAGCCCGGTATGAACAGATTTTACAACCTGCACTGGAAATTGCTTTAAGTGATACGCAGGTGCCGACGCAAACAATGTAAAAACAAACGTCAAGGGGACGTTCTGCCCATTTAGTGGACTGAGGGGCGGGTCAATATGACCGCCACGAAAAATAAAAAATTTACACACTTTACCTGACAAAACCGGAAATGCAGAACCAAATTATTGCGATGGTAAATTTTCAATCACTGCCTTAATTCTCCTAACGCCGGCAGAAGAAGATTGCTCCTTGACTATTTTGAATTTTCCTAAACATTCCGTGTTTTCCACATGAGGACCTCCGCAAACTTCTCTGCTCCAGACGTTACCTTCGGCATCCCGGATTGTGTATACTTTTACAATATCCGGGTATTTGTCCCAGAAGTTCCCGCTGATACCGTTTTCTTTTGCCTCCGTTTTGGGCATTTCCGAAAACGAAACAATTGCTTTAGAGGAAATTGCATCATTTACGAATTTTTCAACCTCAGATAATTGATTCGGCGTAAGTTTTTCATTGTGGTTGAAATCAAATCGTAATCTTTCCGCAGTGATATTACTTCCTTTTTGTATAACATGGTCGCCAAGAACATGCCGCAGGCCTGCAAGTAATAAATGTGCCACTGTATGGAGTGCCGTGGTTTCCGTTGATTGGTCAGCTAATCCGCCTTTGAATTTACCGGCAGCTGCCGTTCTGCTCATTTGGGCATGTTTCCTTGCCGCTTCAGCATAGGACTCTTTTTCCTCAATGAAATATCCGCTTTCAGATAATAACTCTTCAGTCAATTCAAGTGGAAAACCATACGTTTCATAAAAATAAAATGCATCTGCACCCGTAACTTTTCCTTTGTTTTTAAGATGCTTACGGATTTCTATTTCTCCCTGCTGCAAGGTTTTGTGGAATAACTTTTCTTCTTTGGTGATGATTTCAAGAACATTCTTCTTGTTTGCAATCAAATCTTCGTATGCCGTTGCTTCGTCAATATAAACCTCAGCCAATTCCGCTACAAAACTTCCCTGTATGCCGATTTTTCTACCTGCACGAATTGCTCTTCTTAACAGTCTTCGCGTTATATATCCGGCGTCACTGTTGGCAGGTTCTGCACCATCGTTAATCAAAAATGCAGCAGCGCGCACATGATCCAGTATGATTCTAAACGACTTTAAATCATCCGTATATTCCTTGCCGCTTAACTTGGCTAATTTCTGTTTAGCATTCAGAAATAATGCCGTGTTGTAGATATCCCTGTCACCGTTTACAGCCATTGCAACACGTTCAAGTCCGCCGCCATAATCGATATTGGGATTTTTCATTTTTACAAATCCGGTATCCTCTTTTTTGTAACACATAAACACGTTGTTACCGATTTCCAGAAATCTTTCGCTGTCTGAAGCCGGATGATCCAGAGAATCCCCGTCCGGTTCAAGGTCATAAAACATTTCATTGTCCGGTCCTCCCGGTTCCCCGACAGGCATATCAAAAGGACTTCCTACCCGGCTCCACCAGTTCTCCTTTTCACCGTATAAAAATATTCTGCCGCCTCTGGATGTTCCGTATTTGTATGGTTCGTCTTCTACAATAGGCTCAATGCCGACAGATTTGAATTTCTCTGACCAGAGCCGTATGGCTTCCGTATCTCTCTCAATATTCAGTTCCTCGCTTCCTTTAAACACACTGATATACAGTCTGTCCGGGTCAATCCCCAGTTCATTAACCTGCCAGTCCCAAATAGCGTCAATCTGCTTTTTCTTATAATCATCCGCATTGGCCCTGAATTCCCAACGACCTATCATTTCGAAAAAAGTCAAATGGGACATATCGCCAACTTCTTCGATATCCACTGTTCTTAAACACTTCTGAACGTCCGTTATCTCATTTCCTATCGGGTGCTTTTCGCCCAACAAATAGGGAACCATAGGCTGCATTCCGCTTCCTGTAAACAGCGTTGAAGGGTCATTCTCCGGCAATAAGCTTGCGGAAGGTACTTCGTTTGCGCCTATTCTTTTCATATAGCTGACAAATGATTTTCTTAATTGATCCGGTGTCATATTTTCCACTCCTCGTATTATAATTTTCCAAAACAAAAAGCCCTAAGCTGACTTAATATCAACTTAGGGCGAACTTTCATGTCCGTGTTACCACCTAATTTCAGATTTCTCTGCACTCTGTCAATACGGGATTTCTCCGATATTGCTTCCTACGTTAACGGGGGAACTCCGTTGAAGCCTACTAAGATTCTCTGTTCGGTTCACAGCTCAGAGGCTGCTTCAATACCGGTTCAATGAAGATTCGCACCAACCATCTTCTCTCTGTAATATCCCTGATATTTACTATTCCTCGTCAAAGCCTTTTTGTTTTGAATTAGTGAGAGTATAGCACCGTGAAAATCAAAAGTCAAGTATTAGTTTTTCTTATGTGGATACTTTTTAAATATCGTATATTTTCCAAAAAATGTAGATATTTGAGTGCTGTTTTGATATAATCAATATGTCATACGACCGACTATGGGTGAAATGACTAAAAAAATTTAATAAGGGAGAGTTGACGATGAGAGAATTTACAGCTGTCAGCTTGTTCTGCGGTGCCGGTGGTCTTGATATGGGATTTGAGAGAGCCGGATTCAGAACAATATGGGCAAATGATTTTGAGAAGGATGCTTGTAAAACTCATCAGAACTGGAGCAGAGCTAAGGTGGTTTGCAAAGATATCAGCAAGTTGGATATTGCGCAGATTCCAGATTCTGACATTATACTGGGCGGATTTCCGTGTCAGGGGTTTTCTTTAAGTGGTCCTCGCAAAATTGATGATTCAAGAAATGCACTTTATAAGCATTATGTGAGGATTGTCAAAGAAAAGCAACCGCTTATATTTGTTGGTGAAAACGTCAAAGGTTTGCTTACAATGGGAGAAGGGAAAATTATTGATGCAATTATTGCGGAGTTTTCTGATTGCGGATATGATGTTTTTTTTCAGCTTGTAAATGCAAAAGACTTTGGTGTGCCACAGGATAGAGAAAGGGTTATTATTTGCGGTTTCCGCAAAGATTTAAAAATTAAAAATTTTAAAATTCCTATTCCATATAATATGCACGTTTCTATGAGAGAAGTCTTGGCGGGTATGCCTGAACCTGAGTTGGATGATGTGTGCAATGCACCTTATTCGTCCAGATATATGTCACGAAACAGAAAAAGAGATTGGGATGATGTTTCGTATACTATCCCGGCAATGGCAAAACAGGTTACGTTACATCCGAGTTCGCCGAATATGGTTAAGGTAGGAACAGATGAATGGAGATTTGGCGATAATGGAATAACCAGACGGTTTAGTTGGCGTGAGGCTGCAGTAATACAGACATTTCCAAGAGATTTGGAATTTTATGGAGATTTGACCAGTAAGTACAAACAGATAGGAAATGCTGTTCCGGTAAAACTTGCCGAATATGTTGCCATGCAGTTATATGCCATTCTGGGTATTAAGGAGGCGGAAGAAGAATGGCAGGAGGAATCCAGACAGCCAACGGGAAAGCATTTGAATATGCGTGTGTCTTAGGACTGTTCAATGCACTGAAGGAAACGGGAGATGTTCAAATAGAATTATCTCCTCAGTTAGAAACTGCAAAAAAATTGTATGATGAAGCGGCTCTTGATATGAAAACTGCTTTGGATAAAGCGGCAAACGCAGCGGTAAGGGTTGTAAAAAGACTGGAACCGCAGTTAGGGAATCCTAACGATAACGAGCCGTTGTATTTATCTATCCAACCGGATTCAGCAGGAATAAAAGGTGATGTCCGTGATGTATTGTGTCTACGCAAACAGAATGGATGGGAAATAGGCTTTTCTTGTAAACACAATCATCATGCAGTTAAGCATAGCAGATTATCTGACACTATTGATTTCGGAAAAGAGTGGGTAGGCATCCCATGTTCACAACAATATTTTGATGCAGTAATTCCATTATTCTCAGAACTACGCAAGTATAGAGATGACAGTAAGACAGCAGGAAAACCTATGCTATGGGATGAAATAAATGAGAAGACAGACAGATATTATAAACCAATCCTTGAAGCTTTTATGACTGAATTAAAGCGGATAGCAGATGACGAAAAAAATATACCTGAAAAGCTAATCCAATATCTTTTAGGCAGAAATGATTTTTATAAAGTGATTACGGAAGATAAGAGTCGGATAACAAGGGTAGAGGCAATTAATGTTAGAGGAACTCTGAATTGTAATTCGGGAACAGAAAAACCTATAACAAAAATTCCTGTTTTGAAAATGCCGACACAGTTTTATCATATAGGATTTAAAGCGGGTTCTGATAATACTATTGAAGTTGTCTGCGATGGAGGCTGGCAGGTTTCAATGAGAATACATAATGCAAGTTCAAGAGTAGAACCGTCGCTAAAGTTTGATGTTCAGCTTATTTCGTTTCCATCAACGGTATATGCACAGGTAGAACCGTGGGAAACGGATGAAGAAAAATGGGCAAACAGGCTAGGTGCGTATGCTGAAAAAATAAGTGAGTAAGATTGAGGAGGCAAAATACATATTTTCTTGGATAATTTGGAATTACAGCGCAATTTTTACGTATAAAGGACCTGAAATAACATAACAGCAAAAAGAGCAACTGAGATCGAATATATCTTAGTTGCTTTTAATTACAACAAAAAACGTTTGAATGAAATAGGTGGGGTGGCAATCCTACATCTTTTTTAAGACCCACTGGGCGTGACGGCTGCCTGTTCCGTCCTCAGATTTCATTCAATATAACTTACTCATTTGATAATAGCAAAATAGTGATATAATGTCAATATAAAAACATTATAGCGTTGACCTTTGACAAGATGAAACGTAAAACGAGATACTCCATCCCTCCCCCCTAGTGACAATTAAATTCATTTATGCTATAATGCCTCAAAAATGGAGAGAAGAGCGGCTATGAAAAAGATACTTATTGTTGACGATGACATGCATATAGGAAATATGCTCGAAGAAACCCTCATAAAAGAAGGCTACAGTGTTTTCCGTGCATATTCCGGAACAGAAGCTTTATATGTTCTTTCTAATCAGAAGCCTGACCTTGTGCTGCTTGACCTGATGCTGCCGGGACTGAAAGGAGAAGATGTGCTTCCTAAGATAAAAGGAATACCTGTCATCGTGGTCAGCGCTAAAGTTGACGTTGATGATAAAGTAGCTTCGCTGCTTAGCGGCGCCGTTGACTATGTGACAAAACCGTTTAGCACCAAAGAGCTGATGGCAAGAATCGCCGTACAGCTTCGCCTTGCGGCAAACAATGCAGCGTCCACTGTTTTAACATTTGACGATATTACATTGAATACCGATTCCCACATAATAACGGTGGGCACGATTGAAATCAAGCTCACCAGAACAGAATACGCAATCTTAAGACTGCTTATGCTAAACCCTGAGCAGGTCATTACGAAATCGCTGCTGCTTGAACGTATCAGCGAAGATACTCCGGACTGTACGGAAACTTCCCTGAAAATGCATGTCAGCAATTTGCGAAAGAAGCTTAAGAGTGTAAATGGTAAAGACTATATAGAGGCAGTCTGGGGGATTGGATTTAAAATGCGGACTTAAACAAATCTTTACCGTTTCTTTACTGTTTTCTTTACCGATTCCTTTACTGTTATCCTGTAGAATGCTAACATCATAAAAATGGAGGTTATCTATATGGATTATGTTCTTAAAACAAATGCTTTGAGCAAAAGCTATAAGAATTTCAAAGCATTGAACGGGTTATCTATGAGTGTTCCCAAAGGGGCAATCTATGGTTTCGTCGGAAAAAACGGAGCCGGCAAGACCACGCTTATAAGGCTGATTTGCGGGCTGCAGGAGCCTACAACCGGCGAATACACATTGTACGGAAGAAAAAACACCGATAAGGATATAGCTAAATCGCGCAGAAGAGTAGGGGGCGTGGTGGAAACTCCGTCAATATATCTTGATATGACGGCAGTGGACAATCTTAAGCAGCAGTATCTCATTCTGGGGCTTCCGTCTTTTGACGGACTTGAAGATATTCTTAAGCTGGTCGGGCTGGAAGGAACGGGAAAGAAGAAAGCGAAAAACTTTTCTCTCGGTATGCGTCAGAGATTGGGAATCGCCATAGCGCTTGTGGGCGACCCTGACTTTCTGATATTGGATGAGCCTATAAACGGTCTGGACCCGCAAGGCATTATAGAGATGCGTGAGCTTATACTTCGGCTTAACCGTGAAAAACAGATTACGGTTTTGATATCAAGCCATATTCTTGACGAGCTTTCCAAGTTTGCAACGTATTACGGATTTATCGATAACGGACATATTATAAAAGAAATGAGTGCAGAAGAGTTGGAAGACGCCTGCCGGAAATGCGTAAGGATGGAGATAAGCGATGCGAAAGCCCTTGTACGTGTGCTTGATAAAATGAATATTGAATATAAGATACTCTCAGACACTCAGGCTGACGTTTACGCCAAACTCAATGTCTCACAGCTTGCAAAAGCGCTTGAGGAAGAAAAATGCGAAATCATCTCCATGCAGGAGCATGACGAAAGTCTCGAAAGCTTTTATGTGAGTCTGGTGGGAAAAGAAACTGAGTAATAAAATAGAAAGGAGTATGTTATATATGAGTAAATTATTAAGAGCAAATTTTAAAAGACTTTGGAAAAGCAGGGTATTCTGGATTGGTATCCTGTATACATTCGGAATAGGTTTTTTGGCATCAACGACGCCGTATCGGGAATCTCTTGAGATTGAGGGGTATCACCCGCATTTTGATAATTATTTGTATACAAACTGCATGTTCATGTCGATTGTCTGTGCAGTATTTATCGGATTATTCATAGGGACGGAATACAGCAACGGAACAATACGCAATAAGATTATCGTTGGGCATACGAGGAGCGCAGTGTACTTTTCAAACCTCATTGTCAGCACTGTGGCTGTGATTATAATGCACCTTACTAATATTGTGACAATTGTCTTGATAGGCGGTACGCTTACGGGAAACAGGGAGATGCCGATTTCATATCTTTTTACGCTTGGGTTGATTAGTATTGTGACACTGATTGCGATGTGTGCCTTTTTTATGTTAATAAGCATGCTTATCAAAAGCAAGTCAAACGCGTCGGTTATAGCTATTATTATTTCATTTGTGTTTCTTTTAAGCGCAATGGTGATATACAGTAGTCTTAAAGAACCCGAATATTATTCGCCGTATGCAGTCATGTATGTGGATGAGTCGGGTGAAGTGATTGAAGAGAAAGGTACAATGCAAAAGAACACACACTATATTACGGGAATAAAGCGTGAAATATATGAATTCATGTATGACTTTCTTCCAGGCTGCCAGATGCTTCAGATAACGCAGCAGGAGATTGATGTTTCAGAAAGCGGTGTGAAGCTTCCGGTGTATTCGCTGTTAATAGCCGTATCGGCAACAGCCTGCGGAGTATTTTTCTTCCGGAGAAAAAATCTGAATTAAGAGATTTTAAGCATTTGCGGAAATCGTGAACTGTAATAACATTTCGCAATTGGATAAAGATATTTGATTTAAGAGGAGCGTTAGTCATGGAAATCTGGTTATGGGCTGTAGTCGGTATATTGTGGATAGTAATTTGTATTTTTGCTGTGATAACTGCTGTTTTATTAATAAAAATATATTTAATGCAAAAAGCCGCAAGAGAAATAGAAGAAGCATTTACCGACAGGCTCACAACCGATACCAATACGCTTATTGATATTTCAGGCGGCGACAGATATATGCGCAGTCTGGCTAATTCCATTAATGTGCAGCTTCGCAAAATCCGCACGGAGCATCACCGCTTCCATCAGGGCGATGTGGAGCTAAAGAATGCTGTTACCAATATATCTCATGATTTGCGGACGCCGCTTACCGCCATATGCGGATATCTGGATTTGCTTGAACAGGAAGAAAAATCAGATGTGGTTAAGCGGTATGTTGAGATAATAAGAAACCGCGTAGATATACTGATACAGCTGACGGAAGAACTTTTCCGATACTCTATTGTCATTTCAAATGAAAACGGTGCAGTAAATGAGCCTGTTAAAATCAATGAGGTTTTGGAAGAAAGCATAGCCGCTTTTTACTCTACCTTAAATGAACGTGGAATAAATCCGGATATCCGCATAACGGAAGAAAAAGTGATAAGAAAACTTGACCGTTCTGCGCTGACCCGCGTGTTTTCCAATCTTTTGAATAATGCCGTTAAGTACAGCGACGGTGATTTGAGTATTACTTTATGCGAAACAGGAGAAATCATATTCTCCAATACGGCGTCTGCGCTTAGCGGAGTACAGGTAGCCCAGCTTTTTGACCGCTTTTATACGGTTGAGTCTGCCAGAAATTCTACAGGGTTGGGACTGGCGATTGCCAGAACTCTGGTAGAGCAGATGAACGGCACGATATCCGCTGAATATGAGAATAACAGGCTGAGTATCCGTATTGTATTTAATTAATTCCGTAAATATTCCTTGCATTAAAATTCTTTATTAGGTAATTACGTAACTCACTATTTCCATAACGTAGTTGTACGATATAGACAATATCATAAGCAGGGTGCTATGCCGCCGTAGTCCACTGAAAGTGGACTTGTACTTTAGGCTGCGTATTTTGCAGCCTTATGTACCATTACGAGCGGCAATGCAGCGCAAGCGTGCCCTGCGTTGATTTGTCTATATTGTACAACGGGCGTCTTGAAAAACATAGTTTCGCAATTATCTAGAATTCCTTCCTGCGCATGATTCTTATGCTGATAAGAAAAGAAACCATGCAGCAGGTAATCACAAACAGAAGAAGTATAGCGGCAATGAGCAGCTTATTCATTGATAAAAAGGATTCTATAAAATGCTCTATTCCGGACAGGGTAAGCCATATTTGTTGAGTACTGATGCGGTTTGCAATGCTCTTAGATGTACCAAAAACCGCAAAAATCAAAACTGCAAATATCAACATTACAACTCCGCTTTTTTCATTTCCGAATTTCAGCCGTACCGGTATCATAATCATTTGAAACAGAAGCAGTACAATATATGTGGCAATTCCTCCCGTCAAAATATCTGCTGCCTGATTTGGGTGTAAAGCAATACAGAAGACAGATGTGAGCATGAATCCCAGAAAACTTAATATAAACGCAATAATATATTTTTCTTTTACATATGTGTTCCTGTTTATCGGCAGTGTCATCAGAAATACAATACTTTTATCGTTTTCATCATATGCAAGCGTATTGACTGCCAGTAAACTGAAAATCATAGTAATATATCCGAATAAGACGGAGGAGGTAAACTCTGACTGCGAGAAAGACATAATTGCCGCCAGCACAAGCGAAAATATAATAAATTTTTTGTTTTGTAATATAATTTTTGCATCTTTTATCAGTAATCCTTTCATAATTTCTCTCCTTTTGCAATCATCATCATAATATCATCAATATTTCCTTTTTCCACGACAATTTCTCGGTAATTATCCAGATAGTACTGCCTATCCTTCGTCAGGAGCTCATAGCCGAAGGGTCTTTTATCTCTGTATAAAATATAGCTTTTATCCAGCGCTTTATATTGTTCCTCATTGACTTTTAAAATAGCATATTCAGACAGAATTACGTCGGTATCCTCATGAAAAAGGATTTTACCATTCTGTAGAAAATACAAGTCGTCGCATAAACCTTCCAAATCGGAGGAAATATGAGAGCTGATCAGAATTGCCCGCTCCTCTTTATTCATAAACTCGCGCATCTCGTCTAAAAGCTCACTTCTGGCAACGGAATCCAGACCCGCAGTGGGTTCATCCAATATCAGTAACTTTGCATCATGGCTCATTGCAATCAGCAATTTGAATTTCGCCTTCATTCCGGTTGAAAACTCCTTAAGAGGCTTATTCAGAGGAAGCTTATAGTACTCGCATTTTTGCAGAAACCAATCCTTGTGAAAATTGCGGTACTCTGCTTCCATAATCGGTATTACATCTTTTATGGTTAACACAATGTTGAATGTACTCTCAGCAAGAACTGCTCCTATCTGTTGTTTGTCCGAAACGCTTATTTCCCGACTGTCTTTTCCCATGATTTCCATTGTACCGACGTCGGTTCTGATTAGTCCCAGAATTGCCTTAAATGTAGTACTTTTTCCGGCGCCGTTCGCACCTATGAGTCCGGTCACACAGCCCTCCGCTACCTGCAGCGAGCAGTCTAAAGCAAAATCTTTATATTGTTTTTGTACATGGTCTAACTTTAGTATCATCCAATCACTCCTTTATTATAGAATTACCTCTTGCAAAACTCCATATTTCCAATACGTAGTTGTACAATATAGACAATATCATAAGCAGGGTGCTATGGAGCCGTAGTCCACTGAAAGTGAACTTGTACTTTAGGCTGCGTATTTTGCGGTCTTAGTACCGCTACGAGCGACAATGCAGCGCAAGCGTGCCCTGCGTTGATTTGTCTATATTGTACAACGACCGTCTTGCTAAATCCCTACTCTTCCAGTATTAACTCAAACAGCTCCCTTATTTCGTCATCTTTCATACCGCACTTTCTTCCTTCCTGAATGGCCGATTCAAGCTTGGATTCCACTGCTTTTCTTTTTTCTTCCTGCAAAAGGTTCCGGTTTCCCTTTGCAACAAAGCTTCCTTTTCCGTGTACCGTAACGATAAAGCCTTCTTCTTCAAGGCTGTCATAGGCTTTCTTTACCGTCAGGGCACTGATGTTTAAATCCTTGGACAGAGACCTGACTGAAGGAAGAAGAGTTTCCTCTTTAAGTCTTCCGTCCATGATCATAGCTTTAATCTGCCCTATGATTTGCTCATAAATGGGCTGCATTGATGAATTGCTTATTATAATATTCATAATTTCCACCTGTAGAAATAAGTTATATAACTCTTGTTGATAAACAGTATATAACAGTATATATCAGTTGTCAATGGGTAAAAGTAAAAAATGTTGAAGACATGTAAAAACCGCCGGACAGAGTACCGTCGGCGGTCTGATATAGCGTTTATTTTCTCAGAATGTAGCTTTCTTTTGGTCCCATATACGATTCTTTAAGCTTCGCGTCTTTCGGATAAATTGCAATCTTCTCCAGCACTATCGTGTTCTGCGTTCGCAATACATTCATTAATAGCTCGATATTGTCAGCTAAGGTCGCATCAGCCCCGAGAATGGCAGTATCATACTAGCCGCGCATGCCCATCGTGATAACGTTTTCAAATGGTTTGTTCCGTAATAGACCGTCGCACCAGAATTTTGTTATGCCATCTTCATTTGAAAGAAAACTCCATGCGTCTCCGTATTCGGAATCCTTTCCGCGCACGGATTTAACATCTATTTTGCCGTCGGCGGAAAGCCTGTCAATAATCGGACAGTTGCCGACCGTACCGTAAATTACCGCTGATTTGGCAGTTTCGCTACTATGATAGTCTTTAACGGGTTCACCGAAAATCAGCTCCATTTCGTGCATGACGTTTCTTGCGGCAATCACGGCACCTTTCAGAGTCTGCGGTTAGTGAATAAATCTTGTTTGCTTATTTAGTGTGATTCTGTCCATATATGCCTCCGCTCATAATGCCTATTAATACCTATCGGTTTCAAAAGTATTGGTTTCAAAAGGCTTCCACGACCCTGGCGCCGTCTCTGACAAAAGCTATAAATTCGCTGACTTCAGCTTTTTCGACCACAAACTGTCCGCCGGGCCTTACGCTCTTGTCGGAAGTCCTTATCCATATACCTTCCGGAAGATAGACCTCCCGCTCGGTTTGTCCCTGGTTTACAATCGGTGCGAAGAGGATGTCAGGACCAAACATGTACTGGTCGCTCAACCTGTAGCAGTTTTCGTCTTCGGGAAAGTCAAAAAACATCGGACGCATAATGGGCTCGCCCGTCTCACTGGTCTTTTCTGCGCATTTGAGGATATAGGGTTTAAGGCGCTCTCTTAAGAGAATTAAGTCTTTGATAACCGGATAGTTTTTATCACCGAAACGCCAAATCTCGTTATATCCGCCGCCGGGACAGATAATGCCGGGATTTCTGTCAACATAGTCCGACTGCCTGTTTCGTGTTCCGTGAAGCCTCATAACAGGGCTGAAAAGTCCGAATTGAAACCATCTGATAATAAGCTCGCGGAAGTAGCCGCTTTCAGTGTCGCCGCTGAAGAAACCGCCTATATCGGAGTTCCACCACGGAATTCCGCACATTGCCATGGAAAGTCCTGATATTACGCTTTCTTTGAGCGCGTTGAAACTTGAGATGATGTCGCCGTTCCAAACAAGCGCTCCGAATTTCTGACTTCCCGGATATGCGGCGCGGGTCAGAAGGACTATTTCCTCCTCACCTTCGGATTTAAGACCATCGTAAAAACACTTTGCGTAGTAATAAGGATACATCAGCGCAGTCTGCGCCATATTTCCGACATATGTTTTAAGATTGTTGAACTGTTGAGGGTGCACTTCGGGCTCCGCCTCATCGAGCCAGAATGTTCTGATGCCGTACTTTATGTAGGTCTTCTTTATCTGCTCCCAAACGAAGCTTCTCGCGTCCGGATTAGTCATGTCAACGTAAGCTTGTTGACCCCAGAAGTCAAAAGTGCCATACTGCCCATTTTCGGTGCGGATGACCAGCTTCCTGTCGTCCATCTCGCTCCAGTTGCGGCTTTTCGGGTTTATCGTAGGCCAATAGGAGACTACCGGACGCATCCCCATACTTTTAAGTTCGTCAATCATTGCTTTGGGGTCAGGCCAGTATTTGGGGTCGAAGTCGCAGTTGCCCTGCTCCGTCCAGTGGAAAAAGTCGATGACTATCGCATTGACAGGAATACCGCGCTTATGGTATTCGCGTGCAACCTCCATAAGCTCTTCCTGCGACTCATAGCGGCATCTGCTCTGCCAGAATCCTGCCGCCCATTGCGGCATTTTCGGTGCAAAGCCTGTAAGTCTTGCATAGCGGTTCAGAACCTCGGCGGGAGTATCCCCGACGAATACGAGGTAATCCACCTGGTAACAGCTGTCAGCGCTCCATACCGTATGATTAAGTCCGAATTCAACCATTCCCGGTGATGGGTTGTTCCACAAAAAGCCATAACCCAAGGACGAATATATCACCGGTAACGTTGACTTTGTATTACAGTGCATGATGTCGTAGGTACAGCCCTTACGGTCTAAAAATCCCTGCTGTTCCTGTCCGAGACCGTAGATGTGTTCATCATAAGCGTCAAAATATACTCTCGTGCGGTAATTATCTCCCTCAAGGTGGGTATACCTCACCGCGAGATCGTGCTCTTCGCGGGTCGATAGAACGGTTTTGCCATCACGCTTAAATTCTATGCGGCTGCCGGTCCATGACCTTCCGACCGAAACGGTGAGTTTACCGTTTTTAAGTACCGCCGTTCCGTCATCTTCAAGCTTCGCAGAAGCATTGTCATTTTCAGGCGGGAGAAGCGTAAAACGTTCGTCTGAAAGCTTTGAATTTCTGGTGGCGCGTACCCTCACGCAGTTTTCACCGTATGGCTCGATTAAAGCGAGCTCATCACGGGTTTCGAATATGATGCTGCTATTTTTTACAGATATTTTACTCATTGTGATACACCTTCCTTTTTGTGGCAGTCAACCATAAATTGATATTCTGACTATCTGACAGGTATTTTCTTATCCGTATATAAAATGTGATTCACAAGCCACCCCAGCAAAAACTCTAAAAGCTGCTGCAGAGATTCCTGTGGATTTCTGTCAATTTCCGATAAATCAATGTTTTCAAGTTTCTGTATAAAAGCGTCATGCGCACGCTTTTGAGCATCAAGTCCGTCATAGCTGATGCTTTCCATATATTCTTCCTCATCGGCAAAATGTTCTTTCGTATATTCTTTTAACATTTCAAGAATATCAAGAATTTTGTCATAGCCTGAAACTTCGTTATACGACTTTACCAGACGGTTGGCCTTATCGACAATGCTGAAAAGTTCCTTATGTTCATTGTCGATTAATTCAATACCGGTCAGGTATTCATCCGTAAATTCACAGGGATTTTCACGCACCATCCATTCTTCAAGAGGAGGCAGTTTGCCGATTAGAACATCGCTTCCGAGAATGTGGCGGTAAAGCCATCTCGCAAGAAAATTAACTAGCTCGGTCAATAACCTGCGCTGTTCTTCTTCAGAATCAATATTTACAAATGCATAGTTACGAATTTTCTCGCTAAAATACTCGTGCTGCGAGCGCTGAAGAATAAGTTCAGGGTCGCATATTTCCATCATATAAGCTTCTTCATGGGCAAAATGCTGTTCAGCGTAATTGTCCAGTTCCTCGATAATCTCCTTTACTTCCTGATAACGGTCGCTGCTAAAATTATCCGCAAGAATATCTCCGGCTTTGTTTAACAGATCAAATAATGTTTTATGCTCATTATCAATCTGCTCTATACCAATCAGACAGTCATCCGTAAATTGAAACATAATAATCATCCTCCGACATCATTGTTATTTATTTATGATTAGTGTATCATAATATGAGTTAAATTGGAATAAGAGTATTCTGTGCCGTTGGCGATTCGTATTCCTGCATGGAGTGCAGTCGCTTCTATCTGTATTAATGGCAAACCGGCGGAATATGAGAATTTCTTATTATGCCTGGGGAAACCGGGGATTGAATCAGATGAGGGTTTGGATTCCGGAGATGAGATAAAGGAAAACAACAGGGCAGCTATATTCGTAGTGCTTTTTTGAGTGGGAAATGGATTCATGGGGGTGTGGTTAGGCAGAAATAGTGATGTGTTAGTTAAGGTTGGAAAGATAATATATATAGTATCTACTATGAACTAATTATGGAATGGTAGAGCATTTAAAAATATGATAAAATATATATATATTTATAGTGGGTTCGAAAATAATAATATGGTGCACGGGAGACAGAGTATGAAGCGTGAAGAGTATATTTCTGATGAGATGGTTGTAAAACGTGTGAATGAAGCGGTAAGAATTGAATTGGAGAAGAAAAGAGCAATGGATGTTCCAATAGTCACATATGACAGGGAAACCCAGATTATATATCAGGAGAATAGTGATGGGTCAAGAGTTGAAGTAGGGAGGAGAATGAGAAGGGGGCGGTATAGTGAGCGTGTTGCAGAAAAAGCCTGAGATTATAGTTTTGGCAGGTCCAAATGGCTCGGGAAAGAGCACGATAACGGAATTACTGAAACCTCCAATGGATTATATTAATGCCGACGAAATTAAAAGAATATCAAATGCTCCGATTTGGAAGCGGCACAGCTAGCGGAGAAACAGCGGGAAGATCACATAGAACATATGAATGAGTTCTGTTTTGAAACAGTGTTATCAACACGACGGAATTTGAAATTACTGGAAAAAGCAAAAGAAAATGGATATTTCATACGTTGTTATTATGTTCTTACTGCTTATCCAATGATTAATGTATGGCGAGTGAAATCAAGAGTGGAATCAAGAGTGGAATCAGGCGGTCATGATGTGCCTGAAGAAAAAATAATCCAGCGGTATGACAGAGCATTTGGTATGACAGAGCACTTGAATTGATAAAAGAGTTGGTTAAAGTCTGCGATGTATGCCACATATACGACAATTCGGGAAACAAGCCTTTTCGTATATTCAAGAAACGAAAAGAACAGACATATTATGATGAATGTGAAGATTGGTTTTTGGAAGATATCCAAATACTGACAGATGTTAACAACTTGGAGAGGAAAGATTTAAATTGAAACTCGCTTTTCCGAATTGTGTTTTTGTTGAAAAAAGTATATTGCTGAGGTAAATATGGTATCTGGGAAAAACAAACGCAAAATAGTATATGAAGGAACAAACTATTATTGGTATGTGAGAGTAAATGAGCATAGGCATAGAGTGTTGATTATATCTTATGACAAAAAAGTACATTTAGAATATCCTTTCTTAGATACGGAAATCCCTGTTACACCACAAGATATTAGAAACCATTTGAAAAAGTATTTTGATAATATCTTATAGAAAACATTTTTCTGAAAAGGGAGAATTGAAATAACCCGCCTGGTTCACAGAACAAGAGGAGCAAAATAATGAAAAATAAAATTTTATTCGTCTGTTTAAGCATTTCTATCTTAATCAATGCGCTATTAGTAATACATATCATAAACATGGAGCCGCCGTGTGAACATATACATTATGATGACATAGACAGAACTAAGGATATAGTTTCTGATGAAGAGACTGCCCGAAGGATGGCAGAGGCAGTGCTTAGAATGGAAAAATCCGCTTGGGGACTCAAAGAAGATTTTTACTATACGGAGATATTTTATAATGAGGCCGGACATGAATGGATTGTCTATTTTGATTTAAATCCGCCGGGTGAGGTTAGTATACTTGATGCAGAAAGAATTGCAGGTGTCAGAAGAGATAATGGAATGGTTTTATACTATGGAAGAAATCTGGAAAATATTGGATGTTACAATGATTTTTGACATTTAGAGGAGAATATTCGATGAGAACCAAAAGTTTATATACCTGCTTGGGGATTTCCGTTTTGTTAAGTCTTGTATTATGTATTTATATTGTAAAATATGATACGGAATGTGAACGTGAACATCTGGATGTCATAAACAGAGACTACGATAAAGTTTCCGAAGCGGAAGGTGCTAAAAAAATAGCGGCAGCATATCTTGGACTGGAAGAGGATTGGGAATTGCGGGAAAATCCTGTCTATGATGCCGAGGTTACATTTAATGAATCCGGTTATGAATGGATTATTATTTTCTCTCCAAAAAGCTCGGAGTATGATAAAGAAAGGGTTGTAGGTATAAGAAAAGACTATGGAATCATCACGGAATATGACAGCAGGGATAAAGCGTTAGATACCGGAACATATGCTGATTTGCAATGAATAGCAGCTTATCAAAGAAGTAAAAAGTGACCATCCAAGTCAACGGGAAGGTCGCTTTATTATAGAAAAAAATTTTTTGATTTATAGTATTGACAGCAGGGTCTTCTCAAAAACGGTCAATGAATTTATACTAATAATATATACTGATAGCGGGTGAAAAATTTGAAAGTAGACTTTCAAACTTTTGATTTATATATGTGATAAAGCGGACATGGGGTATAAAAATGAATGAGAAATTTTATTCGCTGCCGGAGGGAAAGCAGCAGAAGATTATAAACGCAGGCTTTCGGGTGTTTTCACAGAACTCATATAAGAAAAGTCCGATGAATGAGATTGCCGACTGCGCGGGAATAAGCAAGTCGCTGTTGTTCCACTATTTTCACAATAAGAAGGAACTGTACCTTTTTTTATGGGATAAAGCCTGTACAATAACCATGGAGTACCTTAACGAATACGGCTGCTATGAACCGGATGACCTTTTTGAGATGATGGAACGCGGCATGCGGGCGAAAATATACATGATGAAAAAATATCCGAGTATGACGGCGTTTGTTGTCAAGGCATTTTACGAGAAAGACCCTGAGGTAAATTCGGAAATACGCGACAGTTATCGGAAATACTTCGATATAAAAGCGAATGACGCGCTTGCACGGGTAGACACCGCTGATTTTGTCGAAGGGCTTGACCTGAAAATTATGTACCGCGAAATGTATCTTGCTTCGGAAGGGTATCTATGGGAGATATTTCAGAGCGGAGATGAGCTTGATGTGCCGAAGCTGGAAAAAGATTTCGAGGAAATGCTGAAATTCTGGAAGAAAATATATTTAAAAAAGGAGCAAGAATATTAAAATGAACGCTGTTGAGACGGTATCGCTTACTAAATTTTACGGTAAGGCAAGAGGGATTGCAGGCATAGATCTGACTGTAGCCGAGGGGGATTTTTTCGGATTTATCGGTCCGAACGGCGCAGGCAAAAGCACTACTATCCGAATACTCACAGGGCTTATTTCCCAGACAAGCGGAACGGCGGAAGTTTTCGGAAAGGATATATGCAGCCGAAGGACTGAAATACTTGCGGATATAGGCTATATGCCGTCCGAGGCTAATTTTTACCACGGCATGAGAGTAGGTGAGGTAATAAAATATTCCGCCAGGTTGAGAAAATGCGACTGCACTCGTGAAGCGAAGAGGCTCTGTGAAAGACTGGATCTGGACGTTGGCAGGAAAATATCAGAGCTTTCGCTTGGTAACCGCAAAAAAGTTTCCATAGTCTGTGCCCTGCAGCACAGTCCGAAACTATGCATACTTGACGAGCCTACAAGCGGTCTTGATCCGCTTATGCAGCGCGAATTCTATGCAATTTTAGAGGAGAGGAATAAACAGGGAGCAACGATTTTTCTGTCTTCACATATTCTTTCCGAGATACAGAAGTATTGTAGGCGTGCTGCCGTTATCCGCGAGGGGAAGCTGTTATTCTGTGACTTTGTGGAAAATCTTGTACACAGCAACGCGAAAAAAGTCGCGCTGTCGGGCATTTCCGAGCTGCCTAAGCTTGATGGTATAGCGAATGTTGAGGCTGACGGTGATACTGTTAAATTCCTATATAGTGGAGAAGTGCGCAAACTTATGAATGTTCTCGCATCTTTACCGATAACCGATGTGAGCATTACAGAACCCGATTTGGAAGAGATTTTTATGCATTATTATACGGAGAGCAAGTGAAAGGTATAAGGGTATTAAAATGACAATTCTTAAACATGAAATAAAGCAGGGGCGGAATTCGCTCATTATTTGGACAGCGGTCATCGCATTTATGATGGGATTGTGTATTATTATCTATCCGGAAATGTCCGGTCAGATGGACGGTATAGGAGAGGCATTTGCGAATATGGGCGGGTTTTCCGCGGCATTCGGAATGGATAAGATAAATTTCGGTGAGTTTTTGGGATTTTTCGGAGTGGAATGCGGAAACATCCTCGGTCTTGGAGGCGCTTTTTTTGCGGCGCTGGTTGGCATTTCAGCACTGGCCAAAGAGGAGAGTGAGCAAACCGCTGAATTTCTTATGACACACCCTTTAAGCAGGAAGAACGTTGTTACTCAGAAGTTCGTTTCAGTAATGATACAGATAGTCATACTGAACGCAGTGGCAATAGGAGTTACAGCGCTGGCGACGATGTTTATCGGCGAAACACCCGAAATAAAGCCGCTTGTACTGACGTTCGCGGCATACTTTATAATGCAGGTTGAGACTGCCGCAGTCTGCTTCGGCATTTCAGCGTTTATCGGCAGGAGTGGGCTTGGAATAGGGCTTGGACTGGCAGCAGTGTTCTACTTTCTGAATATCATTGCGAACCTTACCGAGAAAGCTGAATTCCTGAAATACATCACACCGTTCGGTTATACTGACAGTGCGGATATTATCGCGGATGGGCGTATTGAAGTGAAGTATCTCGCAGTCGGGCTGATTGTGGGCGTTATCGGAACAGCCGCGGCGTTTTGGAAGTATGGGCGGAAGGATATTACCTGACGCGTTACTCGCATCAACACATATTTACAGAAATTAATAAAAAACATATATAATATTAAAAATACTACCATTTATCCATCATGGTAGTATTTACTTTTTTATACGAAATGCCTTATATTGTTTAAACAAAGACCACATTCGGTTATGTGCCATATATAAAAAGGAGATTGAAATATGAAAAGAAAAAATTTATTCATTATTTATCTGTCAGAGTTTTTGATTTTAGCTGCGGGTTATGCTCTGCTGGCAGTTCAGGGAAACAATCTTTTTATCATGCCTGCATATGCGCTGGTTGACCCTCCCACATTGCTGTTGCTTTTCATCTTTTCAGTTCCGGTTCTGATAGGCTCCGGTTTATGGAAAGACCTGTTTCGGGCTTTCAAAGCGGACCAAAGCTCTCTTATCAAATTGAAAAGAACTTTAGAGGCAGTGAAACTTTTGCAGCGTCAGATTTTTTACACAGGGTGCGTCATAATAATATTATCAGCGCTTGTTACATTGTATACGGCAGCGCAGAACGACTATATCCTTGAACCTGCACAGCTATTCGTCACAATTTTACCTGCTATATATGTAGCTGCGCTGGAGCTTTTGCTTGCACCTCTGTATACAGTAACCAAACTGGAAATCTTAGATTATATGGGAAGGGACGAATGAAAGGATACGGAAAACAGATTCTATTTACGGGATTATATCTGATTATGCTGTCATTTCTGCTTGTCCTGCAATACTGCTATATAGACGGAATGATTCCTAAGCTTCTCGCAAGCGGAATTGCGCTGCTTCTTACATTTCCATGCCTGATTTTAATGAGGAGATGGAAAGATGCGGTTCTGACGAATAATGATGGGGAAGAACCTGAAGCGGGCAGGGAACCTGTATGGAAAGATTTTCTGGGATGTCTGTCTGAATATTCACTTACAAAGCGGGAAGCAGAGGTGGCATGGCTTATATACCGGAAATATACCAATGCACAGATAGGGGAGGAGCTTTTCATTTCCGAGACGACCGTAAAAAAGCATGCCGGGCATATTTATGAGAAAATGTCTGTAAATGGGAGAAATGAATTGATAAAAGCCATTGATGATAAATGGGAGGAATTGTCGTGAAAGAAAAAATTAAGTTGGGACTAAAAACAGGAAGCGCGGTTATCGCTTTTTTGATTAGCGATGTTCTGCTTTCGGAGATTTATGCATTACTTTTAATGAATTTGGAAATGGAGGAACATTGGATAAGGATTTTCTATCGGATAGGGAGCGTTTTGATTACCTTATTGATGGCGTTTCCGATTTTTATTCTTGTAATGAGAATATGGGGAAAATTGCCAGGATTTCATGTGAAAGGGACATCCACTCTTTCCTTAAGAAACTATCTCGTATATGCGGTATTGGCTGTTTTACCTATGTTGTTCTTATGGGGTATAGAGATATTTCTTATTCGTCAAGGACAGATTTCACAGGAAAATATAATAAGCCTCGCACCGGAAAATATGATATATACACTCGTGTTTAGCTGTGTTCTTCTTCCTGTTATGGAAGAAATTATGTTCAGGGGAATATTGCTTCATAAACTATTGCCTCTTGGCACACGCTACGCTATTCTGCTGACAACATTTTTCTTTGTCATGATACATTACAATAATCCGGTAAATATGATTTTATCTCTTGTGACGGGACTTGTGCTTACCTATATGGCAGTAAAAGCGGGGGGGATTCTGCCCACGATAATTTTTCATATAGCAATTAACTTGTTAGGACAAGTCATTTCACAAGTATTCCCTCATACACAGTATCACTGATTGAATAAGATTGGTGAAGTAAATTAAGCGGTGATGTTCCGACATATCCACTATGCATATCCCATTCTCCATCAGTTGAATAAACATGACGGTCACCTGAGATAGTCAGCCCTATCTCAAAATGATCCGTAACGGCAGCCATAGCGGCCATATGTGCATTTGAGCTTTTTCCGTTGTAAGTAATAGTCTTGGTTACTTCAAAGTTTGATCTACTTTTAATCGGTCTGGGCATATGGCTCCTCCACATGATAAGAAATATAAAAATATCATAATATCTAAAAAATGATATATAAAGGATTATTTTATTGCAAATCAGGTTATGAGATTTTTGATATCATTAATCAAAGAAAGAGTATTTGTTGCAGACACAATAATCTGGGGGAAAATGATATGAAGATACAGTGCCAAAAAATGTTGTGCTTGAGTCCAAAGCAATTATAAAAGATTATGCTGAGGATGTAATGAATTACGGCTGTAGAAATGTAATATTTGCAGTTGCTGAGGAGAGTCAGAGCTTTCGTAAGCAGATTACGGAATATGTATTGACATTTAGAACAGAAAGCGGCGTGAAAGAATTTAAAGTCAATAAACAGATTTATGACAATATTCCGGAGGGAGCCGTGGGGGATTTGTGCTATTGCAAAGATGCTTACCGGGATTTTAAAAGGAATGTTTGATGATAATTCATAATCTCGATGCAGATTATTTGTCATTATAGTACCCCTTGCACTGTGTTATAATGATATTTTCACTGCTGACAGTATAAACAAGCCTGTCTTTTCCGTTGATTCTTCGGCTCCATTCTCCGTTAGGACTGTCTTTTATTGGTTCAGGTTTTCCTTCACCGATAAAGGGTTCACGTTGGATGGCTTTTAACAGGCTGTTTATTTTCTTCAAAGTATTTTTATCATGCGATTGCCAGTATAGGTATTCCTCCCATGCATCTTCGGCAAATGTGATTTTACTCAAGTTCCATAGCCTCCAGTTCTTCAATAGTTTTTACAATCACCTGTCCATTTTTAACCTGTTGATTGGCTTTTTTCAACTGTTCCATGTTGGAATTTGAGTAAAAAGGTTCCAAAGGAGCAGCTACTTCAAAAGGAATCCGGCGGTCTCGTAAGGCTTTTTTGGCATAAATCATGAAAAAGGTGGTAAGGTTCATTCCCATCTCATCGCACATTTCATCCAGTTGTTTTTTCATTTCATCATCAAATCTAAGGCTTACAGTAGTCATATTATCACGTCCTTTCTTTTCTGTAATAATTCTAAATGAATTAAAATGCAAGAATTATCATTCAAATTCTTTCAAATATATTATATGAAGAAAAAAGAATATTAACCCTAAATATTCCTAACCACCCTGTCAAATTCTTCCTCAGACACCTCAGTTTGCGAAAAACCGGCCTTTTCCAATATTTTCACACACTCTTTGGCCTCTGCTGCATCCATTTTCCATAATCCGTTATCAACTAACCAGTCAACCTGCTCTTCGTAGTTGACCTTTTTAGTCAATTCTTTGTTTCTCTTGGCGATTCGACTGACATAGTTTTGATAACGTATGACCAACCTGCCATTTCTGTCAGAATTGCGGTATTTATGCATTAGTATCAGCTTTTTAACCAAAGGACGGCATATCAGTACGACTATAAAAAGCATTGCAATAAAGCAAAACACTCTGATATAAAGTTGTCTGGTCTGTTCGTCTAAACCGGTTTCTTCCTGTTCGTCTGCATTTTCATCATCCTGAGTCTCGGAGTCCTGGCTGCCTGTCAGGAAATCCATAAGCCGCTGCCAAAGGCTTTCGCCGGGCTCGTCCTCATATGAAACCGGAGTCACGTCCGCCACAATCCAACCGACTTTACTGTCATAAACTTCTACCCATGCATGCGCATCGGCATCAGTGGCATCTACGGAAACTACCGCATTTGTCTGAAGCGGTGAAAAACCGTCATAGTATTGACTGTATTCTTTATCGGAAAGTATCTCGCCCCTTCCGGCAATATCCGATGGGTCAATGGCGTATCCTTCAACATATCTTGCCGGAATTCCAAGGTAACGGAATATGAGGGTAGCCGCACTTGCAAAATGCGCACAGTATCCCCTCTTATTTTCTGCCAGAAAATAGTTGACAAAATCCTTTCTATAGGGCGTCATTCCCGGCTTCAGCGTATAGGGTATGTTCTCCTGAAAATATTCGGTGAGTGCCCTCACTGCACCGGCTGTATCTCCATAGAATGAAGAAAGCCCTGCATTCGATACAAAAGTCGATATAACTTCCACGTTTTCCTGTGGTACATTCATCCATCGTCTCATGTCATAATAGACAATATCTTCAGCAGCATTTAGCGCACCTTCATACACCCGGGGATAAAAGGTATACTCCTGCGTCTGTCCGATATACACCTGCTTATCCGTATCCTCTGAATAGTAGGGCAGATATATACCGATTGCCGCCGCCACATTTGTAATCTTCATAACGCCTTTTGCAGAATATTCCTCACCGTCCTCATAACGTTTCCTGAAAAGCGCCGCTGTTTCGTCCGCTTCATTCCTTATTGGAAGTTCAAACAATTCCAAGGGAATCGGAGTACGCCACCGGTTATCGTATGGAAGATAAATTCCTCCCTCAAAAGTTTTCAAATATATGCGTTCATCATTATATGGCGCAAACTCTACAATTAAGTCCGTTTCAAGATCGAGTCTGACAGAGCTGACCGCACCCAGCGTTCCGTTTGTAAGACCGCCTGTATTTTGGGAAAAATTAAACAGTCCCATCAAACCCAGAATTGAAATATTCTCTACAGTATCCATCGTACTTTTTTTAAGTTTACTCATGGTATGAGCGTTTCTGAGCTGTTCTTTAGGAAAAAATATGGAAAAAACGCCTACTAAAATCGAACTTATTATAAATACTGCCGCCACAATTACGGCATTTGTATGTGCTGCATAGGTATATGCGATTTTTTTACCTTTGCTCTGAAGTTCATAAGTATTATTACTCCTTGTAAGAGCATAATGCCCATTTGCCCAAATTATGTAAACCGAAACCAGGCCGCTTGCATACATTATCACATATATAATATCAGGTTCCAGTTCCAGATACATGGGTATCAGCATTATTACACCGGTTAAAAAAGGAAAACGCATTTTTCTGGAAACCATGATATTGGTAGTAATACAACATATACAGCCTATGAAGCTCATTGATATCGTAACCGCTGCATAACGGTTCCCGACCTGTTCCCCATAACTTCTCATTGCGCTTGTGTCAAAAAATACTGCTGCCCTCTCCGATATATTATTTGCTATAGCATAAAATCCACTGTTTATATATTTGCTGAATAAATTGCCAAAGAATATTATTAAAAAAAGTAATAGCACATATCCGGCATTTTCCCAATACTTATTATAATAAAGCGACGAACAAAATATTGCGCATAAAAAGATTACCAAATGGAGCGTAATTGCAGAATAATTTATATCAAGCGAAGATAAAAAACAGCCCATGGAGCCCATCACGGTAAGATATACGAGCAGCCCTTTAAGAAGCAGCGTATATCTACGCTTCTCTTCCCCGCAAACGCCGTCGCAGCTTATTATGATTCCTTTTTCCGGAAAAGCTGCTGTTTCCCCTTCCTTTGTATTCTTACTTGCGCCAATCATGTGTTACATCCTCATTTTTTTAAGAAAATTAGTGGTCGATTGCTTAAATGTTATGGCTGGTCATGAACTTAGGAAAAATAAATAAAAATTAGGCTCACCGCAAGCGAAATCGCCCCGTTTTTATTTATTTTTCCTAAGTTCCGGTTATCATTAACCGTTTTCAAGCAAATCAACCTGCACTGAGCCATTTTTTATACCAATATGGAGATAAGATTTTAAATGCGGGAAAAAACCGCCGATAAGCCTCATCCATTCTCCGTTAATGCGCTTGGCAAGAGGCTGCTCGTATATTTCCGGGTAAACCCGGATCAGCCCGGCATGCGAATCGCATCTGTATTCATCAAAGCAATACTCCGACTGATTCCAGCATAAGAAACACACCGGGAGTCTTTGCCGTATAAAAGCAAGGGCAAGGCTGTATGTACACATGAGAAT
Source organism: uncultured Bacteroides sp. (assembly GCA_964600805.1). Lineage (GTDB taxonomy): Bacteria > Bacillota > Clostridia > Lachnospirales > Lachnospiraceae > UBA3282. The sequence continues at coordinate 128 of CAZRKN010000016.1, read as the reverse complement.
ATGCTGCGCAGCCTCCTCATCTTTTACCAGATCCGGAAACAATACTATCTCGCTTCCTGCCGCAGCTACCCGTTCCTTGACCATGAGTTCATTGCATCTTGCCGATATCTTCCAATGGATATCTCTGA
>CAZRKN010000015.1:0-78144 GCA_964600805.1 uncultured Bacteroides sp. | reverse complement strand
GCGGACAAACGGTTTTCAAGACCGCCTCGTTATGACCACTTCGATACCTCTCCATATTTGTTTTGTCTGGCTTTTCAGTCAGCGCAAAGATTATTTTAGCAAAAAAGAATATTAGTGTCAACTGCTTTTTTCAAGAATTACCGTTTTCTTGCTATCACACAATACCAGTCTGTCTCATTAATGTCTATATTTCTAATACATGACGGAAAATTCATTACTTCAATATCTTCATATCCCATCTTTTGCAGCTTATCAAGTAATATCATTTTAGATATAGGAATATAATGTTCCTCAAAATGTTCCCTTTGAAATATCTTATTTTCTTTTTCAAAAGTATACAGAAGATTGAATGTCATTGTATCATCCTCATGATAATCCCATACCTGAATCAAATTAATCCTTGTATCGCCGTCAAAAAAGGGGTTGTATAAATAAAAACGATTTCTGTCCCTTAAAATCTTATCCCAATTTCTTATATCAAAATATAAATAACCGCCCGATTTAACCAATGAATCCATCTGTTCCAAAGTCTTGAGAACATCTTCATTGCTCACATAAGGCAGGGAATTACCTGTACTGGCAACGCAATCAAATTTTCCCGTGAATTGACTCGCAACAGTTCTGAAATCACAACGCTGCAATTCTACATCGATATTTCTTGCATTTGCCTTTTTTCTGCAATTTTCAAGCATTGACTTGCTTAAATCCGAACCTGACAAAGAAATGCCTAAATCCGCTAACGGCAATGTAACATTGCCGGAACCGATACTTACATCCAGAAATGTCTCTATATGTCGATTCTCCAATATATGTTTCCAATGCTCTTTGTATACATTATACCGACTTTCATCCTCTATCAGATCATAAATATCTGCTCTGTCATATACACTTGCCATATAAATTTCTTCCTCCATTACAGTCTGTCAGGTTCACCGCAGTCAGGTGCCATTCACTTTACAGCCCTTACACAGAACCATAGTTCCGTTATATCTTCGTACTGGTCTTCATAATATCCTGTGATTTTGAACCCTGCCTTAATTGTTTTTCCAAGATAATCTTCCATTGTATGCCCAAATTCTATCCAGTCACTCTCATCATATTCATATGACTTATATGGCATTCGATTACAGAATTTGTAAAATCCGCCTTCTTTGTCATAATCACAATAATAATTTATCGGACTTGGAGCTATATAAATAAAGACCCCGTCCTTTTTCAAAACTCTGTAACACTCTTTCATAACCGGACCTACATCCGGGACATACATCATTGACGGCGGATTAATGATCATATCAAACTGACTATCAGAAAACATACTCATATCACACATATTTCCATGAACAGTTTCAATTTCCAATCCTTCTTTTTGAGCAATAAACCTGTCTTTTTCCAACATCTGATCAGAAATATCCAAAACCGTTACATTATATCCCGCCGCTGCAAGAATCGGTCCTTGTAATCCACCCGCTCCCGCCAGACATAATACTTTTTTAGCTATAGCCGGATTTATCAGCCATTCTGATGGAATTTCCCTATTCCTTGATAATTTCAGCTTTATTCTTCCATTCCTAGCTGCCGTGATATCTTCATGCGCAGCGCATTGGGTCCAGTCTGCGCCTGCCTCAACTAATGCATCAACATTTCTTTCAACTTTTTTGTATACTTCCTCCATAGATACCTTCATATCCACATCCTTCATAGCAATCCCATACCTTTGTGAAAAATCGTCGCTCGGCAGCGACGATTAAGAGAATGCTTCGCATTCTCATTGGAATGATTTATGCTGCGGCGTAATTTCCTATAAGATAAAAAAGATACAAATACATCACTTTTATCTGTAATCAACTAAAATCAATTCTTCAAAAGCATATAAACAATCAGCTGCCCGAAATTAAATAACGTGCGATATTCAAATCTTCCGGCGTTGTAATCTTAATATTTTCGTAAGATCCCTCTACCAATTTGACAGAATGCTGCAGCAAAGTCTCGACTGCCATAGCGTCATCCGTAATGCGTATACCCTTTTCATTAAGTTCTTCTTCCTTTTCAAGCAGCTTACAGTAAGCCTCTTTTGCAAGCTTTATATCGAAGACCTGCGGCGTCTGTATCTGCCAAATATTTTCCCTATTCGGAGTCAGCTTGGCAAACCTGTTCTCATCAGCTATCTTAATCGTATCCTTCACCGGCATTCCCACTACGCAGGCATGATATTCTTTTACCGCATCATAGGCGCGTATCAATATTTCTTCCGTTACAAAGGGCCGCGCCCCATCATGGATAAAAACATACCCTTCGCCGTCAATGGCATTTAATCCGTTGGCTACGGAATGATATCTTTCCTTACCGCCCGCGACTATTTCTTTAACTTTTGAAAAATTATATTTTTCAACAATTTCCTTTTGGCAATAATCTTCCTCGCCCTTACCCGTTACGAGTATGATTTCATTAATAAAACTATCCTGAAATGTTTTTAAAGCATAATAAATGACCGGTTTATCCTGTAACAGCAGGTATTGCTTCTGCACATTACTGTGCATCCTTTTGCCCTGTCCTGCTGCCAGCACCACGGCCACTGTCTTATTTTCCTTATTCATTTAATACCCATATCCCTTTCTCAGCCTGCGAATTTATGTGCCAAAGACATCAACGATGTCTGCACAAATATTGCATAACACATGCAAAGCATAACACATACAAGTATGTGTGTGAAAAATTTATTTTTCACATTTCTCCAAGTCTCAGATTCGGCACGGCATTCAAATCATAGCCATGACGCACTCCTTTACGGTATTCATAATATCCCGCCACCCCTATCATTGCAGCATTATCCGTGCAGAAAATCGGAGACGGACAGTAGAAATCTATTTTTCTCGCACTGCACTCCCTTATAAATGCTTCACGCAAAGAGGTATTAGCAGCCACCCCACCTGCAATGGCGAATTTACGCAGTCTGTATTCTTCTACCGCGTTCATGGAATGCTCCACCAGCACATCTACTACGGCTTTCTGGAAAGAAGCCGCCACATCCGCCTGGCAGACAGGAATTCCTTTCATCTCACATGAATTCAGGTAGTTGAGAACCGCCGACTTCAAACCGCTGAAGCTGAAGTCGTACACTGCATCCACTACTTTTGCACGCGGAAAATGGATTGCGTCTGCATTACCCTCCTTCGATACTTTATCAATCTTAGGTCCGCCGGGATACCCCAGCCCGATTGCCCTTGCCACCTTATCAAACGCTTCGCCTGCGGCGTCGTCTCTTGTCTTTCCCAGAATCTCATATTCACCGTAGTCTTTAACAATTACCAGATGAGAATGTCCGCCGGATACGACCAGACAGATATAAGGCGGTTCCAATTCTTTATTCTCAATATAATTGGCGTTTATATGCCCCTCTATGTGATGAACCCCTATTAACGGAAGCCCTGATGCAAGGCTGATTGCTTTCGCAGTAGATACTCCGACTAACAGAGCGCCGACCAGCCCCGGTCCGTAAGTCACCGCAATGGCAGTAATATCCTTTAATGTAACATCCGCTTCCTTCAATGCGGCTTCAATAACCTGATTGATTTTCTCAATGTGTTTTCTGGAAGCAATTTCAGGCACAACACCGCCATACACTGTATGTAATGCAATCTGTGAAGATATAATGTTAGATAAAACCTCTCTGCCGTTCTTCACAACTGCTGCCGCTGTTTCATCACATGAGCTCTCAATTGCCAGAATCAGCACATCTTCCTTTTCCATATTAAGACCCATATCCCTTTTTCAATTTTTACTCTCTTCCCATCCAAGAATTTTCCAGCGTTTATTTTCGTCCTGACGTAAGATAAACACCACATCGCTATAGAACTTTGTCGTTCCCTTTCTGATGTTATAATTGCAATAAAGCCTTGCGCACGAACTGTCTCCCTCAGTAAAAAACTCGACTTCCGTACTTGCAGGCAGCGAATAAGATGATATAGACTGGTCTAACGCCTTAAATGCGCTGATATCATTTTTCAAATCCTCAAAATATTGGTCCAGCGGATTATTGGCATTCAATTCATCATCATAAAGTCCCATGACCTTTATTGCCAATTGATCAAACTCATCAGACGAGTATTTCTCATTATAAAGGCATCTGGCCAGTTCATTGAAATACTTCACGACCTCCTTCGGGGAAGGCGGGTAATTTTTGTCCAAATCCCGCACCAATGTTGCCTGTACCAAGGTGGATTCAACATTTTCTTCCTTCGTTTCCTTTGTCTTATTCGACAGATAATAAAAATATCCAACTACAAGCGCTGCCAGAATTACTCCTATGATGACAATTTTAATCCCATTTGACTTTTTCACTGTAACCCTCCGTTCCTGAACACCAATAACCATGCTCCTTTCTCAGCCTGCGAATTTGTATGTGTGTTTTGCACACAATTTCTAAGGCATCATTGATGCCTGCACAAATATTGCGTAACACATGCCAGCATGTATGAAAAATCAAGGATTTTTCAATCTATGACCTACGGTTAATCATCTGTATATAATAAGTCTACACTCTTTCCGTCCTTTCCCGCAAGAGCATTTGGAAAAATTTTCCTGACTTCAGCCATATAATCTTCCGCGCGAATGAGTGAAGGACTGTAGTGAGTCAGCCACAATTCGCCGACATTTGCCTCTTTTGCCAGCTCTGCTGCTTCATAGAAGGTCATATGTTTATATTCTTTTGCCTTCTGCTTTTTGTCAGGTTCTCCATACATGCCTTCACATATGAATAAATCTGCGTCTTTGGCATTTCTGACAATGCTGTCAGTTGGTCTTGTGTCCGTACAATAGGTAAGCTTTATACCCTTACGGGGCGGACCAATCACCATGTCCGGCGTAAGCAGCCCCTGTTCAGTCTCGATTGTTTCGCCTTTCTGAAGTCTGTTCCAGTATCTTACGTCAATTCCACGCGCCTTCGCTTGTTCTACATCAAATTTTCCTATCCTTTCAACCACTATATTATATCCGTAGCAAATTGTATTGTGATTGACCTTAAACGCTTCTATCCTGAAGCCGTCAAACTGTAATGTCTGCTCTGCTTCCGTCAATTCCAGACATTCTATCTCAAAGGGAAGCTCCGGCGCGATTATACGCAGTGCCGACACCACTTTCGTCAGACCTTTTGGTCCAATCATAAGAAGCGGCTCTGTACGCTCTGCATTGCCCATTGTCAGAAGCATTCCCGGCAGTCCGCTTATATGATCCGCATGAAAATGTGTAAAACATATAATATCAATAGGTTTAGGACTCCACCCCTTCTCTTTCATGGCAATCTGCGTACCTTCCCCGCAGTCTATCAATATACTTTTTCCGTTATATCTTGCCATAAGCGAAGTGAGCCATCTGTATGGCAGGGGCATCATGCCTCCCGTTCCAAGTAAACAAATATCTAACACAACAATTCCTTTCTTTCCTCAGTTTCCGCCGGAATTTGAAATGTTTCCGTCATTTTTTCAAAGCAGTCCTCGCACAGATCAAAAGACTGAGTCTCGCCGTCTCTTTTACTGAAATAGCCGAAATCATGCGAAATATGAATACATTCTTCCTTTAAAATTCCATTTTCTACCAATAATTCTTTTTTACAGCAATTGCAAATCACTGCAGCCAGCTTTGTTTCCTTTTTATTGAGATAAGTCCTCATATTTATCCATCCCCTATTTTTCTGCTTTAAGTCCGATACCATTATAACAGTCTGTAGTATGCAAAAACAGTGGTAAATACTTTATCTGTTTCCTATCTCTTCCACATTATCATAGCATCTTCTGTCGGTTTTTCATAGAAGTTTGGACGAATTCCTTCGGAAAAAAATCCCAATTTTTCATAAACATGAATTGCTGCCGCATTGCTTACACGAACTTCCAATGTAAAAGAATTAAGGCCGTTCATATATCCGTCTTCTATCATAAATTGCAGCAATTTCGTTCCGATTCCCTGATTTCTCACATTTTTATCTATGACAACATTGGTAATATTTCCTTCTCCTGCCACCAACAATAAGCCGCAGCCGCCAACAACCTGCCCTTCAAGTTCAGCCACATAGTATCTGGCATCTTCTTTCTCAATCATTTCTAAAAATGAGTCCCGCGACCACGGCATAGAAAAAGTTTCTTCTTCCAATTCGCTGATTCGCTCTACATCCGCTCTTTTCATCATTCTGAACTGCAGCCTGTCTGTATTCATATATCATCCCGCTCTTTCCGCTCACGTTCAGCCTGCGACAGCCGCAGATATTCCGGAGAATGCTCCGCACCGCTCTGGATTTTGCCCTGTGCATAATAGATACTGCCAAGCGCCCCTATGCTTGCTGCACGCTGCCTGTTCATATGCGCAGGCGCAAAGGTATATGACACCTGCATCACTTCTTTCATCCTGTCCCTGTAAACAGGAACCCCGTCTCCCAGAAAGATTACTTCCCTTCCGATTTCATTCAATGCTGAAGCGATTTCATCAAAAGCTATAGCGCATTGCTCTTTTATACTATGTAAGCTATAGGTGTCACCATCTTTTACAAACTCATAAATCCCCGTATAGACCTGATTTCTTTTAGCGTCCATGATTGGACACACGATTTTATCGGTTCCGTATAAGTTATAAGCAAGACCCTCCACCGTCGGAACTGCCACAATCGGTATGTCCGCCGCTAAAGACAGTCCTTTTGCTGTCGCAGAACCAATACGAAGTCCCGTAAAAGACCCCGGTCCTGCCGCGACCGCAATGCCATCCACCTTATCAAAATCAAGTTCTATCATATTACGGATTTCATCAAGCATCGGCAGTAAAGTCTGCGAATGCGTCTTTTTATATTGAATGGTATATTCTGCAGCCAGTATATCATCTTCTATAACAGCTACGGAAGCCACCAACCCCGAACTATCTAACGCGACCAACCTCATTCTGATACCCCTGCTCCTCTCAATTAATCTCTTCAAACGTAATTTTCCTGTAATCAAAACCTTTTTCAAGATTTTTCTCAATTGTAATTCTTATATATTTTTCCGGCAGTATCTCTTCAATCAGATTCGCCCATTCAATAAGGCATACTCCGTCTCCATAGAAGTATTCGTCATAACCTATCTCATCCATTTCCTCAATATCTCCGATTCGATATACGTCGAAATGGTAAAAAGGCAGTCTGCCCTCGTCATAGACCTGCAAAATTGTAAAAGTAGGGCTGTTCACGGATTCCTTAATTCCCAATCCGTTTGCTACGCCTTGTGTAAAAACGGTCTTACCTACTCCCAAATCTCCAATCAGGGAATATACCTCACCCGCCTTTACACGCTCTCCTATTTTTTTCCCGAATTCAAATGTTTCCTGTGTACTATGAGTTTCAACAATCTGCTTCATCTTCGCACCCTTATCAGCAGCCAATTTCCTGTTTAAACTTTATTCTTTACCCTTTAATCTTTACCCTTTTCGCCGGCATATGAGTAGAAATCATTTCTATCACTTTATACTTATTCTCTCCAAGATCTTTTTTCGGAAAAATGCATGCGTTTATCCGCGAGGTATATACAATGATGCTGCTGCCTGTAGAAACAGCCTTATACATATCTTCCCATTTCTGGCTTTCCGTCGCATCCTCCTGAGATACCACGATTCCCTCTTCTGTCAGCTTGTAATGCAGCGGCTTCTTAAATGCCGGGTTGTTCACCATCTGCTGTCTGGAACGCAGAAAAAGCGTCCAAGGCTGGTAAATGAGAATAATCACTCCCGCTGCCAGAAAGAGTATCTGTTTATTTGAAAAAAAAGCAATAACCATCAATGCGCCGACAACAGCTCCGAATACACCGGAAAAACTGCTGAAAGTATGATGCATCATATAGTCATACAAAATTCCTGCTTTCATTTTTACATCAAATTCAATTTCCATATTGAGCCTGCCCTTCGTCCTTCCCGGCTGTATCCATGAATTGTCCATACTGTGAAAAATCGTCGCTCGGCAGCGACGATTAAGAGAATGCTTCGCATTCTCATTGGATTGATTTACACTGCGGCGTAATTTCCTATAAGGTGAAAAACACCTACGTTGCAGGTGCTTTTCTATAATTACATTAATATCTATTATACTGAAATTCGGACAAAGTGCAAGCCTATATCCTATGAGACTATATCCTATAGGAAATATTCTCATTCATGTCGAAGCGCTTCAATCGGGCTCAATTTCGCCGCCTTTTTGGCAGGATAGATGCCGAAGAAAATACCGACAGCGGAAGAGAACAAAGTAGCGCCGATAATTGTAGATATTTGTGTACTCGCAGTAAGCCCGATAATGGAACATATAAGATTGCCAAGCATTATACCAAGTACAATTCCTATAACGCCGCCGAGCATAGTTATAATTCCGGCTTCTGCCAGAAATTGCAGTAAGATAGAGCCTGTTCTTGCCCCCAATGCCTTACGTATACCGATTTCCCTTGTGCGCTCGGTCACAGATACCAGCATTATGTTCATAACGCCGATTCCGCCTACCAGCAGCGATATTGCTGCAACAAGAGAAACAAAAACCGTAACAATTCCCAAAATACTGCCTACTTCTGCTGACATATCAGTAATACTTTGTACCATAATCTGATTCTCGCCCCGCACCTGATATTTATTCTCCAACAATCTCACTGAATTCTGTGCCACTTCCGTGCAGTATTCAGTAGATTCGGCAAAAATCAGCATATCACTGAATTCATCAATATAAAAATAGAAGTCATTACCCATTACAGATATCGGAAGCTCTACATTAACAGTCTGATTTGTGCCACTGTTTACAAAGCTTGTAGCGTTGTCTTCACGAATGCCCACTATGGTCAGTTCCTGCGAATCTCCATATAATGTTAATTCAAAGCTTAAGCCTACCACATCTGCCGTTCCAAACAAACTTACTGCGCTGCTTTCAGGAATCACACATACCCTGTTGCCGCTCTCTGCATCCGCCTTTGTAAAATACCTTCCTTTGACAATTATACCGCCATTACCTGAATAATACTGCAAGCCTTCATTTCCCGCCGCTGCCATGGCTTCAAAGTTGCCCTTAGGTCCTTCGGCCGTTCCCCATGCACCCATAACCGGAGTAGCGCCCTTCACATGCCCGACCTTTTCCTGAATAAGGTCAAAGTCTTCCTGTGAGAACCTCATGGTAGTGCTTTCCAATGTGGTATCCAGCATCAACTCGATTAACCCGCTGCCGATGCTTTCCAGTTCATCATTAATCTGCTCTCTTACTCCGTTTCCGATTGCCATGATCATAATCACTGATGCAATACCTATGATAATACCCAGCATGGTAAGAACAGAGCGTCCTTTATTACTTTTAATATTCATTAAGGCAATTTTAATATATTCAAATATCTGTGCCATCTATATATACTCCCTTTATCCCTTAGCCGAACCAAAACAGGAATCAATCTTCCGAAACGGCTGTGACTGCCATTCCCTCAACCATATCCACCGTCACATTACTAACCACCTGATCCCCTTCATTCAGACCTTCCTTAACCTCATAATAACTATCGGATGAAATTCCCGTAACAATGCGTTTTTTCAGCAATATACCGTCCTCTGACACATAGACGAAATCGCCTTCCTTATCGCTGTTCACAACTTCTATCGGCACAACCAGCACCTGTTTTGCAACAGAAGTATTAATCTTTATCTTTGCTTCGACTCCAAGGAAAATATTGGTATCCGGATTTTTTATTTGAATTTCCGCACCTACCACAGCGGCACCGCTGGCGTTTGTCGTTGCCATACCGTTTATCTTCGACACAACGCCGTTATATGTATTTCCGGCAATAGTCACTTCCGCTTCCTGCCCCAACGCTATTTTTTCTAAATCGTATTTAGATACGGAAATCTCTACCTTAACCTTTTCAGTGCTCTCAAGTACAAGCATCTGTGCTCCCGCCATAGGAGTATCGCCTTCCACAACGTTAAGCTCCGTTACAACTCCGTCAAAATCGGCAAGTATGCCGTTTTCTATCTCTTCTATCGATGTCAGAATCTCTGTTGCATTGATATTTTCTATCTGCCTGTTGGCCGACATCTGTTCCTTGCTTCCACTGTCCAGAATACTGTTTTCAGAGGTGTTTTTCTGACTTTCCATCTCAGCCTTATATTCTTTGCAGGCAGTAACGGTTTCCTGATACGATTCTATCTGGCTCTGCCAATCTTCAATTTCTTTATTATGCTGCTGCTCATAAGAATTTCGCTGAATCTGCTTCTGTAATTCCATGTATTCTTCAGAAAACGGATCATCCGACCAATCTATGAGCGATATCTGCAGATTAGTTCCTTCCTTAGACAGACTGTCCTGCTTATCCGTAATCTTCTTATTCAGTTCCTTTATGCAGCTTTCTGCATATTCAATCTGAAGTTCCAGTATATCCAGATTAAAATCAGCTTCCCCGAGCTCTCTTATGTATTCATTGTTCTTGGAAATGGAACTTGTGTAGCCGCCCTCGTTAGCCTCTATCCGCAGCTGTGCCAGCAGTTTTTCATTCTCCAGCGCATCCGAATCATATGCCAAAAGCATCTGTTCCTTTTTCACATTGTCTCCCGGCGCCACATTCACCTGAGCGATTTCAATTGCCATAGTTGAAAAATATACCTTACTCTCTTCCGTTTTCACCGTTCCGCTCGTGCTGAAGACCTGCTCGACATCATCTCTTTCAACCGGGGTAACAAATACGACTGTCGGTGCATTTTTCGCCATAATGGAATTTATGGCTGTAAAAGCAATAATAGCAATAATAACTACTCCGATAATAATTCTTCTTATTATCTTTTTTATTTTTTTCTTCTTTGACTGGTCCATAGGTACTTTTCCCTCTTCTTCTTTCTTTTCCATAATTTTACCCTCCCGTTTTATGTATTACTACAACTGTCCTTTATCAGAAGACACATTCTAACATCCGGAATCATGAACAATCTTTCCGTCAATAATCTTAATAATCCGCTTAGCCTGATTTGCTATTTCATTATCATGCGTAATCAGAATTACCGTTCTTCCTTCTTCATTTAATGTTCTCAATATTCCCATAATCTCCTTGCTGGAGCCTGAATCCAGATTTCCGGTAGGCTCGTCGGCAAGAATGATCGGAGGCGCCTGCGCAATGGCTCTGGCTATCGCTACACGCTGCTGCTGTCCGCCCGACATTTCAGAAGGTTTATGGTCTTTCCTGTTTTCCAGCCCTACCTGCTTTAGCGCGGTATCCGCAAGCCTCAGCCGTTCCCGCTTACCCACTCCCCTGTAAATAAGCGGCAATTCCACATTTTCCAGCGCTGTCAGTCCAGCAATCAGGTTAAAGCCCTGAAAAATAAAGCCTATTTCCTTATTCCGCACATCCGACAGCTCATTGTCGCTCATATTGGACACGTTCTGACCATGCAGATAATATTCACCGCTTGTAGGTACATCCAGACATCCCAGCATATTCATTAATGTAGATTTTCCCGAGCCTGACTGCCCGATAATAGCTACGAATTCCTTTTCATTAATTGTCAGGCTGACATGGTCCAAAGCCCTGACCTCATTTTCTCCGGGATTGTATACCTTGCAGATATCCCGGACTTCTACCAATGCGCCCATGAATTTTCCTTTCTCGCTCATATTACATAACATATGTTTCGTTTTATATAACAACGTTTTCAGTATACAATATATAACGACAGTCTTCCATTAATTACCTTCAAAAAAATTCTTAAAATTATAATAAAAATTTCTTACGGAAATCTTTATTATCATTCTCACTGACGTCGCACTGCGCTGCAGCGTAATTTCCTAAAATGTAAAAAGAAGCTTGTGATAAGAATATAGCAAATTCATCTTAATCCAAGCTTCCTTCAACCTTAACATAACCTTAATTATTGATCATTGGGCATCCTTCCCTATCTTCATCGTCAGCCCAATTCGTTTTTTCTCCAAATCTACGGAAAGAACCTGCACATCAACCACATCTCCGACACTGACAGCTTCAAGCGGATGCTTGATAAATTTGTCTGTCATCTGTGAAACATGCACTAAACCATCCTGATGCACACCTATATCCACGAATGCGCCAAAGTCAATAACATTGCGGACAGTGCCTTTTAAAATCATGCCAGGTTTCAAATCCTTCATATCCAGTACATCACTTCTTAAAATAGGTGCAGGCATGTCATCACGAGGATCCCTTGCCGGTTTTTCCAATTCCTTCAATATATCTGTCAGGGTAATCTCGCCGATTCCGAGCTCCTCTGCAAGTTTCTTTTTATCTTTGATTTTTTTCTCCAGACTGCTTACAGCCGTTTCCGGTTTCTCCACAGTCTGCACAGCAGTATCGAGTGAAACGCTGCCCATTGCCGCTGCAAGCGCTTTTCCCATAGCCGTATTGGTGTTGCGTATAACAATTTCTTTCTGTTTTTTCGGTTTTTCCTTGACTACAGGAGCTTTTTTGCCTGCTGCTTTCTCAGCGGCAGCTTTTTTCTGTGCTTCCCTGACATCCGCCATAGTTAATCCCATCTTGTCCAGAAGTTTTTTAGCTGCTTCATAGGATTCAGGATGAACGCTTGTAGCATCAAGTGGATTGTCTCCGTCCGTAATCCGCATAAAGCCCGCGCACTGCTCAAAGGCCTTCGGTCCAAGCTTGCCAACCTTCAGCAATTGATTCCTATTTGTAAAACGGCCGTTTGTTTCCCTGTAATCCACGATATTCCTTGCGATTACCTTGGTTACGCCGGAAACATACTCAAGCAATGAAGCCGATGCCGTATTCAGGTCTACTCCTACCTTATTAACGCTGTCTTCTACAACACCGCTAAGGGCATCGCTAAGCTTCTTCTGATTCATATCATGCTGGTATTGACCGACACCAATAGATTTAGGATCTATTTTAACAAGCTCTGCAAGAGGATCCTGCAGTCTTCTTGCAATGGAAGCTGCACTTCTCTGTCCCACATCAAAATTCGGAAATTCTTCCGTCGCAAGTTTACTCGCAGAATAAACGGAGGCTCCGGCCTCATTCACAATCACATATTGCACAGGCGTGTCCAGTTCTTTGAGAAGTTCTACTATGACCTGTTCCGATTCTCTTGAGGCTGTTCCGTTTCCCACGGAAATCAGGGATACATTGTATTTCTTTATTAACTTTTTCAACTCTGCCTTGGCTTCTGCAACTTTGTTCTGTGGAGCCGTCGGATAAATCACCTTTGTATCCAGAACCTTGCCTGTCGCATCTACTACTGCCAGTTTACAGCCTGTTCTGAATGCCGGGTCCCAGCCAAGCACTACCTTACCTGCAATCGGCGGCTGCAGCAGAAGCTGTTCAAGATTCTTGCCGAATACGGAAATCGCGCCATCTTCGGCTTTTTCCGTCAAATCATTCCGAATTTCCCGCTCTATTGCCGGGGCAATAAGCCTGTCATAACTGTCAGATATTACTTCTTCCAAAATCGGGGTCGTGACACTATTGTTATTTTTAATAATCTTAGTGCGCAAATACTGTAAAATGCGTTCTTCCGGTGCAACAACCTTAACTATCAGGAACTTCTCTGCCTCTCCCCTGTTGAGCGCCAGAATACGGTGGCCTGCCGCTCTTTTTACAGGCTCTTCATAATTATAGTACATCTCATATACGCTCTGGGCTTTTTCGTCTTTGGCAGTGCTGACGAGTTTTCCTTCTTCCGTCGTAATATTTCTGATATATATTCTGTAATCCGCCTCATCGGAAATCATCTCCGCAATAATATCCTTTGCTCCCTGAATTGCGTCTTCAACGCTCTTCACCGACTTAGCCTCGTCTTCATCCTCGCGAAGATATTTCGCAGCCTCCTCTTCAATCGGCGCAGCTGCTTCCTGAGCCATGATATAATCCGCCAGACCTTCAAGTCCCTTTTCCTTCGCCACGCTCGCCCTTGTTTTTCTCTTCGGCCGATACGGGCGGTACAGGTCATCTACAACCACCATTGTTTCCGCAGCAACGATTTTTTCCCTAAGTTCTTCCGTCAGCTTACCCTGTTCCTCAATACTCTTTATAACCTGCTCCTTCTTTTCTTCAAGATTCCGCAGATATGTAAGACGCTCATACAGATTACGCAGCACTTCATCATTCAATGCTCCGGTTGCTTCTTTACGGTATCTGGAGATAAAAGGAATCGTGTTTCCTTCATCAATCAATTTTACGGCAGCTTCCACCTGCCATTTTTCTACTTTCAGTTCTTCTTTTAGCTTTAAAATAATATCCATGCGTTATAACTCCTAACGTTTTCTTGTAAACGTACCATAGCCGTAACAGTATGTCCTGACTATGACAACTACTACATTATACCTAATTTTTCATGTAGATGCAACGCTTGAACTTCTCTTTTAGTCATGATATAATAACAATAATTAACCATAAGAATACGTATGGCGAATGCGGGAGAATAATTTATGGACTTTTACCAGAATACGACACCGGAAACGGATAATGATAATCAGAATAATATAAATAACACTCCAAATGGCGCTAATCAGTTTGACCTACCGGACGAAGACGCTGCACAGAACACAAACAGTGTTTCAGAGCAGGAGCAGACGTCATATGACAGCGGTGCGCAATCTCCGTATCAGGTTCAGCAGCCATACGAAAGCAGCGCTCAATCTCCGTATCAGGTCCGGCAGCCATACGAAAGCAGCGCTCAATCTCCGTATCAGGTCCGGCAGCCATACGAAAGCAGCGCCCAATCTCCATATCAGGTCCGGCAGCCATACGAAAGCAGCGCCCAATCTCCGTATCAGGTCCAGCAGCCATACGAAAGCAGCGCTCAATCTTCATATCAGGTTCAGCAGCCATACGGAAACGAAGGCGGATATCCATATCAAAACAGCTCCGCTCCCACTTATCCGAATGGTAACCCTTACGCAAACAGCAGCGGTAATCCATATTACGGAAATCCGACACAGGGCGGAAACACAGCGCAGGGCGGAAATCCGGTGCAGAGTGGAAATTCCGGATACAATAACAATAGTTATGGTAACAGTGGCTATAATAATTATACTAACAGCAATTATAACTATAATAACAACTACAGCAATAATGGTTACAACAATGGCTACAACTATAATAACAACGGCTGCAATCCCAATTACGGACGCTATGCCTACCCGGTGAATGTTTCGGAGCCGGGCAGCAAATTAGCCACTGCCGCTATGGTTCTCGGTATTATTTCCATTATTTCCTGCTTTACATTTACTATTTATCCTGCTTTTATCACGGGAAGCATAGCAATCGTGCTTGCCCTTCTTTCCAAAGGCAGACTGCAGAAAATGCTCAACAAGGCACGAATCGGTATTATATGTGCAATAATCGGCTTAGTTTCAAATGCACTGCTGATAATCGGCTGTGTTGCTCTTTATTACACCAATGATTATGTCAGAGCGCAGGTCAACCAAATGTATGAAGAACAATATGGGCAGACTCTTGATGAAATGATAGAAGAAATTTTAGAAGACAGCGGTTATACTGATTAGTTTTTCTTTCGGAAAGGAGCAATATATGGTAAACGGAGTCAATCCTTGGGCAAATTCATATAATATATATCCATCTGCTGCCTATGAAGGCTATGCAGGCAGTTCTGTGCCAACACAGACAGACAGTGAAGACAGCGGTCAACATATAATCCGCAACCCCGGTCAGTCAACCAAAAAACAAGCGGGACGCGAGTCTTCTCCGGCTGAGTGTGAAACCTGCAGCAACCGCAAGTATCAGGATGGCTCTGACGAAAATGTTTCTTTCAAATCAGCCACCCATATTTCTCCTAATGCTGCCGCGTCCAAGGTTAGGAGCCATGAGCAGGAGCATGTTTCCAACGCTTATAAGAAGGCGGCTCAGAATAACGGCAAGGTTATGTCATGTAATGTTGCCATTCATACAGCCGTTTGTCCGGAGTGCGGCCGCACCTATGTTTCAGGCGGAACCACTTCCACCCAGATTCGTTATTATAATGAGGAAAACCCTTATCAGAAAGAAATGAAATCTTCCGATGCCGCAAACAAGTATCTCGGAATGAATGTTGATATTGCATGTTAAAAATTATTTGGAGTACATTTTATGGATAACTTAAATAAATTTAAATCTTCAGAAGAATTAAAAGCTTTCGCTAAAGAGCATCTGTTTGGGAAATACGGAGTAACTATCGGCGCTTGTGTCATTGTTAATCTGATTACATTATTTGTTTCTTATTATTCGACAATATTTCTGAATAAAGAAACAATTTACGGGATTGTTTTAAATTTTATAATTTCCTTTGTGATTTCTGTTCTGACAGGTCTGTTTACTTCGGGAGAAAAATATTTTTATTTAAAACTGGTCTGCGGAAGACCCGTTACATTAAGCGATGTTTTCTATGGATTTAAACTGTTTCCAAATAAAGCAGTATTGATTCAGTTGTATCTTTCCATGTGGATTTACATTTCCATGATTCCCCAAACAATTTTGACTTATTTGCTGCTGCTTTATCCGGAAAATTCAACGCTTATATTATTTAACTATCTGGCTATGATTCTATATTATGTGGTAACAGTGATGATTTTTCTTATTTATTCACAGACATTTTATCTGCTGCATGATTTTCCGGAATATTCTGTCAGCAAATTATTATCTACCAGCAGAAAGCTGATGAAAGGCAGCAAAGGAAGACTCTTCTACCTTACGGCAAGTTTCATACCCTTACTGTTGCTCGGACTGTTATCTTGTGGAATTGCATGGCTCTGGATTGTACCGTATATGAATACAACTTACACAGAATTCTTTCTGGACTTAATGAAGAAAAAGCAAGTGTCGGATTAATGTCCGACACTTTTCCATTTCAAATATGCATTGATAAAAGGGTCAATCGCCCCATCCATAACTGCATCCACATTGCCTGATTCTTCGTTCGTTCTATGGTCTTTGACCATTGTATATGGCTGCATGACATATGAGCGAATCTGATTACCCCAGCCGATTTCCTTTACATCTCCGCGGATATCAGAGAGTTTTTCAGCGTTTTCTTCCTGTTTGAGCATATACAGTTTTGCTTTCAGCATCTGCATTGCTTTATCTTTGTTCATGTGCTGGCTCCGCTCATTCTGACACGTTACTACGATTCCTGTCGGGAAATGCGTAATTCGTATTGCAGACGAAGTTTTGTTTATATGCTGACCGCCTGCACCGCTGCTTCGGTAGGTGTCTACCCGGATATCCTCATCCTTTATTTCTACGTCCAAATCCTCTTCAATGTCCGGCATAACGTCCAATGAAACAAAAGAAGTCTGTCGTTTTCCCTGTGCGTTAAAAGGTGAAATACGCACCAGCCGATGCACGCCCTTTTCGGATTTCAGATATCCATAGGCGTTTTCACCGTTAATCTGAAAAGTTACGGACTTAATTCCGGCTTCATCACCGTCCAGATAGTCGAGCACCTCCAATGAAAAGCCTTTTCTTTCCGCCCATCTGGTATACATACGATACAACATACTGCACCAGTCACAGCTCTCTGTTCCGCCGGCTCCGGCATTCAATTTTAAAATAGCATCATTTTTATCATATTCGCCGGACAACAGCGTATTGATCCTAATCGTTTCAAAGGCTTCTTTGAATGCTTCCAGTTCCTCACTGAGGTCGGGAATAATAGCAGGATCATTGTCCTCGTATCCCATTTCAATGAGCGTCATTATATCTTCATACCGGCTCTCTAATCCCCTCATCGTATCCACGACATCTTTAAGGTTCTTAGCTTCCTTCATCTTCTGATTGGACTTCTCCGGATCATCCCAGAATCCCGGCTCCTGCATTTCCATATCCAGTTCTTCAATTCTCTTCTCCTTAGCGGTTAAGTTAAAGTGAATCCCTCACTTCCGCTAATGGACTCTCATAACCCTGAAGCTCAAGCTTCATATTATCTAATTCTACCAATAACGTCACCCTCTTTCATAATTAAAATAAATCAATTCAACATAGTTTTTTAGTATATTCCTTTGCTGCTTTAGAAATATTTATGCCTTATTCCTGCCGCAGCACTGTTTATATTTTTTTCCGGAACCGCATGGACACGGGTCGTTAGGATATACTTTAGAATCGGCACGCTTAACAGGTGCTTTGGGAGCGGAATCATCCTTATTTGTTCCGGTCACCTTGGCTACCTGCTCTCTTTCGACTTTCTGCTCAATGCGAACGCGGAACAGCAGACGAACTGTTTCTTCTTTGATATTCTGCGTCATTTCATCGAACATCTCATAACCGCTCATTTTATATTCCACGAGAGGGTCTCTCTGTCCGTATGCCTGTAAACCGACTCCCTGACGCAGCTGGTCCATATCATCAATATGATCCATCCATTTCCTGTCAATTACTTTCAATAAAATAACACGTTCTATTTCACGTATAGCCTCCGGCTCAGGGAATTCCGCTTCCTTGCTTTCATACAGCTTGACCGCTTCTTCTTTTAACTGCTGCTTTAAGCTGTTCTTCTTCGGTTTCAAAACCCTGTCTGCATTTAAAGGCTTAAGAGGTATTATCGGAAGCAGCAAAGAATTTAATTCACCGAAATTCCATTCCTCAAAATCGCTGTCGTCTCCGATGCATATGTCAATACAGTTTTCCACGGTATCCGTAATCATCTTATAGATAGCATCCCGCATGCTTTCGCCATTGAGCACGCGCCTTCTCTCTTCATATATAATCTCTCTCTGCTCATTCATGACCTGATCATATTCAAGCAGATTCTTTCTGATTCCGAAGTTATTGTTCTCTATCTTCTTCTGCGCAGACTCAATCGCTTTAGTCAGCGCGCCATGCTCTATCTCCTGTCCCTCCGGAATGCCCAGCGCATTGAACATCGATATCATTCTCTCGGAACCGAAAAGTCTCATCAGATCATCTTCCAGAGAAATATAGAATCTCGATTCACCGGGATCACCCTGCCTTCCGGAACGTCCGCGAAGCTGATTATCTATACGCCTCGACTCATGCCGCTCCGTACCGATAATCTTAAGACCGCCTGCGGCTCTGGATTCATCATCCAGTTTGATATCCGTACCACGGCCTGCCATGTTGGTTGCTATCGTCACAGCGCCATGGATACCTGCATCCGCTACAATCTCCGCCTCCATTTCATGGAACTTCGCATTCAATACTTTATGATTAATTCCCCTCTTTTTCAAAAGAGCGCTCAGTTCTTCAGAAGCTTCAATCGTAATTGTACCAACCAGCACAGGCTGGTCTTTGGCATGCGCCTCTATGATTGCCTCTACAATAGCATTCAGCTTTTCCTTTCTGGTCTTGTACACAGAATCCTGCCTGTCCGTTCTGGCAACCGGTTTATTCGTGGGAATCTCTATAACATCCATGCCGTAGATATCGCG
This sequence comes from uncultured Bacteroides sp., assembly GCA_964600805.1. Lineage (GTDB taxonomy): Bacteria > Bacillota > Clostridia > Lachnospirales > Lachnospiraceae > UBA3282. The sequence goes on along the minus strand of CAZRKN010000015.1, from coordinate 58,766 downwards.
GAATTCCTTTTCCTCTGTCAGGGCAGTACCTGTCATACCTGCTTTTTTCTCAAACTTATTAAAGAAATTCTGGAAAGTAATCGTTGCAAGCGTCTTGCTCTCCCTTTTGACCTTTACATGCTCCTTAGCTTCAATCGCCTGATGCAGACCGTCGGAATAACGCCGCCCCGGCATGATACGTCCTGTAAATTCGTCTACAATCAATACCTGATCGTCTTTTACCACATAATCCTGGTCGCGGAACATCAAATTATGAGCACGCAGCGCCAAAATAATATTGTGCTGGATTTCAATATTCTCCGGATCCGCAAGGTTTTCAATCTGGAAGAACCGCTCCACCTTAGACACACCCTGCTGCGTCAGATTGACTACTTTATCCTTTTCATTCACAATAAAGTCGCCTGTCTCTTCACGCTCCACCCCCATTATGGCATCCATCTTGGACAGTTCTTCCATATCTTCTCCACGGGTGAGCTGTCTGGCAAGAATATCACACGCCTCATAGAGTTTAGTTGATTTACCGCTCTGTCCTGAAATGATAAGCGGTGTTCTTGCCTCATCAATCAGAACGGAGTCAACCTCATCGATGATCGCGTAGTGCAAATCCCTGAGTACAAGCTGCTCTTTATATATAACCATGTTGTCACGCAGATAATCAAAACCCAGTTCATTGTTAGTCACATAGGTAATGTCACATTTATATGCTTCCCGGCGTTCCTCCGGTTTCATACTGTTTAATACGACGCCGACTGTCAGACCCAGAGACTCATGAACCTGTCCCATCCACTCCGCATCACGTTTTGCCAGATAATCATTGACAGTAACAACATGTACGCCTTTTCCTTCCAGTGCATTAAGATATGCCGGCAAAAGACATGTCTGTGTCTTACCTTCACCTGTTTTCATCTCGGCTATACGCCCCTGATGGAGAATGATGCCGCCGATAAGCTGTACATGATAATGCTCTGTTCCAAGTACACGCCTGGCCGCTTCCCTCACTACCGCATACGCATCAACAAGTATATCGTCCAGAGTCTCACCATCCTCTAAACGCTTCTTAAATTCTCCGGTCTTGTCCTTTAATTGTTCATCACTTAGAGCCATCATTGAATCTCTGAGTGATTCGATCTGATCAACCAAAGTGTTAATCCGCTTTATCTCTCTTTCACTATGTGTTCCAAAAATTTTCTGTACTACGCCCATCTTTACTCCCATCTGTGCATAATCACGCATACCGGTTTATTATGTCCCAGTCATGCCAAAATGCAGCTTAATTTCCTTTTTACAGAAAATACCAAGTTATATTGTAGCAGATTTGCTATATAAATTCAACCTTACGGGGTGGGGGATATGTGAATAATTTATAAAAATATTATGGATTAATCTGCTCCCGACATAAATGTCGGGAGCAAAAGTACTAATAAAATACATCTTCAACTGATATTGCATTGAAATACTCTAGCTTCAATTCTTCATCTTCATCAAATGTTCTGTTCAATATTGCAATCATCAATTTTCTCAGCAAATTTTCATCAATATGTCCTGCCGCAACATGATAACTAATATTTTCCATCTCTCTAAAATACAAATTTCCACTTGCCATGTACCCATTATTTAACAAAAAGACCGCTGTTATTGTAATTGCAATTCTCTTATTTCCATCTGTAAAGCAGTGAAATTTACATGCACAAAAGAACAAATGAACAATTTTATCTATAAACTCTGGATAATAATCATCATTTTGAATATGGAACAAAACACTTTCCATTTTCCCTAAATCCAAATCGCCAATATCACCACCTCCACTGTGATTAATCGTTGACCGATGTATTTGTATAACATCTTCTATCGTCAAATATCTAATCTCCGCCATTTAGCCACGCTCCTTTAATCGTTTTAAAACATCACGATTTTCATCCATGAGTTTAGCTACCTGCTCAGATTCTACGCCTAAAAACTTCTCATATTCAGCCATATCCAGCGGTTTAACATACAACTCAAGCTGATGATGAAACGCATCTCGTAAAGCCATATCTCTACTCGACATTTTAGTTCTTGCGCTTAAAATAAGCGGTTTCCAATGTGGCAATTCTTCAAATTCCCTGAATAATTGCCTTACTTCCCAGTTATCAAGCCTTCTTCCTAATTCATCATACTTCTTTCGAATAATATTAGCTAATCCACATTCATATGAAGCTACCAAATCTAATATCTCACTATAAAAAGTATCTCTTGTTTTATCGTTTTTCTTCAATTTCAATATATCTCTATATTCTTTTGCATTCTCCTTGAAGATACTTTGATAAATCATATTTGTAAAAATTGCATATTTAAACTGATCCATAGCCACACATTCATCTAAAGCATCAGTAAACTCTTTTCTATAATCATCTTCCTGTAGATAAGCCCCCAAAAAATCCCTATCTCTTTGATTAATATACTTTGTTGAGCCACCTGTTTTTTGATTTATTAAATCTATGACAATGTTTAACATTGCCTGTCTTAGCACACGAGCATTTTCGCTTTCCACAAGCAACATTGATATATTCAAAAAACATCTAAAATCAAATATTGCAAGCTGAGTCGTTTTAGAACTAATGCTTCCCATATCTATGCCAGGTTCATCAAATTCCTTTATTAGCTCCAGAAACTCCTTTAATCGTTTTCCCTTCAAAATTTCATAACCATTTTGAGTCAATTCTTCAATATTTGCAGCCACATATCTTTCTATTGTTCTTATGTCCACTTCAAAAAAAGCAGCTACCATGTTTTTTGTTAAATACATCTTATTTTCAAACATTATTCCCTTTATATTTGATGTATTTCTAATTTCTTCCAATGCAAATCTATTATTCAATATGTTCTGTCTATCAATTTGTGATGTTGTTAAATCCTTAGCCATACCATTCACTCCAAATCTTTATATTCTTTTTTCTAGTTCTGCCCTACGTTCCTTCCAATCCGGCATCATCATTGTAACAAAATTCCAAAACTGTCTTGAATGATTTGGATGTATAAAATGCACAAACTCATGTAACACCACATATTCAATACAATTTCTCGGAACCGTTATTAATTGACTATTCAAAGTAATAATACCTTTTTTCGGTTGGCACGACCCCCATCTTGACGTCATATATCGAACTCTAAGTTTCGGATAAGGTACTTTATACTTTTGAAACAATGTATATTTTTCTTGCATTATTTTCTCAAACACCATATTTTGATATTGCTTAAGCCATCTTGACATTAGCATTTCCTTATGCCGAAAATCATTTCTATTTTTCACCTTAAGAAAAATATACACTCCATCTGTATACACAGCTTCTTCTTTACACTCTTATACTTTTAACCTAAGACCTTTACCAAGTAAATCATAATTCTCGCCACTAACATATTTTTTAGGAAAAATTTGAATTAAATTTCGCTTTCCTTCATACTTTGTCAATACTGATAAAATATATCGTTGCTTATTTATAATAAAGTCATCTATAAATTTTATCGGAATGCTATCATTTGCTGATACCAGAACTTTACCATCCGGCTTTATTCTTAAATTAACATTTTTAACCGGTTTTCTTGTAAGAAAATATAAAATATCATCGTTCTCACAATGAACCACTCGTCGTTCCGTATTCAACTCCATTATCCTTTAAATCTCCTTACTGTCAATTTTTTACACAATGCATAAATAATTTATTCACTATATCTCATATACCTGCTAATTTCCCTGAAACCACAGCTTTCCCAAAAGCTTTTTCCTTCTTCATTCCATGGCAAAACCTCTATATCAATATTATCTACACCAAGCTGTCTCATCAGCAAATGAAAAGCTTCTGTTCCATAATGCTTTTTTCGATACTTTCTGTCAATTAAAAATTGTCTTAGATACAATGGCGTACATGTTGTTTTCACAAGCGCATATCCAACAATGTTATCATGCACTTCGAAAAAATATGCCTGATAATCAGTTGTCAAAAAACTTTTCATTCTTTCTTCAAGTTCCTTAACATTCATAGGATTATCGCTTTTTTCATCTTCTATTAATTGTTTATTTAATATTGCTAATGTTCCTGCATCTTTTAACTCACATTTTTTTATATTCATAATTTCCGCCTCGTACTATCCTTATTGAGATTTGGTGAATCATTTCATCGTCCAATACCCATCATAAGCATATCCTGTCTTACCTATCAACAAATGTTCTGATTCAGCGAAGCCCGCTTTCTGAATCGCTTTCATTCTTTCTACTGCATAGATGGGAACTTTGGTAAGAATACCGTCACACCCCAGCATCTCCGGAATATGGGGTGTTATAAGCGTTATAATGTCGTACAATCTTCATTTTCTACTAATCTTAATTTGAAATTTTCGTTTTCTAATACCGGGAATGCTTCGTAAATATTCATGTTTAATCTCCTCGCATTAAATAACCATCTCATTTCAGTAAATATAGTATAATGAAACAACACTAATAATGCAACCTTTTCCCAAGTTGGTTCCTCTAATAAGCAGAGAGGAGGAAAACAGTGTGAAAAATAAATTTTTCACACGCAAATTTGTGCTTGAGGGCACAAATTCGCAGGTTGAGAAAGGAGAATAGTTATTAGAATGAACAAAAATGAATTTGCAAAAATTGTGCTCGATGCAACGGACAGTCTCTATCATATTTCCAAGTCTATCTTACAAAATGACGCTGATTGCGAGGATGCCGTACAGGAAGCGATTGCCACAGCTTTTGCGAAACTGCATACTCTTAAGCAGGAGCAATATGCCAAAACCTGGCTCACCCGGATACTCATCAACGAATGCTGCAATATCTTAAGAAAGCAAAAGAAATTAGTACCGCTGTCAGACTACGAGCAGGAACAGGAATATGAAACAGAAGACTATTCGGAGCTGTATAAAGCTTTGTTACGCTTGAAAAAGGAGTATAGGCTGACCATTGTACTGTATTATCTGGAAGGCTATTCCGTAAAAGAAATTGCCCGAATCATGCGCACGGGTGAAGGAACGGTGAAAAGCCGCATGAGCAGAGGACGCAAATTACTGAAATCCATTTTAGAGGAGGAAAACGCTTATGAAATCATTTCGTGAAGAGTTGGAAAAAGAATTCCCACGCACACCTGAGAGCTTTCAGCAATGTGTAAATAATGCCGTAGCAGAACATACCTCGGGAAAAATAAGGAATTTTCATATCTCTAAGATTGTAATTCCTGTCGCAGCATGTCTGACATTAATCTGCGGTACTGTAGCGGCGGCGGAGCTTCCCCGTGTTCAACAGTGGCTGTCAGAACTGGGAATAAACGGGCCAAGAGCTGAAAAACAGCTGATTAGCGCTAATGATAATCCCGATACCATTCAAATACAGACTCCTGTAAATCAGGACAATACAGAAGAAATCTCTGACGCGAATCCGCTTTTTACTATAACAGACGCATATTATGACGGAGCGACGCTTATGTTCTGGGCTAAACCCGGTGCAGAACTGGCAACATTAGAATTCGGAGACCATGTCTATATCAACGGTACGGATAACCGGCTGGAATATGTAGCAGAGACAGAGGAAGGCAGCGGCGTTTATCAGTGTGAAGTTACCGTTATGGACAGCAGTCTGTCCGTTACTACACCGGAAAGTCTGGAAGTTACGGTGAAGGTTTATATGGCGGATAATTCAAAGCAGGACTTTACATTTACAATCAAATCCGACAAGCTGAGCGGAGCAGGCACGGCAGCTAATCAACTTATGGAGCTGTCATACGGCAAAGCGGAAATATGCGATTTGATTGTTGCACCGTCAAAAGTCAGTTTTCGACTGAAATGGACTGTTTACAGTGAAGAAGCTTTAGAAATTGTATACATGCCGGAATACTTCTATGAAGACAGCAACGGCATCCGATATGCTCCGAGGGATTTGCGTATGAATTCCTCTTGCAGTCCGAAAGTCTTTAATGAAGGAACCGGCTGGTGGGAATATGAACAAGAATTTGAAATTCAGAACTTTGATAGTTCCTCTGATTATATAACATTAATCCCATTTGAGGGAGGATACAATGAGGAAGGAACATTTATTGAGGGAACTGAAACACTCAGAGAGGACATGAGCTTTACTATTAAATTAAAATAACACAATAACTAATAATTATGGTAAATATTTATGGCAAATTTGGATTTTGATTCCAAATTTGCCATGTTTTAAAATATAGTACATAAATAAACTACATCTTAATCTTAATCTTATGCTTTTACTTTCCGTACCGGACGCAGCACCTCATAGCCAATCACTTCCGGATAATGACGTTGATAATCCTGACATACGTCCTCATTCCACTCATAACCATTAGTTTTAGGGTCATAATTCCATGCCAACTCTTCAACTTTTCCCATTACCTCACCATTGTCCTTCAGATAATCAAAAGGCGGGTGAAAGAAAACCAGATAATCACTGGCAGGCAGTTCCCTGATTTCAAACCCTTCCGGGATGACTCCCTGATAATCGTCCGGTACTCCGAATCCATAGAAATAGCCTTTTTTACCATTTTCATAAAACCATCCTGCAGTGTGACAGGTAACAATCGGATGTGAAACATGACTCATACTGTCTATTGTGCCGCAAATACTGTCGCAATCGCGTCTGCTCCAAAAAACGCCATAATCGGCGGCGTCAATATCCCAAATACCCACATATTTATGTGCCGGAATATGCTCCACACGAACATGCGCTTCTGTCAATAATGTCTTACTCATAGTAGGTTCTCCTTTACTCATATAATGTTCAGGGAGAAAAACGACTCTTAAGTTGGAAAGAGCAATAGGAACGGGATTTTTCCGATATGCAGCCGGTGTACATCCGAAAGCACTCATAAAAGCTCTCGTCAGAGCCTCCTGTGAGGAATATCCATACTTTATCGCTATATCGAGAATACGGGCATCTGTATCCCGGATTTCCAAAGCAGCCATGGCAAGCCGTCTGCCGGCAATATAGCTCTTTAATGTCATTCCTACGATTTCATGAAAACGATTGGAACAATAATAAGGCGAATATCCGATCTGATTTGACATTTCCAAAAGAGATGGATTTTCCGTCAAATGTGCTTCAATCCAATATATCATTTTCTGTACTGTCTCATTCCACTCAAACAAATCATTTTCCTCCTTGCAAGGAATATGTTAGCACATCACCCGATAGAAAGTTTTGATATAAGTTGTATAGTGTGAAAAATAAATTTTTCACACGCAAGTTTGTGCTTACGCCCAAACTCGCAGGTTGAGTAATAATGGGGGATTTTTATGCCTGAACACGATAAAATTACATCTGTTTTTATTGACAAACAAAAATCAGAATGTTACTATATTATACAATATAACATAAGAAAAAGCGATGACGGAAACAAGTAGCATATTAATCGCAGACAGAGAGAGCATCATTTGGTGGAAGATGCTTATGTGGATTGTATGTGAAAACCATTCCCAAGCTGTAATATTGAAAGTAGAGTAAGTATTACCGTACACCTGCGTTAAAGGTTAGGATTTGTTGGAATCTGAAGTGAAAAATTGAGGTGGAACCGTGCAATAAGCACCCTTAAAGATGCATTGAAAGTATCTTTAAGAGTGCTTTTCTTATGTTATATAAAAATTTTATTTGGAGGAAAAGAAAAAATGAAAATCAAAATGAAAGACGGTTCCATCAGGGAAGCAGTATTTGAGGAAGAATTAGGAAAAAATGCATTCAGGCATACGACTGCACATATTCTGGCACAGGCGGTAAAAAGACTGTATCCGGATACTAAATGTGCAATAGGTCCGGCAATTGCAGACGGTTTTTACTATGATTTTGACTTTACATTCCGTTTTTCGGAAGAGAACTTTGAAGAAATTGAAGCGGAAATGAGAAAAATCGTCAAAGAAAATTTACAGCTAAAGCACTTTACGTCAGACCGCGCAAAAGCGATTCAGGAAATGGAAGAAAGAAGCGAAACATATAAAATTGAAATGTTAAACGAACTTCCGGAAGATGAGGAAATCAGTTTTTATATGCAGGGAGAATATTTGGAAATGTGCGCCGGTCCCCATGTGGCATATACCAGCGCAATTAAAGCGTTTAAGCTCTTGTCCGTTGCCGGGGCATACTGGCGCGGTGATGAAAAGAATAAAATGCTTACCAGAATTTACGGTATATCGTTTCCAAGTGAAAATATGCTTGAAGAATATTTAAACCGGCTGGAAGAGGCAAAAAAGAGGGACCACAGAAAATTAGGAAAAGAATTAGGTTTGTTTGCGTTGTTTGACGAAGGACCGGGATTTCCTTTCTTTCTCCCAAAGGGACTGATTTTAAAGAATTTGCTGATTGACTATTGGAGAAAACTGCACACAAGAGAAGGATATATGGAAATATCAACTCCAATTATTCTAAACCGTCAGCTTTGGGAAACATCGGGACATTGGGAACATTACAGGGAAAATATGTATACAACTGTAATTGATGATACAGATTTTGCCATAAAACCCATGAACTGTCCGGGCGGTATGCTCGTATATAAGATGGAACCGCATTCGTATCGTGAATTTCCTATGCGTATTGGTGAACTGGGGATAATACACAGAAACGAAAAATCCGGTACACTTCATGGTCTTATGCGTGTCCGCTGTTGTACGCAGGACGACGCACATATATTCATGACGCCGGAACAGATACCGGATGAAATAAAAGGTGTTGTGCGTCTGATAGATGAGGTTTATTCCGATTTTGGATTTAAATATCACGTAGAGTTATCTACAAGACCGGAGAATTCCATTGGAAGTGATGAAGACTGGGAAATGGCAACAAACGGTTTAAAAAATGCATTAGATGATTTGAAACTGCCCTATGTCATAAACGAGGGGGATGGAGCATTTTATGGTCCGAAGATTGATTTCCATCTGGAAGACTCTATCGGAAGAACATGGCAGTGTGGGACAATTCAGTTGGATTTTCAGCTGCCACAGCGTTTTGAAGCAGAGTATATCGGAGAAGACGGAAATAAGCACCGTCCCATTATGATACACAGGGTTGTATTCGGTTCCATCGAACGGTTCATAGGCATTCTTATTGAACATTATGCCGGGAAATTCCCATTATGGCTTTCGCCCGTGCAGGTAAAGATACTGCCGATTTCAGATAAATTTAACGATTACGCAAAAGAAATCGAGATGACCCTGAAAAATGAAGGCTTGCGATGCGAAACGGACGGAAGGGCAGAAAAAATAGGCTACAAAATAAGAACAGCGCAGCTGGAAAAAATACCCTACATGCTTATAGTCGGCGAAAGGGAATTTGAAACCGACAGTGTTTCTGTCCGCAAGAGAGATGGCGGTGATTTAGGATGCATGCCAATAATCGGATTACTGGAAATTCTTCATAATGAAGGAATCTGAAACGTGCGCCGCCAGATGTATAAACAACGGGCATCATGCTTCGCGAACTGCCCTTATGTTAATAAAAGGAGGGGCATATCAAACAGCCCCTCTTGCTTATTCTTTTACACCACCGATGGTAAGTCCGGTTACAAAGTATCTTTGAAGGAAAGGATACAAACATATAATGGGCAGCATAGTTACTACCGTCGCAGCCGCACGTATGGTAAGCGGCGTAATTGCTGCTGCTGACCCGCGTTCACTGGCGGCGGCTGCGCTACCGCTCTGCTGCATTACCGAAGAAAGTAATTTCATCAACTCATACTGCAATGTGGTGTATTCAGTCTTCATTCTGTTATAAATCATGGCATCAAACCATGAATTCCACTGTCCTACCGCAACAAACAAAACTACAGTGGCATATACCGGTTTACATAAAGGTGAAATAATCTTAAAAAAGATTGTCATGTATCCCGCACCATCCAACTGCGCAGATTCCTCCAAACTGTCCGGAAGACCCTGCATATAGGTACGAAGAACCAGCATGTTCCATGCGCTTACCATACCGGGAACTACATATACCCAGAAAGTACCGGTAAGATGCAGATTTCTATACAACAAGAAAACAGGGATAAGACCGCCGTTCACATACATGGTTACTACCCAGAAAAGAGAAAGCTGTGATTTAAACAGGAATCTTTTACGGCTTACCACATATGCAAGCAGTGCATTAACTATCAATGCAGAGGCTGTGCCAATCACAGTCCTTAACACAGTGATTTTTGCACCTGTAATAAGGTTTTCCATAGCAAGTACTGTCTGATAGTTTTTTATGGCAAATTTTCTGGGCCACAGATAAATACCGCCTCTCACTGCATCAATACCATCATTAAAAGAAATTGCAACTGTGTTCAGAACCGGATACAGCGTTATAATCACGAAAGCAATCATAAAGATTGAATTTAATATAGTAAATATCTTGCTCTCCATAGAGCTTTTTACTTTGTTTTTCATTTTATCCACCTCCTAGAACAGCCGCTCTTCACCGGCACGTTTTGCCAGTTGGTTACATACCAGAATGAGCGCAATGCTCACTGCACTCTTAAAAATACCCGCTGCAGTACCGAGAGAGAAGTCATTCTGACTGATACCCCAGTTCAAAACATAGATATCAATCGTCTGTGACACCTTCTGTACCAGACCGTTACCCAACAGATACTGAACTTCAAATCCGGCATTTAACACATTACCGATATTCATAAGTAACAGAATCATGATTGTGGGTTTAATACTCGGAAGCGTTATGTAACGAATTTTCTGAAGCCGGCTGGCTCCGTCAATAGAAGCCGCCTCATACAGGCAAGGATCTATAGCCGTAATCGCTGCCAGATAAATGATAGCATTCCAGCCTGTTTCCTTCCAGCAATTGGCAAAAGCCACTATAGGCCAGAAGAATTTGGGATGTGCAAAGAAATTAATTGACTGTTTAATAATATTAAACCTCATCAACAGATCATTAATTATACCTGTGCTGGAAAGCGCATCATGCAAAATACCTGTTACTATAATCCATGAAAGAAAGTGAGGCATATAGGAAATTGTCTGCACTAATTTCTTAGCAATAGATGAGCGGATTTCGTTCAATAATACAGCAAATAAGATTGCCATAATAGTAGTGGTCAACAGGTTCAATGCACCCATGCAAAAAGTGTTTCTAATCGTCCTTATAAAAGTTGCATCCTCAAATAAAAATTTAAATTTAGCAAGCCCTACAAATTTAGAACCCCAAATACCATTTTTGGGTTTATAATTTTGGAAAGCCATAATCCATCCGGTCAGCGGCCAGTAATAAAATACTATACCATAAACTGTCACAAAGAAAGCAATAATAAGCAAAGACTTCTGCCTTTTTATCTCTTTCCAAGTAATCTTTTGCTTTTGATTATTTTTTGCCTTTACCCGTGCCATTATATCCTCCTCCCTTACAGGTAAAAAGCAGCAATAGTCTTCTTTTTGGAATACCTATCACTGCCTTTTTAGTTACTTAAATAATACAGTTTCAGTCTACCGCTTTATTTATAAGTATCCAGTATTTCCTGCATTTCACTGAGGAAGTCTTCCGGCTTACATGAACTGTAAACTCCCATATATTCGTCCCAGGCAGTATCAAAATCAGCTGCCATAATTACCTTAGGAAGATACTCGTGCTTAATCTCACCCATCTTCGCCCATGCAACACCGCCGGGAGTCTCCGTAGTAAAGTTATTGGAATAGCTGTACATAGGGAACCAAGGACCATTTGCCTCTACAACAGAACCCACCATATCTACATAATTATCTGCACCATATGCTGCAAGACAATCCTTAAGAGGCTGTGCCATATCAAGCTGGAATTCAGAAGGCTGCTCCTCAGGCTTATTTGCATTCTTTCCGTCACGGCTGGTACCACCCCACTGAGGGAAATAAGAGTACTGGCAACGGTGAGATGCCTGATAGGAAGTATCAGACCAATTCATTCTCTGGTCATCTGTTCTGTAATACAAACCATTATCATCTACACCATAGTCAACATCCTTAACACCCCAGAAACGAAGGTCATGAAGCTCCTGATCCATTGCACAGTCTACAATAAACTTGAATGCCTTATCGGGATCTTTACAATCAACAGTGATTGCAATACCTGATGCCTGATTAACAGTATCATCATATGTATGCCATCTGTTGTCCATACCTTTTTCCGTCGTCAGTCCAAGAGGAACATAGTTGCATCCCTTAGCATCCAGACCCTGCTACTTAAATACATCATTTACGGTATAAGCGAAATCCCACCACTGATCAACCATACCAAGTACACGACCTGTAGAAAGCTTAGCAATATATTCGTCATATGTCTGAGTAAAGCTTTCAGGATCTACAAATCCCTTATTATATTCCTCATTTAACTTCTGCAGATACTTTTTAGTATCTTCGGAAGTATTGTAGTCACCGATTGTAAGGGTTGCAGAATCTACTAATACAGAACCGTCATTGGGGTGACCCGCTAAGAACTGACCAGCATTCTCCAGACAGAAGTATCTCCAGTCTTCACACAAAATGGTGTATGCAATGTTCTCTGTACCGTCTTCCATAGTAGGATTTGCTGCAATATAATCTTCCAGTACCTGGAAATATTCATCCATTGTCTGGATATCCGGATATCCTGCCCACTCAAGAACTCTTACCTGAATCCAGAATGCTTCGTCGTTATGTGTCGTAGCTGTACTATCTCCCATGGTGTTTCCAAAAGGATTGATCCAGTAAATATGTCCATCAGGCTGGCGGAACTTATCCCACTCTTCCTGTGTAAACCAGGTATCTCTGAACTCCGGATACTGATCAATATAATCATCCAACGGAACAAGAGCGCCGGCATCTACCAAAAGAGCCATATCATCACTGTCAATATAGTCAGGATACTCGCCGCTGGCAATCAAAGTACCTGTTGCTTCAGACGCAGTCTGACCTGTCAGCCATGTCTCTTTAACCTTTACGCCCCATTTGTCAGCAATAAGCTGTGCAATTTCATTATCATTGTTGATTTCGGAACCGGGCATAGTAATGAACATGGTAAAATCAGTCACTCCCTGAGATGACTGTGAAGCATCGCTTCCGCTTCCCGTACCTGACGCGTTACTACCGGTTTCTGTACTGCTGCCAACATTCGAAGAATTATCTCCGCTATTACCGTCATTGCCGCCATTGCCGCATCCGGTCAGAACGGAAGCAACCATTGCGCAAGCGAGCAGTATTGATACCACTTTCTTTTTCATATTTTATCCTCCTTATAAAAATATAAAACATTAATAGTTACATATTTATTTTATAAAATTTTCATAATTCATCAACCTGTCAAAGTATAGAAAAAAGCCCGACAAAGTATAGTTGCACAACGCACCCTATATTATGTCAGACTTTTTCGTCAAACTGCATATATCATCTTATCTGTCTTCGGAACTTTGTCGGTGTACAGCCCTTTAAGGCTATGAACTTATTTATAAAGTAATCCATATCCTTATAACCTACTTCTTCCGCTATCTCATATATTTTTTTATTTGAATACAGAAGCAGCTCTTCTGCCGCATCGATTCGTACGCGGTTCAGATAATCCTTAAAGGATTCTCCGTACTGCTTTTTAAAGGTTTGTCCCAGATATGCAGAATTAATGAAATATTTTTTACCCATGTCCTTCAATGTCAGATTCTCTCTGAAATGAGTTCTTATATCTTCTTCAATCTGCTTTAACATTTCACCGCTTTGAGGTGAGCGCAGCTGCATCAGATGATCGCCATATTCTGACAAAACCCGAATCATATCTTCCTTACCAATCCTATTTATCTGACCTGCAGTACTCTCATTTATGAATCGGAATATCTCCTGATTAACGTTTTCGTTCTGCTCCTGTGCCAGATGGAGAAACTCAAACACAAGGTGATTGACTACCATATTCACCATATGCATATCCATTCCCTTTTCACCCATCTCCTGATAAAATTCCTCGCAGCCATTCCTTATACCTTCCTTATCATTGAATTTGACTGCACGGATCAGCGAATCCAGAAGCTGTTTATCCGGAAAATACTCCGACACACTGCCACTAAGCCTTTTTCTCGAATAAAGACCTCTGAGGGAATGCCACATCAACACTGACCTGCATGAATCAGAGATTTCTTCAATAGTATCAACACTACTGCCCACAATTATAACAATCGGAAATCCCACACTTGTTTTCAGTTCTCTCTGAATTTTCTCCAAATTCTCCTGTTCCGCCGTTTCTTCAGATTCCTCTGTTGATTCGCAGACATAAATAATTCCCACGTTGTAAGTTTCCTCCCTGATGGACGTATCAATCATGCATAGATATTCTCTCTCAGGAAACAGAAGAATACATTTCTGATAAAGTTCTTTGTGCAGCTGTCTCTTTTTCATGTCTGTAAGCTTCCTGATATCCTCGTTCCCTACATCCAGTTCCACGCTGATATACCGGAAACTTTTGCCCCCGCACAAGTACTTTTTTACATATTCTACATTACCGGGCCGATATCTTCCATGGCAGATGGGAATCATATTTCTGGCAAAAGCCTCCCTCTCCATCACGGTATCATCCTCCCGTTTCCGGCTGCTGGTCTCACAGATATCCCTGACCTTATGCAACACCCCTATAAGTTCTTCCTGACCTACAGGTTTCAATATATAATCCAGACAGTCATTCTGCAAAGCTCTTCTTGCATATTCAAAATCACTGTAACCGCTGAGTACCACAAAAAAAGCATCAGAGATCTTTTCTTTCCGGACTTTTTCCAAAAGCTCAATTCCTGTCATTTCCGGCATCTTGATATCCGCGATTACCAGATCAATATTTTCCTCTCTCAAATATTTCAGAGCTTCCAATCCGTTTGAGACTTTTCCGGCAATCTCAAACCCCTCGCTATTCCAGTCAATGATAACAGATAATCCCTGCAAAATAAACGGCTCGTCATCCACAAGCAATACCTTCAACATATTATTTTCCTCATTATTTATTAATCTTCCCTGCATCATCCAGCGGTATACTGATAATCACCATGGTTCCCACCCCGATTTCACTGCTCATTTCAAATCGCACTTTGTTATCGGTTGCCAGCCTGAGGCGCAGCGCCACATTTAAAATTCCAACTTGATGTTTTTCCTTTAGCATATCTATCTTCACATTGGACATTTCCTCCACAAACTGCCTGCATTTTTCCTCAGGCATACCACTGCCTGTATCCTCTATTTCCATAACAAGTTCGTTATTTTCTTTATATATCCGTACAAAAACCCAGCTTGCCGCTGTTTTATTTTCCATCCCATGTACGCAGGCATTTTCCACGAAAGTCACAAGAGTAAGTTTCGGAAGCCAATAATCCATACAATCCTCATCAACATTAATGTCGTATGAAAGTCTTTCCCCAAAGCGGTATTTCTGGAGTTCCATATATGCCTCAATAAACCCAATCTCATCTCTTATTAGGACAAAATCATTGCCAAGCTCCACATTCTGACGTTCCATCAATGCAAGCTTCTGTACCATATTCGCTGTCTCAAACTCCTTCTTAATAACACTGTGCATCCTGATGCTCTCAAGGGCATTAAACAGAAAATGAGGATTAATCTGACTGCGCAAAACCAGAAGCTCCGCTTTCTGCCTTGCAATATCCATTTCCTGACTCTTAAGCCTGTTTTTATACGATGTCTGAATCAATTCATTCATGCGCTGAGCCATCCTATTATAACTCACCATCAAAGCACTTATTTCATCGCGCCCACTAATCTTTGGAACCTGCTTAAGCTCATCCACATCAACATCACTAAATACCTCGTCCAATTCTTCGATTCGCTGGGTAAAAGACCTGTTTATAAACCTCATAAGCGCAAATGGTACTATTATGTTAACACTGATAAGACAAAGAATAAGCAGAAGATTCTCCATAAGAATAGCACTGGAATCCATCTCGGGAGTCATGATATAAATTTCCCACAAACTCCCATAAACATACATAGTCTTGTGAACCCCCGCATTACGCATGCTTTCTTCAGATATCTTCATAAAAGGTACATGAGTACCACCTCTTCCGTCATTTGAAAAAAGTATTGTATCTCCCTCACAAACATAGAGCATATCCGAGTATTTTGCATTTATTATATCTCTGGACATGGCGCTGTAATTCAATTCCAGCTTTAGGACACTCTTTTCATACCCCTTGTGATAATAATCCATTCGCCGGACTATGGATATCACTCTCTGCTTAGTAAAACCATTATTGGCGTAGTCTGCAAACACCACCATATCTTTTCCGCTCTCTTCGAGATTTATATACCATGGTGTACCCACAGCATCCTCAAGTCTCCTGAAATACCCCCCATTAACGATACCCGAATTATCCCCATAAATAACTGCATTGCAATTACTGTTATTAATGCTCAACGAATAAAAGGAATCTTTAGTAAACCGCACATATCTTTCATAATAATCCAAGTTAGAAGAAAAATCTGTTTTCATAAATTCATTCACTTTACGGTTACTGTAAATATTCTGTGCCAGATTAGCAGCGTTGTCTATGGTGTCGCTTAGAGTATATATCACCGAATCGGCAATATTGTTCATTTCCTGTAAAGTTTCCTTCTTTTCCGCATTGATGATCAACATCCATACCACGCTGTCCGTTATAAATAAAGGCAGCAGTACGCAAATAATCTGCATGAGCATAAGCTTACGGTCAAGACTTAAACCATTCAGCCAGTCCATATTAATTTTAAGCTTTTCCTTTTTCTTATTATTCATGTTTCTTCCACCACACAGATATATCACTTCTTATGGATTCCTTTTTTACAATTGCACTTCTACATATCTGAATCTTTCCGGCAGATCCGCTTCTTCCGTTACATCCAGCATGGGTTCCCCGTCAATGTCAAAATGCGTCCTTCTGGCAGCGGATGAACGTGGTTTATCCAGACCGCTCCGCATATGATAAAAGTTCCAAACCAGTCCGTTTTCATCGGTCAGATACGAATTATGTCCTGTTCCGTACTGCCCCTGTACTGAATTGGAGGACATAAGCGGATAATTGTTTTTGCGCCAGTTTACAGGATTCAATATATCACTGCCCATTACAGGTTTTAATAATCCTACCGTATAGGTTGCATCCACTGCGGCGGCGGCATATGTTATCATCAGCTGCCCGTTCTTTTCCAGGGCAAACGGTCCTTCCACCACATAAGTATGGTTATTTTCCCAGCCATACTCCGGCTTTGCAATGCATACCGGATCCGATAAGAGCTTCCACGGTTCTTTTTCATCAATCTGCGCCAGATACAGCCATGCTCCCTGATCTACCGGAAGGAACTGCCTTTGCGACCACATGGCATAAACTTTTCCTTCATAAGTGAAAACGGTCATATCAAGGGATATTACTTTCCCCTCTTCACATAAAGGAGTTCCGTCTTTTTTAACTACCATAACAGGTTCGGACCAGTCCTCCTTACACATTGGATCACCGCCTTCCCTGAGTTTCCGTACGCGGCATTCTTCATGGAAAAACTCGCCCGACGTCGCCGCATGGAAAACATACAGCTTTCCGGCTATCTCATGAAACTCCGGCGCCCAGAGAAGGCCACCTATCCCGGGATAAGTAACCGTATCCAGAAAGAGACTCTCCTCAGCTGTCACAATTCCTTCCAGAGTATCTGAGCATCTCATGAAAAGCGTACGGTTATTATCCGCATCGTTTGTTGCTATAAAATAATATTTTCCATCCCTGTACATACAAACCGGGTCCGCCCTGTGTTCTGCAAATGGCGCAGGAAAATGCTCCTGATGAACCTTTCCACGGACAATCCCGCCTTCCGGCTTTTCCCAGTCTATCTTTCTCTCCACCCGGGTTCCGTCGCTATAAGATGCAACAGCCTTTACGTCTTTAAGTTCTTCTATGCTCCCGAACGGACCTTCCTTTGACAGTTCCATTCCAACGCAGACGGGAACCAGAAGTTTTTTTAACAGATACTCGCTCGCTTCTTCCGTAATCTCAATAATATTGCCCGGAATTGCGCCTTCTATTAACTCAGTGTCTTCCGCTGAAACCTTTGGCGCTGATATTTTAGGAACAGTCGCATTTCTTACCGAATCCGAAATGACTGTCATCCCCTTTTCCCAAGCACACAAGCCTTCCATCCAACCGGATTTTTCACTCTTCCAGCAGACTTTATAGTTCTGCCTATCCTCATCATATACACAACGCACTTCTTCAATATATCCTGATTCCTGCAGACGGCAAAGCCCCGCTTCTTCATAATGAACCAAATCCATACTTGTAAAAATAAGGATACACCCTTCACTGTCAGGGTCGCTATCTCCTTCC
This sequence comes from uncultured Bacteroides sp., assembly GCA_964600805.1. Lineage (GTDB taxonomy): Bacteria > Bacillota > Clostridia > Lachnospirales > Lachnospiraceae > UBA3282. The sequence continues at coordinate 40,461 of CAZRKN010000015.1, read as the reverse complement.
GCACCTGTACGTACAGCGGCTGCGCCATAACCGTCCTTCATCTTAAAAAGCCATGGACTTTTCAGACTTCTGGCATCCAATACGCCGCTTAATGCATCCTCCACTGCTTTGGCATAAAGGATGCCTTCATTATGATGGAACGGTCTGAATCGATTGTCCTCATTCCGATATGCCAGATGCATACTGCCTGCCATACGCTTTCCATATATATCGTCTTCCTTTGACTGTCTTGTATAACATAATAATTCCATATTTATAACCATGCTCCTTTCCCGGCCTGCGAGTTTGTGATTTCCTTATCGGTATTTTCGGTTTTATGCCATTCATCTGTATGAAGCTTACCATATTCACCAAAATATTTCCATTAAGAATTTGATTTTTCATTGCAGAAGTGGTACTATTTTTTTGTATACTATATGTACTGTATAGATATGACATATATAAAATATGAATAGCGAAGTGTAAAGTCAAATACTTCGGGATGGAGGAAAAAATGAGCAAGAGTTTTGATGACTTATTATCCAAGGTATCTGAATGCAGTGTCAAAAAAGTCGCTGTAGCCGTCGCGCAGGACAGCGCTGTTTTGGAGGCGGTAAAAGCCGCTAAAGAGCGCAATATCGCAGAGGCAATTCTCGTCGGAGATGAGGACAAGATAAAAGAGGTTGCGGATTCTATCAATATGGATATAAGCGGATTTGAAATCATTGATGAAAAAGACAACTATACCGCGGCGCTGAAAGCTGTAGAACTGGTACACACCGGAAAAGCAGACATGTACATGAAGGGGCTGATTGATACCAAATCCTTCTTAAAGAGCGTATTGGATAAAGAAGTCGGTTTAAGAACAGGTAAAACATTATCTCATGTATGCGTATTCGAAATTGAAGGGATTAACCATCTTTTATTCTTATCGGATGTTGCCTTTCTGACTTATCCTTCACTGGAAGAGAAAGTACATATTATCGAGAATACCGTTGAGGTCTGCCATGCCTGTGGTATCCCCAATCCGAAGGTTGCACCGCTTGCGGCAGTAGAAGTCGTAAATCCTAAGATGCCTGTTACAGTTGAAGCTGAAGAGCTTACTAAAATGTGTGAAGAAGGCAAAATTACAGGCTGTACCGTAGACGGACCTCTTTCCTTAGACCTTGCCATTGACCCTGAAGCAGCAAAACACAAAGGAGCAGAAGGCAGAAAAATTGTAGGAGATGCAGATGTTCTTCTCTTCCCTGATATCCATGCCGGAAACCTTGTATACAAATGCCTTGTTCATACAGCCAAGGTTAAGAACGGAAATATTCTGACCGGTACAAAAGCACCTGTTATTTTAACTTCACGTTCAGATGATTTCGAGACTAAGGTGAACTCGATTGCACTTGGTGCAGTTGTGGCGGAAGCAATGTCAAAGGCTTAAGTTTATGAAAAGATGTTTTTAAATATTGTCTATATTGCAAAACCGGGTTTTGAAAATGATGAGTTTACAAATTACTAAAATATATTAAGTAAAGAAAGGTTGAAAAGAAATGGCAGTTAAAAGTTTAATAATTAATCCAGGCTCTACCTCTACCAAAATCGGTGTTTTTGAAGATGAGACTCTGTTATTTGAGGAAACATTGAGACACTCTACTGAAGAAATCGCTCAGTACGCTTCTATCGTAGACCAAAAAGACTTCAGAAAAGATATTATTGTTAATCTGTTAAAAGAGAAAAACTTTGATATTAACTCCCTGAATATGGTAGTCGGACGCGGCGGTATGTTGAAACCGATTCCGGGTGGCACTTATGAAGTAAGCGATGATTTGCTTGAGGACTTAAAAATCGGCAAGCAGGGTCAGCACGCTTCCAATCTGGGCGGCATTCTGGCAAGAGAAATCGGTGATTCCATCGGTGTTCCTTCCTACATTGTAGACCCAGTGGTAGTAGACGAACTGGCGCCTGTTTCCAGATACTCCGGTGTTCCGGAATTACCAAGAACCAGCGTATTCCATGCATTGAATCAGAAAGCGGTTGCAAAACGCTATGCCAAAGAAACCGGCAAGGCTTATGACTCCATGAACCTTATAGTTGTACACATGGGCGGAGGCGTCTCTGTAGGCGCTCACAATCAGGGTAAAGTAATTGACGTATTCAATGCCTTAGACGGAGACGGCGCATTCTCTCCCGAAAGGGCAGGCGCAGTTCCCAGCGGAGCTTTGATTAAGATGTGTTTCTCCGGTCAATATACAGAGAAAGAAGTTTATAAAAAATTCGTGGGCAACGGCGGTTTTAATGCATACTGCGGCACAAACGATATGCGCGATGTAGAGAAGATGGTACAGGGCGGCGACGCAAAGGCAGCTGAGGTCCGCGAAGCGTTTATTACGCAGGTTGCAAAAGATATCGGCTCCATGGCCTGTGTCTTAAAAGGAAAAATAGACCAGATCATTGTAACCGGTGGTATCGCTTATGACAAAGTTGTTGTTGCAGGGCTGAAAGAAAGAGCAGGATGGATTGCTCCAATGACAGTATATCCCGGCGAAGACGAGCTGCTTGCTCTGGTTCAGGGCGGACTGAGAGTGTTAAACGGCGAAGAAAAGGCGATGACATACTAATATAGCATAAAATAAGTTGTGATTTTAAAAACCAGGCATAGCGTAAGTTATGCCTGGTTTATCTATATACCTGACTTTTGCAGCAACCATTCTGCAATATCACATATTTCAATTCCTTCGTATGTGTATTTCGGATGCCCTGTTCTTGCAATTACTTTCTTAGGATATGCATCCCGTATGCTTAAAAGAGGAGCTATCTCTCTCCTGAATGTATCTTCATAGGTAATATTGTCACTGACCTGAATATATATTTTTTCACTTCCACATTGCGCCACAAAATCTATTTCTTTCTGATACAACTTTCCTACATATACTTCAAAGCCTCTTCGCAGAAGTTCAATGCACACAATATTTTCATATATACGTCCATAATCCATATTTCTGCTGCCGAGCATTGCATAACGAATGCCTATATCGCACAGATAAAACTTATCCAAAGATTCCAGATACTTCTTTCCTCTGATATCATACCTTTTAACATTATAAAAGACGAAAGCATTGCACAGATACCTGATATACTTTCCGACTGTCGTATGATTAGTGTCAATCAGATTTGCAGACAGGATATTACTCACCTTATTTGGGGAAGTTAAATTGCTGACATTATCCATTAGAAATTCACTGAGCCTCTGTAGTACCATAATATCCGAAAGATGATATTTCTGTACAAGATCTCTGGTTACAATTGTTTCATAAACTTCTTTAATATAATTTGTCCGATCTGTCTGTGTTCGATATGCATAAGAACCTGCCAGTCCTCCATTCACAGAATAATCTTCAAAAAGCTGTTCTCTATCCTTTATATCGTTATAATATTCGCAATACTCCTCAAAGCTAAAAGGAAACACATGAACCTCAATATATCTTCCGGTAAAAAGTGTTGCAAGATCCGCACTTAATAAAAAGGCATTTGATCCCGTAAGATAAATATCATATTTTCTTTTTGTATATAAACTATTAATGGCCAACTCAAAACCGGGACACATTTGCACCTCATCTACGAAAACATAATTTGCTTTTCCTTCCTGATACTGTTCATCTACATATTTATGGAGTGCATGATACTCTTTGATTTTCTCAAATGCCAAATCCATATAGTCAATAAAAATAATATTGACATTATCAAAATTATTCCGCAAATATTCTACATAAGTCTGCATCAGCTGAGATTTTCCGGAACGTCTGATTCCTGTAATAATCTTTATATCCGGAGTATCCTTTAATTCAATCATTCTATCCAGATATCGTTTTCTCGAAATTAATTTCATGAATCCGCCCACTTTCAAAAGTATAATTTTTTTAATTTTTTGAAACTATTAAAATTATATCACTTATACTAAATAATATACAATATTTTTGTTTTCAAAACTTAAAAAATTTTAAACTTTTGAAAGGCGTTATGTTTTAACTGCAAATTAATTATTTCCCTCACTTCGGACTTTTAATACTTCACCTATATCCCCATCAATACAAATGGACTGTTTTTCAATTTCCTTAGGGCAGACTGCTTCCCCATAATTTATGCATGCATATATGGATTTTGGATTCGCTGCAGTCATATTCCAAAACGGATATTTGATAATTCCGGGTGTATTATATCCCACACCCAGTTCTAAAAACAGAATATCAGTGTTTTGGTGCCGCCTCATGAATGACTCATACCTCTCCGCCGCCTTATACCAGCCTTCGTCCTGCACAAAAGTATCATCCGCCCGAAGGTTCATGTTCATAGGTTTTCCGCATTTCGGACAGTGAGGAATCAGGTCATCGGGCACAGTCATTTTGGCAGTAACATCGTCGGGCAGATACAAACTATTATCCTCTCCGATTTGCCAGCCCTGTACTTTTACCATTTCGCAGATTAACTCCGCGTTGTCATAGGTTTTGTCATGGCAAGGCTCGCTGCATTGAAACAGCCCGTAATCGCCCTGCGTATAATATAATCGCTTTTTATCAAATCCCGCTTTCTGGAAGCAGTGGTCTACGTTGGTTGTGATCACAAAATAATCCTTATTCTTTACCAACTCGTAGATTTCCTGATACAGAGGCTTAGGCGGATTCATATAACGGTTGATATAGATATATCTGCTCCAATATGCCCAATGCTCGTTTAAGGTTTCATATGGAAAAAAACCTCCCGAATACATATCCTTGAAATGATATTTTGAAGCAAAATCACCAAAATAAGTTTGAAACCGTTCTCCGGCATATACAAAACCTGCCGCAGTGGAAAGTCCTGCACCTGCGCCTATAACTATGGTTTCCGCCTGCTCCATTGTCTGCCTGAGCATCTGGATTCTGTCATGATGGAGTTCCTTATTTGATATTTGTTCCGGCATTCTAAGCAGCATGTTCAATCCCCCTTACCCTTTTTCACATCAAACTCTGATAATCCGTCCGTCTTTTCGTGCCTTTCCTTTTGGCATCTGTTCATCTTTAGGATAACCCAGCAGTACATGCAGGGCAGCGAAATAATCTGTACGGATATTCCATTTTTTCAAAACTTCCTGTCCGAAAGGGTCTGCAAAAGACTCCCATGCCGAACCGATATAACAACCACCCAGACCAACTGAATGTGCAGCAAGCAGCATATTTTCAGCTGCTGCACTTGCATCATAAGGTCCAAATAAGAAGTTTTTCGGAACAAATAAAGTAACTACTGTAGGAGCATCATAAAAAGCATTGGTGATATCAGGGTCATCTGCAATGCTGGGCTGCTCCTTTGATATGTATACAGTATCCGTTGACATCTTTACAGTTGAATTACCTCTTTTGATTTTCCCCAATTTTTCATTGGTTTCTTTATTCTGTGATACCACAAATAACACGCCTTGTCTACCTCCGGCGCTTGGAGCATACAGACCTGCGTCTAATACCGCCTGCAATTCTTCCTCTTGAATCTGCTTATCGAGAAATCGACGTATTGTTCTTCTTGTCATAATATTTTCCAAAACTGCATTTGTCATAATAATTTCCATGCTCCTTTCTCAACCTGCGAATTTGTATGTGTGCTTTGCACACAATTTCTAAGGCATCATTGATGCCTACACAAATATTGCGTAACACATACAAGTATGTGTGAAAAATTTATTTTTCACACTCTTCACTCTTTCCAACACTGCGGGTCCACTCCGTAAAAGTTTCCGCTTGTTCCGTAGGTTACGGCAGGACAGCCCCGGCAAAATCCTCTGAGTTCACATTTATTGCATTTTTCAAATTTATCATAATCACGATAGATTTCTTCCTTAGTAATAAATATATCATAAAGCGCCTCATCAAACACATTTCCGACTTTACTTTCAAATCTACGGCAGGCATATACATCTCCATTCGGTAAAATTGTCATATGACAGATACCACAGTGACAGCCGTCATACACCATATCCTTTTTCGCGTATTCAGGAATTTTGAAAATTCCCTTTTCATAAAGGTAAAGTGTCCACAAATGGTCCTTCAGATTGAAATAAGTGCTCACTCCCTGTTCTTTGTAGGCTTCGTATTTATTCCACATCTTATCCAGAAAATCCCGATAGACAAGCGGCTCAATTCCGGTATTTTTATCTTCGCCGGTAGGACAGTATCTTCCAAAGGCAAAGATATCCACTTTATGTTTTACGACTAAATCAACCACATCAGGCATTTCCTCTATATTCATTCCCGATACGGTAGACATGATTGCACACTTAATTCCTGCATTTCGGATAACTGCTATCTTCTCTAATGTACAGTCGAAAGAACCCGGTTTTCTGAAATAATCATGGGTTTCCCTCATACCGTCTATGGACATCTGATATTTCTCACAGCCGCATTCCTTTAGCCTCCCGCACACCTCGTCTGTTAAATGAAAAAGATTCCCCATTATGGTGAATTTATAACCTTTTGATTTTATAATGTCCATTAAATCCCAAAAATTCGGATGCAAAACGGGGTCGCCGCCCGTAATGTAAAAATAGGGCGTCCGGTTCAGTTTTTCGCACATATCCTCTATATTTGAAATGACCTTTTTCATATCATCCAATCTCATGGATAACAGTTCGCTGCATTTTCCCTCTGAAAAAATATAGCAGTGCTTACATCTCTGGTCACAATAATCGGTAATATGCCATTGAAAAGCAAAATAAGGTTTCATAGACAGACAATCCTTTCGAATCTTAGGTAATCAAAGGTGATTATTCATAGTCGGACTATTCCTTTATTCAAAAAGTATGTAAAAATGGTCCGCTATGAATAATCCTTTGCTAAACTAAGTAAATATACTTACTTATCCCCTGCGCCACAGGCACTTCCACAAGCGCTTGGCTTTTTCTCTTCGTTTTCATCTGCAGCACCGCATGCGCTTCCGCAGGCACTTGGCTTTTCTTCCTTGTTTTCATCGGCTGCACCGCATGCGCTTCCACAAGCAGCAGGCTTTTTCTCCGGTTCGGATGCGCCACACGAGCTTGCAACTCCGGCAAATTCTGCAACATTTGATAATGCCATAACTCATTCCTCCTTATATTCCTACTATTGGTTATATTAACTTGTGACAAGTATATTCTAACCGGGAATGCAAATTCAAAAAAGTACGCACTTTTTTATTACATGGTTACTTTTTTATAACTACCCTTACGCTATTGCCCTATTTTGAATGTTACATTATAATTATAATGTGAGTATCAAAAAGTAACTTTTGAAAGGAAGCGCCTTATGAAAACCAAAGACGAATTGCCCGAATGTCCTGTTGCTACTACTGTGTCTGTTATTGGAAGTAAATGGAAACTGTTAATAATACGAAACCTTCTTGACCGCCCGTGGCGTTTTAATGAATTAAAAAAGAGTTTGGATGGAATCAGCCAGAAAGTATTGACGGACTCACTGCGTACTATGGAAGATGACGGTATTATTACCAGAACGGTTTATCCTGAAGTTCCGCCGCGTGTAGAGTATGCCCTGAGTGAACTGGGAGAATCCATGCGCCCGATTTTAGATGCCATGAGGCAATGGGGTACGGAATATAAAAAATCGTCGCTCGGCAGCGACGATTAAGAGAATGCTTCGCATTCTCATTGGATTGATTTACACTGCGGCGTAATTTCCTATAAGATAAAAAAGAAGCTTTAAAATAACATGTGCTATCTTAAAGCTTCTTTCTATTCTTATCCTTTTATTAATGATGGAACAATCTGATTCCGGTGAAGCACATTGCCATACCGTATTTATTGCAGGTCTCAATTACATTATCATCCCTGACGGAACCGCCCGGCTGCGCTACATATTTTACTCCGCTTCTGTGAGCGCGCTCAATATTATCACCAAACGGGAAGAATGCATCGGAACCAAGCGCGACATCGCTCATTCCGTCAAGCCATGCGCGTTTTTCTTCTCTGGTAAAGCGCTCAGGCTTTACTTTGAAAATATTCTGCCAAGCGCCTTCCGCCAGCACGTCCATATCATCTTCACCTATATATAAATCAATGGAATTATCCCTGTCCGCCCGTCCGATTCCGTCTATAAACTGCAGACCCAATACTTTAGGCGACTGACGTAAAAACCAGTTGTCAGCCTTAGAGCCTGCCAGCCTCGTACAATGTATTCTGGACTGCTGCCCTGCACCGATTCCTATTGCCTGACCTCCTTTTACATAGCAGACCGAATTAGACTGCGTATATTTCAGGGTAATCATGGCGATTGCGAGGTCTATCTTTGCCTGTTCCGGAATTTCTTTATTCTCTGTTACGACATTGTTAAAAAATTCATCGTCAATCTTTAATTCATTCCTACCCTGTTCAAAGCTTATGCCATACACCTGTTTAACCTCAATCGGCGCCGGAATATAATCAGGGTCAATTTCTATGACATTATAACCGCCCTTTTTCTTTGCTTTTAATATTTCCAGAGCTTCTGCATCATATCCGGGAGCAATTACACCGTCTGAAACTTCTCTTTTGATTATTTTGGCAGTTGCCACATCACAAACATCCGATAATGCAATAAAATCACCAAATGAAGACATCCTGTCTGCCCCGCGCGCCCTTGCATATGCATTGGCAAGCGGCGTAAATTCCATATCCAGATCATCTACCCAGTATATCTTCTTTTCTACTTCCGTAAGCGGAAGCCCTACCGCTGCCCCTGCAGGCGACACATGCTTGAAAGAAGTTGCTGCGGAAAGTCCTGTTGCCTTTTTCAATTCCTTCACAAGCTGCCAGCCGTTAAATGCATCCAGAAAATTAATATATCCCGGTTTGCCGTTTAACACTTTTATCGGTAAGTCACTTCCGTCTTCCATAAAAATCCTTGACGGCTTCTGATTGGGATTACAGCCGTATTTAAGTTCTAATTCGTTCATATATAAATCTTTTCCTTTCTCTAATTAAAGTCGCATAAATAATTGAGAAACTAAGTTTTTCAAGACGTCCGTTGTACAATATAGACAAATCAACGTGGGGCACGCTTGCGCTGCATTGCCGCTCGTAGCGGTACATAAGGTGCCAAAATACGGCACCTAAAGTACAAGTCCACTTTTAGTGGACTACGGCGGCAGAGCACCCCACTTATGATATTGTCTATATTGCACAACTATGTTATGGAGATAGGAAGTTTCTCAATTACTTAATTCAAATTAAACATTTTTATTGATGATGCGCGTCTCATATTTCCCACTCTCAATATCAATATATCTTACAAACAGCGACACTTTGTTTTCCTCATTCAGATTATCCCATATCATCTTCGTAAATACGTCAATGTCACCCTCTATACCAACCCAGGTTGGCTCTCCCTCGAAGCTCGGCAGCGGATTTCCGTCACCCATATATGTATGGATAAAATGACCCTCTCCTGCAACCGGATTTTCATAGTCAAAAGTATAACGGTTGCATGCATCAGGATTACCGTTATTGCTTTTCAGAATAGACATTGCATAGTTATAACTGCCGTTTTCCAAATGCATGATTCCTGAAATACGAGGCGTATAGTTGGGACCGTCAGGCTCATAAGTTCTGGTCCGAAGCGACTGCTCGAAGGTCTGCTGCTTGTCCATCAATTCATAAATCGTATCAGTCTGGTCACCGTTAGTCACTATTGTTTTATTACCCAGCACCCTTACCGGCGCATAGATGACAAGACTCGGGTCTTCCAGCTTAGCAGGGTCGTATGCCTGTGTGCGGATTCCTTCGCCGTCTTCCACAAAAACACGGTTTCTGCTGTTAGTACTCCTGCCCATGATAAAATACGCGGTTACCGCATATTTTCCATCTGCGGATTTCCCGATTACAATACCCCGGCCCGGATATGTATTTGACGATAATTCCTGCGCCAATGATAATTTATCCATTTAAATACCATGCTCCTTTCTCATTCTGCGAATTTGTGTGCCCAAGACATCTACGATGTCTGCACAAATTTGCGGGTGAAAAATTTATTTTTCACCCTATTCATCCACGCTGTAGTTCGGCGCTTCCTTGGTGATATGAATGTCATGCGGATGACTTTCCCTCAAGGCTGCTGCAGAAATCTTGACGAATTTACCGTTCTGTTTCAGTTCTTCTATTGTCTTAGTTCCGCAATATCCCATACCGGAGCGGATTCCGCCCATCAGCTGGAATACCGTATCTTCTACGGTTCCCTTATATGCAACACGGCCTTCTACTCCTTCCGGAACAAGCTTACGCGCGTCTGTCTGGAAGTATCTGTCCTTGCTTCCGTTCTCCATCGCCGCAATAGAGCCCATGCCGCGATATACCTTATATTTTCTTCCCTGATATAATTCAAAAGTTCCCGGACTTTCATCACAGCCCGCAAAGATGCTTCCCATCATACATACATTGCCGCCTGCTGCAATAGCCTTAGTCATATCGCCGGAATATTTAATACCGCCGTCTGCAATTATCGGAATTCCATAATCCTTCGCCACTTCATAGCAGTCCATAATTGCGGTAATCTGCGGTACACCGATACCTGCAACCACACGGGTGGTACAGATGGAACCCGGTCCGATTCCGACCTTTACAGCATCCGCTCCTGCATCAATCAACGCTTTCGTAGCTTCTCCTGTCGCTACATTTCCTGCTATAACCTGAATATCAGGATATTTTTCCTTAATCATTCTTAAGCATTTAAGCACATTCTCTGAATGGCCATGTGCGGAGTCCAATACAATGACATCGACTTTTGCATCGATCAGGGCGCCGACTCTGTCCAATACATTAGCCGTAATACCTACTCCTGCACCGCACAAAAGCCTTCCCTGCTCGTCTTTTGCCGAAAGTGGGTATTTTATTGTTTTTTCGATATCCTTAATTGTAATCAACCCTACCAGATTATAATCATCATCTACTATGGGCAGTTTCTCTTTTCTGGCGCGTGCCAAAATCTGCTTAGCCTCCTCCAGAGTAATACCTTCTTTAGCCGTTATCAGCCCTTCGGATGTCATGGATTCTTTAATTTTTTTGGTGAAATCTTTCTCGAACTTCAAATCACGGTTTGTGATGATACCTACCAGCTTCCCGCCCTCTGTAATAGGCACGCCGGAGATTCTGAATTTTGCCATCAACGCATCTGCATCTGCCAGGGTACGGTCCGGAGACAAGGAGAAAGGGTCAGTAATAACACCGTTTTCGGAGCGTTTTACTTTATCGACTTCTTCTGCCTGTGCTTCAATCGACATATTCTTGTGTATGATGCCGATTCCGCCCTGTCTAGCCATAGCGATTGCCATCCTGTGCTCAGTAACCGTATCCATGCCGGCACTCATCATAGGAATGTTCAGTTTAATTTTTTTAGTAAGCCATGTTGTTAAATCCACCTGATTCGGAATAACCTGGGAATAGCTTGGTACTAAAAGCACGTCGTCAAAGGTAATTCCTTCTCCAATAATCTGACCCATTTTTTCTCCTCCTGTTTTTTATTATATTTATGTGTATATAAAATACTGCCAGCTATATAACTGACAGTATACTTCTCATTTACAATAGAAAGTATACTTATCAGACTTTCTATTGCCGTTCATTAATCTGTAAATACTTTACGCGGAGCCACCATTTGAATCGCCTTAATCATATCCGCGCTTGGTTCGAGGAAAATCTTCGTGTTCCCCTCATAGACCATCATATATCTTTTATCCGGCTGCTCTACCACTCCGGAGCTGTAATCCACAGTCTTCATTTCACGGTTCCTGTACGAATCCAGATGATAGGACTTTACCGGCGCAAGAATCTCCATACGCTCTACACCATAAGTAACAATTCTCTTTCTCTTGCTCTTAGCCATTACCTTATCGATACTGATTTCTTTATCCAGATACAGGTACTCATATTCAATGTCCGCATACATATGTGCAAAATAAGCGCCTACGCCAAACACAATTGCAATTATTAATCCGGCAATAGAAAGCGCAGAAATCATTCCAAGCAGAAAGAAGCATACCGCAAACATGATAAGCAGGGCTTTCAGCAAACGCAATACAAAAGACGGCTTCTTCGCGACAAGACATTCTACATAAGTTTCACTTACCATTATTCATCCTCCATTTGCCCATACCCTGAGCCTGTATGATTACACAATATATAGATATGATAATATCATACTACACCATCTTTACTTTTGCAACAACCTTTCTGACTTGTTCAGGCGTTCCTACCGCAATGCATGGCTTATGTGCATCATTTGGAAACAGAACGGCATAGCTTCCGGCATTCAGTACACATCTCATCATTTCAGACGGTTCATTCCAGAAAGCGACATCCTTGTCAGGATTATATTCTTCCTTTACTGTTAGTCCGCCTACGCTTACACAGTCGATTCTCTCCGTACCGCTGATAATCCACTGGATGTCAATATATTTCTGATGAGATTCCAAGCGGCAGTCTACTTCTGATTTTGTGGTATATTCCTGTACCATGTAATAGAAATCGTCATCGACCTGATATTTTCCTACCGGCATATTTGCCAAATCCTGTTTTGACAGGTAGGATATTACTTCGGTTATTCTTGAATCTAAATTTTTCATTTTTAAATTTTCCTTTCTGCTAAAAAAATATTAAATGTTTCTTAGTTTTATGTATTTCACTATTATGTATCAGAATATCATCTTAAGTAAATATCTGTCAAGCAGGCTGTGAAAACGAAGCTGCCACGGCAGATTGCACAAAATGTTCTCGAAGCTGCCTTACGCATGAATATGAGATTTTCTTAATATTCCCTCATTACCCAGCAATTTCGGGACATGGATGTCCCGAAAAGCCCGCACTGAGCCCGGACGGCGAATTGCGGGCGCTTGCGTCCGTCATTTACAACTTTCCCGGAATATTTAGAAAATCCATATTCAGCAGTCAGGCACAAGAGAACATTTTGTGCAATCTGCCATTCAACTTATATAATCTACCTTTTCACACTCAAACATATTCAAACATCTACAGCAACTCTTTCAAAATCTGATTAACCATCCCCGGATCCGCCTTCCCCTTCATAGCCTTCATCGTCTGCCCTACCAGAAAACCAATCGCTTTCTCTTTCCCGTTATGATAATCCTCCACTGACTGCGGATTGTTTGCGATCACATCTTCTATCGTTTTCCGAAGCGCACCTTCATCATTGACAGTTTTCAATCCTTTTTCTTCCACATACTTCTCAGGATCGATATCCTGCTCGAACATAATCTCGAAAACCTCTTTGGCTACCGAACTGTTGATTGCCTTGCTGTCAACGAGTGCAATCAGCTTTGCAAGATTAGCAGGTGAAAAGCTTAAATCTTCCGCATCCACTTCTTTTTCCTTCATCAGGCGCATCGTTTCGCCCATCAGCCAGTTGGATACTTTCTTGGGCTGACCTGAGATAGCTGCCGTCTCTTCAAACAGGTCAGCCATATGCTTTGCTCCGGTAATAATGTCGATATCATAATCGGGAATGCCGTATTCTTCCTTATAACGCGCCATTTTTTCCGTGCGGAACTCAGGCTGCCTCGATCTGATTTCGGACAGCATTTCTTCGCTTACCACAATGGGCGTCAGGTCAGGGTCAGGAAAGTAACGATAGTCCTGAGCGTCTTCCTTGCTCCTCATGGCATAGGATTCACCTTTTGCATCATCCCATCTTCTAGTCTCCTGAATAACTTCTTTGCCTTCTTCCAGTAAATCAATCTGGCGTTCTCTTTCTCCTTCAATAGCCCTTGCAATTGCCTTGAAGGAATTCAGATTTTTCATCTCCGTTCTGGTTCCGAATGCCTCTGCTCCCACCTCACGCACGGACAGATTGACGTCCGCCCTCATGGAACCTTCCTGCAATTTACAGTCGGAAGCGCCCAGATACTGGATAATCAGGCGCAACTTCTCCAAGTATGCAATTACTTCCTCAGCATTTCTCATATCCGGTTCTGATACTATTTCAATCAGCGGAACGCCTGAACGGTTATAATCCACCAAAGAACAATCTTCCCATTCATCATGAATAAGCTTTCCGGCGTCTTCCTCCATGTGGATTTCATGAATCCCGACGGTTTTCTTTCCGCCTTCTTCGGTTTCAATCTCTACGCCGCCGTTTCTGCAAATCGGCAGATAAAGCTGGGATATCTGATAGTTTTGCGGATTATCGGGATAAAAATAATTCTTTCTGTCGAATTTACCATACCTTGTGATATCACAGTTTGTAGCAAGTCCGACCGCAATCGCATATTCTAACACCTGTTTATTCAGCACAGGCAAAGACCCCGGCATACCGGTACATACAGGACAGGTATGAGTATTTGGCTCTCCTCCGAATTCAGTGGAACATCCACAGAAAATCTTAGTTTTGGTTGAAAGTTCTACATGAACCTCCAGACCGATGACGGTTTCATATTCTTTTGCCATATCAATAACCATGCTCCTTTCTCAACCTGCGAATTTGTATGTGTGCTTTGCACACATTTCTCAAGCACAAATATTGCATAACACATGCAAGCATGTGTGAAAAATCTATTTTTCAAACTTTTGCTGCTACAGGAAATGCTCCCCTTGCCTTTTCATAGGTATAAGCCGTCTGAATCAGTTTCTTTTCCTGAAAGCAATCGCCAATCAGCTGCAGACCGATTGGAAGACCAGTGTTATCTTTTCCGCAGGGCAGACAGATACCCGGCAGACCTGCCAGATTCACGGCAATAGTATAAATATCTCCCAGATACATTTTAATCGGGTCCGCCAGACTTGCGCCAAGCTTTGGAGCAGTCGTCGGCGCCGCAGGACCCAAGATTATGTCGAATCTTTCAAAAGCTTCATCAAAAGCCTTTTTAATCAATGCTTTTACTTTCAATGCTTTCAGATAATATGCGTCGTAATATCCTGAACTTAAAACAAATGAACCCAGCATTATGCGACGTTTTACTTCTTCCCCGAACCCTTCAGAGCGGGATTTTTTGTACATATTATGAAGTCCGGCATAATCCTTGGTGCGGTATCCGTACTTAATTCCGTCGAAACGCTCAAGATTGGAGCTTGCTTCTGCCGCCGCTATTGTATAATAAGTAGGAATTGCATAGTCCACCAGACTTAAATCAAAACGCTCCACGACAGCGCCCTTTTCTTCCAGAGTTTGAGCTGCCTTCAGCACAGCGTCTTTGACCTCTGTATCCAGTCCCTCGCCGAAATAGTCATTCGGTATGCCGATTCTCATGCCTTTTACATCATCCGTTAAAGCTTTTGTAAAATCCGTATCCTTTCTGCCTATGGAAGTAGAATCTTTCTCATCATGAGATGCAATCGTTTCCAGAATTGTCGCACAGTCTGTTACATCCTGTGCCAGCGGTCCTATCTGATCCAGGGAAGAACCATATGCAATCAGTCCGTAGCGGGACACAGTTCCATAAGTAGGCTTCATGCCTACCACACCGCAGAAAGACGCAGGCTGTCTGATGGAACCGCCGGTATCGGAACCCAGCGCATAAAAGCACTCGCCTGCTGCCACCGCCGCCGCTGAACCGCCTGAAGAACCTCCCGGCACATGTTCAGGATTCCACGGATTTTTCGTTACGCCGAATGCAGACGTCTCCGTAGTGGAACCCATTGCAAACTCGTCCATATTTGTTTTTCCGAGAATCACCGCACCCGCTTTTTGCAGATTCAGCACCGCCTCGGCAGAATAAGCCGGTACGAAGTTACCAAGAATTTTGGATGAGCATGTTGTCAGCATACCTTCCGTACACATGTTATCTTTAATTGCCACCGGCACTCCCGCCAAGGGAGAATTAAGCTCCCCTGCCTCAATTTTCGCCTGTACTGATTCCGCCTGTGCAAGCGCCGATTCTTTATCAACCGTCACATAGCAGTGATACAGCGCTTCTTTTTCCTCTATCCGTTCCAGGCTCTCCCGTACCGCATCCACTGCCGTTGTTTTTCCTTCTTTAATCGCTGCCGCCAACTCCACCGCAGTCATATTAAGCAGACTCATATGCCATTTATTCCTTTCTTAATCTACTATTAATAGTCGATTGCGAAACTCCCTATTTCCAAAACCCAGTTGTACAATATATACAATATCATAAGCAGGTGCTCTGCCGCCGTCGGTACTTAGGTGCCGTACTTTGGCACCTTATGTACCGCTACTGGCGGCAATGCAGCGCAAGCGTGCCTGCGTTGATTTGTATATATTGTACAACAGACGTCTTGATAAACAAAAGTTTTGCAAGCGCCTATTTTACTATTCAAACGTCCGCGGAACCGCAAACATCCCGTCTTTCTGTTCCGGTGCATTAAATAACAGTTGTTCTCTTGTATCAGTGTTTGTCACTACATCCTCCCTGAAAACATTCTGTACCGGAAACACATGCGACATCGGCTCCACGCCTTCCGTATCCAGTTCGCCAAGCTTATCAATATAATCCAGCATTCTGCCCATATCTTTCTTCGCCTGCTCCTTCTCATCCTCCGAAAGCTCCAGCTTAGCCAGAATACCGACATATTCTATAGTTTCGTCACTTATAATATTAGCCATCGACTTTCTTCCTTTCTGCAATTTAATCTTATCAGGGATGGCAGCTTACCTTATCTTAATATGCACCTCTCTAAGCTGCTGCTCTGTTACATCATTTGGTGCGCCGCACATGAAATCCTGTGCAGTTCCGCTCATCGGGAACGCTATAACTTCCCTGATATTTTCCTCATTACGCAGAAGCATTATCATTCGGTCCACGCCCGGCGCCATACCCGCATGCGGCGGAGCGCCATACTGGAATGCGTTGTAAAGTGCACCGAATTTATTTTTCAGGGTTTCTTCATCATAGCCTGCAATTTCAAAAGCTTTCACCATAATCTCCATGTCATGGTTACGGACTGCTCCCGAAGAAAGCTCCACACCGTTACATACAATATCATACTGATATGCGAGGATATCCAGCGGGTCTTTGGTATTTAACGCCTCTAATCCTCCCTGCGGCATGGAAAACGGATTGTGCGTAAATTCAATCTGCTTCGTATCGGGGTTCATTTCAAACATCGGAAAATCATTCACGTAACAGAAGCGATAAGCATTTTTTTCAACCAGTTCCAAACGCTCTCCCAGCTCTTTACGCAGTTGTCCCGCATAGTAAGCAGCCCTTTCCTCTTTATCCGCAATAAAGAAAATAGTATCGCCTGAAGCAAGGTCAGCCAAATCTGCAAGTTCCTTTTTCAACTCTTCGGGAATGAATTTATCAATCGGTCCTTTGTAGGACATATCTTCTTCCACTTCCAGATAGCCGAGTCCTCCCATTCCCATACCTGTCGCAAAATCAAGTAGTTTTTCATGGAAGCCTTTAGACATATCCGCATGAACCTTAATCGCACGCACCGTCTTATTTTGGAAAGGCTTGAATGTGCATTTACTGAAAAAGTCTGTTAAGTCAATAATGCGCAGCGGATTCCTCAAATCCGGTTTATCAGTGCCGAACTCAAGCATAGCCTGTTTGTAGCTGATGATCGGATATGGCGCTTTCGTCACTTCAAAACCTTCCGGTGCAAATTTTTCAAAAGCTGCTGACAGCACTTCCTCACCGGTCCTGAACACATCTTCCTGCGTTGCAAAACTCATTTCAAAATCCAGCTGATAAAATTCGCCCGGCGAACGGTCGGCGCGTGCATCTTCATCACGGAAGCATGGTGCAATCTGGAAATACTTATCAAAGCCTGACGCCATCAGAAGCTGCTTATACTGCTGCGGAGCCTGTGGCAAGGCATAGAACTTTCCCTTATACTTTCTGGAGGGAACTATATAATCTCTGGCGCCTTCAGGAGATGAAGCGCAAAGAATCGGCGTCTGAATCTCCAGAAATCCCATTTCCGTCATTTTCTCACGAAGGAAGCTTATTACCTGTGAGCGGAAAATGATATTATCTTTTACCTTTTTATTTCTTAAATCCAGATAGCGGTATTTTAGACGTACCTCTTCCCGCGTTTCCTTAGATGTCATGACTTCAAAGGGAAGCTGTTTATACACCTTACCGAGAATCTCTACCTTATGTGCTTCCAGTTCAATCGTTCCGGTAGGAATTTTAGGATTATAAGTTTCTTCATCCCTCTTCTCAACAATTCCTTCTATGGAAATACACATTTCCTTAGATAATCCGTTAAGAAGGGTAGTATCGCGCATGACAACCTGCAATACCCCGTACATATCACGTAAATCCACAAAAGATACGCCGCCGTGGTCACGTATATTTTCTACCCATCCGGCAACTTTCAGTTCTCTGCCGATATCATCCTCACCGATATTTTGTAACGTAACTTCTCTGTAAATGTTTCCTGTTTTCTTTTCCATAATAACCCTCCTTTTTGCTCAACAAAAAATCGTCGCTCAGCAGCGACGATTCCAAGAATGCTTCGCATTCTCATTGGAATGATTTACACTGCGGCGTAATTTTCTATAAGATAAAAAAGCCCCGGAATACATTTTCTGTATTCCGGGACGGATAATCTATCTTATCCGCGGTACCACCCGCATTGACAAGCCGCCATCTCCATCAAGATGTTCAATCGCCCTGTCCACTTTTACATTTAACGCATGTTCACGTATTACCCTAGCATCGTCTGCATGATAGTTTCTTAGTGATATTTCTATATCTGTCATACACCTGATGGTTCAGATAATCTGCTCCGGAGTGTTCCCGGTCTTTACTTCCCACAAACAGCGCTCTCAGTCGGTGACGCCGTATTCCTGTCGTTTTCCATAAAGCGAGTCTCTTTCAACGCATTTATATATTATATATCACAGACAAAGCGAAAATGCAATCATTATTTTGAAAAAATACACGGATTCCTAATTTTTTTCCAACCTTCTGACCAAATAGCAAAATTCATCCTTATATTCATCCGATTTTGTATCAATGCCTTTAAGCCTGTCAATTACGCTTCGCATCGTCGCATCACCTTTATAAGAGCTGTCTGTTACTACCAGCCCGAATTCCGCCACTGCCATAGCGAACTGCATATCATTGCTTGGATTTTTCACATATTCTTTTTTGTCAACAGGATATGATAACAGAATACTATTAGCTGTTCCCGGCTTTTTATACCTGACATTGACTGTAAACCATTCCTCGTCCGGAAGCTCGTTTCCTGTCGCATATTTCAGGGTTGTTCCCGAATAAGTTGCAGCCGCATCCGTTGTTACTATTTCATATAATGCAGTAACCGTATGTCCTGCTCCTATTTCCCCCGCATCTTTAGTGTCATCGGCAAAATCCTGTTCTGCAAGCTGTCTGTTCTCATATCCGATGAGACGGTATCCCGCTACTACTGCCGGATTGAATTCTACCTGAAATTTTACGTCCTCAGCTACCGTAACAAGCGTAGCGCCCATTTCTTCTACCAGAACCTTCTTCGCTTCCGTCAGTGAATCTATATAGGAATAGTTTCCGTTTCCTTTGTCAGCAAGCGTTTCCATCTTATTGTCTTTGATATTCCCTTTGCCAAAGCCAAGTACAGACAGATATACACCTGACTCCTTTTCCTTGGTTATCAGCTTTTCCAACTCTTCCTGCGTAGTCAGTCCCACGTTCAAATCACCGTCTGTCGCCAGAATGACTCTGTTATTTCCGCCCTTGATAAAATATTTTTCCGCAATTTTATATGCCGTGATGAGTCCTGCACTTCCTGCTGTAGAACCGCCTGCTTCCAGGCTGTTAATCGCTTCGGTAATCTCCTTATGGCTGCTTCCGCTTACTCCTTCCATAACAACACTGTCCTGCCCTGCATAAACGACAATTGAGACTTTATCCTTTGATGTAAGCTCTTCTGTGAGAAGTGAAAATGATTTCTGCAGCAGCGGAAGTTTATCCTCCGAATACATGGAGCCTGAAACATCCAGTAAAAATACCAGATTAGAAGCCGGCGCTTCCGAAAAATCTATATCCATGGTTTTCAATCCAACCATGGCGATTTTGGTATTTGCATTCCACGGACAGTCTGCAATCTGCGTGGTAACGCCAAACGGTTCACCTTTTTTCGGTCCGGCATAATCATAATTGAAGTAGTTCAGCAGTTCTTCAATTCTGACAGCACCGTCAGGTATATCTTCCAGACTGTAACCGTCTTCAACCATCCTTCGCAGATTACTGTATGACGCAGTATCCACATCCGCTGAAAAGGTAGAAAGCGGGCTCAGGGCTACGGAAGTAAATCCCATTTCATCTATCGCATTATATTCTTCCGTATTCGGCTCGTAAGAATAATCATATTCCGGATAACAATCATATTCAGGGGCTTCACACACTATGTACGATTCCGCAGCTGTGTCATTGGTCGTACTATCATGTGCATAGCCGTCACTTTCAGCTTCAGCAGTTACAGCGCCTGTATCATAATTTCCCTTTGCCGGAGCCTGTGTCGCAGGTGCATACGAAGTCTGTCCGCCATATCCGTTGTCTGCCGCGGTTCCTGCCGAACTTTCATTAGTAGCATTTGCCTTTCCGGAATCAGAGCTGCCGCAGCCTGACATCATACTGCAAGCCATCATCATAGCCAGTAATAAACTTACAGATCTCTTTTTCATAATTTTTTTCATAAAACATTCCTCCCTTTTTGCTATCCTGCGATATCATTTATCAATCGCTTATACAAAATATACGAATGGGGAGGAATGTTTTTATGGAATTATTTTGAAATTATTTATTTTTTATATAACTTTTTATATAATTTGCTTTAATCCGCTTTATAATACGCGTTTAACCGACATTCAATCTGCTTTTGCAACATTGGTTACAACAATTTTATCCTGCTCAAAGCGTAAAGAAACTTCATAGCTCACACCGTCTTCAAGTATTTCTTTTTCCGCCATGCTAAATGAATCATATTCCGTATCCGAATCACAGACTATTTCTATTTGCATGTTTTCCTTAAGATGTGTATCTGCGTCCGGCTCAAGGACAACTGCCTGATATATTACCTCTTCGCCTGCTGCCTCAGCCTTCGAAATCTGTACTAAAACATTTTCTATTATCTGTCCTTTTTTCAGACCCAAATCCTCTATTGCTTCACTATTTTCCACCCGTGCCTCTTCATCTGCCTCCGCCGTTTCAGATGCATTTTCTGCTTCGCTTGGAGCTGCTGATGTACCGCCTGCCTGCGTCATTTCCATACCATCCTGTGTTCCGGTATCACTGTTATCCCAATCAGAAGCCACACCTGTCGAGCCCTTGTCTTCACTATGCGCACTGCCCACATCTGATGCGGATGCTCCCCCGTTGTCGCCTACGTTCATTTCCGGTGCTTCCGATGTCTCACAGTCTGCCGTAGTATAATCCATCGCAGTACTATTCGACATATTTACATCTGACTGACCGCCGGAATAACTTGGACCGTCATTTTTTCTGTTTATCAGGGAAATCACCGGAATAATGATTGCAACACACAGACACGCCGCTGCCAGAGTCCCCCATCTTCTCCAGTTTATTTTCTTAAATGAAGTATTTTCTTTTTCAGGAACAGATGCCGTTACTTTTTTCTCGGAGAGTCCGGCTTCAATCCGATTCCACAAATCCGGTATTTCGTTTTGCTTAAGCTCTATGAATTCCTGTTCAAAATCCCGTACCATAACCGCACCCCCTTAATTTTTTCACCGCATTCTGATATCTCCAAGTCACCGTGCCGAGGGGAATCTGCAATACCCCCGCTATTTCTTGAAATGTCATCTCACCCAGAATTTTCAAATTTATAATCTGGCGCTCTTTTTCCTTAAGTCCGGATAAAGCTTCTTTGATTGAAACATCCGCTATGACTTCCCTCTCAACCGGGCTGCCATGTTCCGCTTCCTGTCCGGGGAAGTCCTCGACCTCAATGTCGTTTATAAGTTCGCTTACTTCTTCCCTTCTGTATTTTCGCAGATAATCAATTGCCATATTTCTGGCAATCGTAGTCAGCCATGTTTTATGTCCCCTGCCGCTTTGATATGTGTCAGCCCTGTCCCATAGCTTTATAAAAAACTCGCTGGTCACATCTTCCGCATTTTCTTTACTTTGCAGGACATCTTTTACGATAGCGTAAATTAATCCGATATATGCTTCATAAATTTCCCGAAGCCCGTCTTTATCTCCCTGCCTGATTTTTATCATGGCGGCTTCAAACTGTATGTCCGTCATATGTATTCCTTTCTTTCCAAAAAAATATTCTTACCTGTATCACAGATAAGAATACCTTTCAATTACATATTTGTCAATCGATCAACTGCCTCAACCGTATTTTCATAGCTTCCAAATGCTGTCAGTCTGAAATAAGTCTCACCGCTCGGTCCGAATCCGGAGCCCGGCGTACCGACTACATTGGCGTTTTCCAGCAGATAGTCGAAAAATTCCCAGCTCGTCATACCCTTTGGCGCTTTCAGCCAGATATAAGGGGCATTGACGCCGCCTGATACGCTATAGCCCGCAGATTTTAACCCATTCAGAATATATTCTGCATTCTTCATATAATAGGCAACCAATTCTTTTGTTTCCTTTTTGCCGGCTTCTGAGTAGACCGCTTCTCCAGCCCTCTGTATGATATAAGGAGCTCCGTTATACTTGGTTCCGTGCCGTCTCGCCCATAGTGCATGCAGCGAGGTATCGCCGACTTTCAGTTCCTTCGGGATAACGGTAAATCCCAGACGTACTCCTGTGAAGCCCGCATTCTTGGAAAATGAGCGGAGCTCAATCGCGCAGGTTCTTGCTCCCTCACACTCATAAATCGTATGCGGTACGTCTTCTTCTGAAATATACGCCTCATAAGCAGCATCATAAATAATCACGGAACCATTCTTATTAGCATAATCAACCCATTCTTTAAGCTGCGCTTTCGTAATAGTCGAACCTGTCGGATTGTTCGGGAAACACAGATAAATCAAATCCGGCACTTCCTTCGGTAATTCCGGAGCAAAATTATTCTCCGCCGTACAAGGCATATAGATTACATCGCTCCAATTTCCGGTTTTTTCATCATAGGTTCCGGTTCTGCCAGCCATTACGTTAGTATCCACATAAACAGGATATACCGGGTCACAGACCGCAATCTTATTATCTACGCTGAAAATTTCCTGAATATTTCCTGAATCGCATTTTGCACCGTCCGATACAAAAATTTCATCCGCATCTATGTTACAGCCTCTTGCCTTATAATCGTTATCTGCGATGGCAGTCCTTAAAAATTCATATCCTAAATCCGGTGCATATCCGCGGAATGTCTTCGCATCCGCCATCTCGTCCACCGCGTTATGCAGCGCACTTATGACCGCCGGTGATAAAGGCTGCGTTACATCGCCAATCCCCAAACGTATAATCTTCTTATCCGGATTTGCCTGTGCATATGCATTTACCTTCTTACCAATCGTAGAAAAAAGATAACTTCCCGGCAGCTTTAAATAATTATCATTTACTTTTACCATATTTAAACTTGCTCCTTTCTCAATACAAATTTCATGGCATTTGCAAAACTGTATTTCATAATCAGTCGCAAAACTCTCCATCAAAAACCGTCTCGGCAGGACCTGTCATATACACCAGATTCGCTTCCCTGTCCCATTCGATTTTAATCTCACCACCCAGCGTCTTAACACTGACAACCTCATCCGTCAGACCGTTTAAGACACACGAAACGACAGTCGCGCAGCAGCCCGTTCCACAGGCAAGAGTCTCTCCCGTGCCTCTTTCCCATACGCGCATCTGCACATGACTCCTGTCCAGAACCTTTACGAATTCAGTATTTATTCTCTTGGGAAAACGTTCATGTTTTTCAAAATACGGACCAATCTGTTCAATTTCCAGATTCTCCACATCATCCATAAATACTACTGCGTGGGGATTACCCATTGACACGCATGTCATTTTATATTCTTTACCCAGCACGGTAATCTCTTCGTCAACTACCTGCTCTTTTAATCCATCAACTATTACAGGAATCTTATCTGCATTCAGCTCAGGAATTCCCATATTGACTTTGACGGTATCCACTTTTCCGTCTTTTAAGAAAAGCTCCAGATACTTTATATTGCCGCAACTTATAATGCTGATATCCGTCTTATCCGTCATTCCCTTATCATACACATATTTTGCAACGCAGCGGATTCCGTTTCCACACATCTCCGCCCTGCTGCCGTCCGAGTTATACATTTCCATTTCAAAATCCGCTTCTTCGGACGGATTGATAAAAATCGCACCGTCTCCGCCGATTCCGAAATGCCTGTCGCTTAGCTTACGCGCCAGCTCCGGTTTATCTTCCTGTGCTATTTTCTCCTCAAAGCCGTTTATGTAAATATAATCATTCCCGCAGCCGTGCATCTTGGTAAACTTCATATTATAAACCATACTCCTTTCACAGCATCTGCCGTCAATTTTCGTTACAAAACTATTATATATATCATTAATTCAATATGCAATCTTTTCATCATAATGTATTTATAGACAATTCCGAAACCTTCTTCCAATGACCAGAACTTATGTCAACAACAGAAAATTTACTTCGTAAATTATCTGAACAAAATAAGGAGCGATTTCGCTTGCGGTGAGCACCGTTTTTGTTTATTATGACTAAGTTCGTGCTCCATGGTATTAGTTTGTTATTGTCAAAAATATACTTTTACTCTTTCATCATGGTCAGAATCATCCGGGCTGTTTCCACCATATTAGTACCGCTGTCCATACTGCATTTCTGAATATACCGGTGCGCCTCTTCCTCAGTCATATTATTGCGGATCATCAGCAGTTCTTTTGCCTCTTTAATATACGCGGTTTCTTTTTCATTCCGCTCCTTAGGCTGCTGTTTTGCTTTCTTACGTCTTCTGCGGATTGCCTGACACATCATGGAAACCGTATCTATCAGCTCATGTACCTTAATCGGTAAGCAAAGACAGACTATATTATTATCAAGGCAATCGTTCATCACATTATGGGATACCATCAGCAGCATGTCAAAACCCTCCGGAAGGCATTCGTGTAATTCGGAATAAATCATATCCGTCAGTTTGTAGCCACATATGACAATACCGTCATTTAATTCATCTATCTGACTCAATGCCTGCGCGCCTGTCGTACATACTGCTGTCACTGAAAAACCGTTCTTCATCAGTATACTGCGAATTCCTTTTGCTTCTTCCAGTTTGGGCAAGGCTACAATTATGTTGATCACACGTCCACCTCCTTACTCCAAAGTTACAGATTTTCTTTCTAAACCTGCGAATTTGCATGTGTGCTTGCACACATTTCCCAAGACATCATCGATGTCTGCACAAATATTGCGTAACACCGGCTCAGAACTTATTCAGGTATTCATTAATCTCCCACTCTGTCACCTGGGAACGATAACGATGCCATTCATCTTTTTTGGCTGAAATATATTTTGCAAAAGTGTGTTCGCCCAGCACTTCTTTGATAAGCCCATCCTTTTCCATCTCATAGATTGCCTCAATCAATGTTCCCGGTATTTCGTCTATACCGCTTGCCTTCTTCTGTTCGTCACTCATCTCAAAGATATTGCAGTCTACGCTTTCAGGCGGCATAATCTTATTCACGATACCGTCCAGCCCGGCTTTTAAGCAGACTGCAAGCGCCAGATACGGATTTGCCGATGGGTCCGGGCAGCGAAGCTCTATTCTGGTTCCTTTTCCATGCGTTGCGGGAATTCTGATAAGCGGGCTTCTGTTGGTCGCGCTCCATGCAATATAAACGGGAGCTTCAAATCCCGGAACCAGTCTTTTATAGGAATTAATAAGCGGATTGGTTATGGCTGTCATACCTTTCATATGTTTCATAATGCCGCCGATAAAATAATATGCCTCTTTGCTAAGTCCCAATTTATCCTTCTCGTCCACGAAAATATTTTTCCCGTCCTTAGATAATGACATATTGATATGCATGCCTGAACCGTTTACACCGCATTTCGGCTTAGGCATAAAAGTTGCATGCAATCCGTGCCTCTTGGCAATAGTCTTAACCGCCAGCTTAAATGTCATGATATTATCCGCAGTAGCCAGCGCTTCATCATAATGGAAATCAATCTCATGCTGCGCCGGAGCCACTTCGTGATGCGATGCCTCAACAATATAGCCCATTTCTTCCAAGGTCAGAACCATGTCGCGTCTGGCATTTTCCCCGAAATCTACGGGTCCTAAATCAAAATATCCCGCCTGCTCGTTGGTATTCGTCGTAGGCATTGCATTTTCATCCGTATTGAACAGGAAAAACTCACATTCCGGTCCTACGTCAAAAACATAGCCTAAGTCTTCTGCTTCCTTAATGGCACGTTTCAAAATATAACGCGGGTCACCCTCAAAAGGCTCTCCGTTCGGCCGGTATACGTCGCAAATCAGCCTTGCCACCTTCCCCTGCTGCGGTCTCCACGGAAAAACTTCCAATGTGCCAAAATCCGGATACAGAAACATATCTGATTCTTCAATCCTCGCAAACCCCTCTATGGATGAGCCGTCAAACATACATTCGTTATTCAGAGCTCTTTCCAACTGACTCACTGTGATTGCTACGTTTTTCAGATTACCGAAAATATCGGTGAACTGCAGACGGATAAATTCCACGTCTTCCTCCTGCACCAGCCTCATAACATCCTGCTTCGTATAATCCCTTCTCATTCCACTCATTCCTTTCTTACTTTATATATTTCACTATGATTCAAGCAATTTCCAATAATTAAAAAATCGTCGCTCAGCAGCGATGATTCCAAGAATGCTTCGCATTCTCATTGGAATGTTTTACACTGCGGCGTAATTTCCTATAAGATAAAAAAACGCTCCTAATCTAAATACAATAGTAATCGCGCGATACGATACTTCTACCGTATTAGATAAGAACGCCTTTGTTCTGTATCAGAATATCATTTTAAGTACTTATCTGTCAAGTCGGCTGCATATGCATTTTCACTTATACCTGTCATAATCTCCATACCTGCAACATAAACTGATAAAAAAGATTTTCTATGAGGATATTTTATGAGTTCCAAAACCAAAATTGTTGTACTTCATCTAAAAGAATTAATATATACCGGAATCTTTGCTGTACTCGGTATCCTTTTAATCATTCTGCTCATTATCATGTTTTTGCCGAAAAATGAGAAGAAGAACGCTGTCACTACAATGACACAAACGTCAACAAATACCTACATCCCCGGCGTATACACAACTTCTTTGATTTTGAACGATAACGTAGTGGAAATAGAAGTTACCGTTGATGAAAAAAACATCAGCTCCATACGCCTCGTGAATCTGGATGAAGCAGTTACGACGATGTATCCTCTGATTCAGCCTTCATTTGAAAGCCTTGCAAGTCAAATCATCGTCAACCAGAGTCTGGATGGTATTACATATCCCGATGACAGCAAATACACCTCCATGATTCTGTTAAATGCCATAAGCGCATCAGTAGAAAAAGCTATTGATCCTGAAGATGCGGTACAGCTGGACTGGGATGAGTCCAAAGAAAAGCGTTAAAGCTCATCTATCTGTTTCAGCCACAATTCTCCGCAGGCGTCTGACGGCATGCGCAAATCGCCTCTGGGCGACAGGGCAACACTTCCGACTTTGGGACCGTCCGGCAGGCAGGAGCGCTTGAATTGCTGGGTAAAGAATCTATGATAGAAGGTTTTCAGCCATTTTAATACTTCTTTGTCTGTATACTGACCGGCGAAAGATATTACTGCAATACGATATATTTTCGCCGGTTCAAAACCGCAGCGCAGCATATAATATAAGAAGAAATCATGCAGTTCATAAGGACCGACTATGTCTTCGGTTTTCTGTGCGATAACTCCATCCACCGGTGGTAATAATTCCGGACTGACAGGTGTGTCAAGTATATCGCACAGTATTTTCTTCATTGCTTCATTACCGCAGGTATCGGCATAGTACTGCACCAGATGGCGTACCAGAGTCTTAGGAACTCCGCCGTTTACCCCATACATGGACATGTGGTCTCCGTTATAGGTCGCCCAGCCAAGCGCAAGCTCCGACATATCACCTGTTCCAATCACCAGCCCTCCCGTCCGGTTGGCAATATCCATCAAAACCTGTGTACGCTCCCTCGCCTGACCATTCTCATATGCAGCGTCCCTTTTATCCATATCCTGCCCAATATCGCGAAAATGAACGGTAACAGCCTCTTTAATATCTATTTCCCTTAAGTCCGTATCCAGCTCCTTTGCAAGCTTACACGCATTCTCATAAGTTCTGTCCGTCGTTCCGAAACACGGCATTGTGACAGAGATGACGTTTTTCCTGTCAAGTCCAAGCATATCAAAAGCACGCACTGTAACAAGCAGCGCCCATGTAGAATCCAGACCGCCTGAAATACCGATGACAGCCGTGTGCAAACCGGTATGTTCATACCGTTTTTTCAGACCATATGACTGAATGGATAGAATCTCATCGCACCTCTTATCCCTCGTTTCTTTCGCAGCCGGAACAAACGGCGTTGTGCTGAAGGTACGCTCCAGCCTCGTGTCTTCTTCATCCAGATGAAAGGTAATTATTCTATAGTTATCTTTATCTATGTTATGATAAGAGGTCATTCTGCGTCTTTCATGAGTAAGACGGTGAATATCAATATCGGCATATATTGTTTCGGCCCTAAATCGTTTCGATTCCGCCAGCACAGTACCGTTTTCCGCGATCATATTGTGCCCGCCAAACACTAAGTCCTGTGTGGATTCCCCGTCCCCCGCAGAGGAATATACATAGCCTGCAATCAATTTGGCGCTCGCAGACTTAACCAGCATCTCCCGATATGTGTCTTTCCCGACCGTCTCATTAGAAGCCGACAGATTTACAAGCACGCTCGCCCCCGCCATCGCATGTGAGATTCCCGGAGAATCCGGCACCCAGACATCCTCACAGATTTCGCAGGCGACCACAAGTCCTTCCAGGCAGTCTGCCTGAAACAGAATGTCCGTGCCAAAAGGTATTTCATCATCATCAAGTATATAGGTCTCCGGAATCTGATTTCCCGGCGTGAAGTACCGCGTCTCATAGAACTCGGCATATGCAGGGATAAATTTTTTTGGAATAAACGCCAGCACCCTGCCATCCTGTATCGCTGCCGCCACGTTATAAAGCTTATGGTCTTTCATCATCGGAAGTCCCACAAATACCAGCGCGTCATTTCCCATCGACTCACCTGCTATTATCTTAAGCTGTTCTTTTGCCTCGCGCAGAAGCAGTTCCTGAAGAAACAAATCCCCACAGGAATATCCGGTAATGCATAATTCCGGAAATACGATAATCTTCGCTCCTTTTTCCACCGCACTCTCCATGCATTCGCAAATCTGCTGCCTGTTATAGACCGGGTCCGCTACCTTTATTTTCGGCGTAACCGCCGCCACTTTTACAAAACCATGCTTCATATTGCTGACTGTACTCCTTTCCTTTTGCGCTGTTCGCGCGCTACTACGTAGATTCTCTCGCTTTCCGGTGTCACCTCGCCGTGTGTATCCGCGTCCTGCGCTGTGACAAATGCCATACCCGCTTTTTCGACCAACGCCTTCATCTGCCCCGTTGAGTATCCACGCTGATAGTGAGTCTCCCGAAACCGCTTAAAACTATCAGTATCCCCACTATCATTCTTGACAAAAAAAGTCAAATCATACTCGTTTATTTCCTCTTCCGGATGATAATAGTTTTCCCATATGAAGCTGCAGTCTTCCCTATTCTCAGCTATCGTGGCATCTCCAATCACTACCTCATATTTATAGACCGTATTAAAGTCAAAAATGAACAGACCTCCCGGATAGAGATAATTATCCACCAGCTTAAATGTCGCAAGCAGGTCTTCCTCGCTAAGCAGATAATTCAGGGAATCGCATACACTGATGACGGCACCTACTGTACCATACAGTTCAAATTCCCGTATATCCTGCTGTAAATAGAGAATATCGTGCCCCGAACGCTGTCTTTTCTCCATGGCAATCTGCAGCATTTCCTGTGCATTATCTATTCCAATCATATCATAGCCCTTTGCCGCCAATAGTTCCGTCAGCGCTCCGGTTCCACAGCCCAAATCCAGAATGGTATTTCTTTCCTGCCTGAGTTTGTCCTCATTTGCCTCGT
Organism: uncultured Bacteroides sp.; assembly: GCA_964600805.1. Taxonomy (GTDB): domain Bacteria; phylum Bacillota; class Clostridia; order Lachnospirales; family Lachnospiraceae; genus UBA3282. The sequence continues at coordinate 10,378 of CAZRKN010000015.1, read as the reverse complement.
CTTCTGCCATGCATTCTTCAGTTGCATAACGATGCAGCAAAGTAACGATATATTCACACCATTCCTCGTAAGGGGTTTCATCCATAAAAGTATCATAAACTCCGGCAAAATCGGTGTATGCTTCCATTGTACCGTAATCCTTTCGTATTACATAAATTCCAATGCCCATATCCAAAAAGTCAGGCCGCTGCCTGACTTTTATTTGATGCGGCTCCCATTGGAGACACTTCTATTATCCTAACAATGCTCCCAGTAATCCATAAGAAACAACCGACATGATAACAGTCGCTATGGCAATTCCGAGAAGCTCTGCCAAAATCGCTTTTTTGAAATCAATATCAAGGAGCGCCGCAATAAGCGAACCTGTCCATGCGCCAGTTCCCGGAAGTGGAATACCGACGAATAAAACAAGTCCCCAGAATTCATATTTCTTTATGGAATCGCTCTTGCCAATCGCCCTTGATTCCAGTTTCTCAATTAATCCTTTGAAAATTTTTACCTTCTTGAGCAATTTAAATATTTGTTTGATAAAAAGCAAAATAAACGGAATCGGTATGATATTACCGACAATACAAATCGGAACCGCCGTTGTGATAGGCACTCCGATCAAAGATGCTGCAAGCAGCCCACCCCTCAGTTCCAGAATCGGTACCATGGAAATGAAAAAAATAACAAACTCTTTTGATACATATTGTCCTAATGTATTTGCAAACCAAATCGCCAAACTATCCATGAATAATGCTCCTCAAATTTAATTTTTTCAATATTTCTTAAGTGCCGCAAATTTAATTTTTTACAATATTTCCTTAAGCGCTGCAAATAAGGCGTCCATCTGTTCGTCTGTTCCGATTGTTATCCTCAGATAATTGCCAATCCTGACTTTATTCCAATGTCTGACATATATGTCATGTTCTTTGAGCTTATCAAAAATCTCCTGCGCCTTAACCCTTTCATGCGCTGCAAATACAAAATTGGCATGAGACTTCGGAAAGGTAAATCCAAGCGCGCTTAGTTCTTTCTCCGTTCTTTCCCGCGTAGCAATGATTTTTCTGCAAATCCCCTTAAAATATGCATCATCTTTCACTGCCTCCGCTCCTATTGCAAGCACCATACGATTCATGGTATAGGAATTGACAGAATATTTCACATCATTAAGACACTTAATCAACTTCTCATTACCAATAGCATACCCTATACGCGAGCCCGCCATAGCCCTTGATTTAGAAAAAGTCTGCACAATCAGAAGATTATCATACTTCGGAATCAAATCGATACAGCTCTTTCCGCCGAAATCTATATAAGCCTCATCAATAATAACGACAACATCCTGATTGGCAATGATAATCTCCTCAATCTCGTCCACTCCCATCAAAATACCCGTAGGCGCATTGGGATTCGGAAAAATCACACCGCCGTTTTCACTCATATAGTCTTCTTTACGTATGCAGAAATTATCATCAAGCGGCTTAATCTCATAAGGAATCCTGTAAACGTCCGCCCATACGTCATAAAAAGAATATGTAATATCCGGAAAGAATATCGGCTTAGTTGAATTAAAGAATGTCAAAAAAGCCATCGACAGCACGTCATCCGAGCCGACGCCTACGAAAATCTGTTCCTCTTTAACATTATAATACTTCGCAAGTTCGGAAACCAGCGAAGTTTTTTCCGGAAATTCCGGATAGAGCCGCAAATCCGTACATTCCATTTCCCGCAGTTTCTTTTCAACCATAGGAGCCGGCGGATATGGACACTCATTTGTATTTAACTTTATTATGCCCTTTTTCTGTGGCTGCTCTCCCGGCACATAGGGCACAACCTTCCTGACATTCTCTTCCCACTTCATCTATGTATTCCTTTCAAACTTATCAGCTATCGTGTTTCCATTCAGATGCAAGCTTTTCATACTCATCAGCCTGCTCCTCATTGCCTGCAAGTCTGTAACACTCTGCAAGACCTCTAAGAGGAATATCTCCGCCGCTGTGTATATTGAGGATGCTCTCTGTCTCATACGCACCATTATAATACCAAATGATTGCTTCATCAAGCTCATTATGTTCCATAAAATACTGCCCAAGCTCGCAGCATATTTCAGCGCAGCCTTCACATGCTACCACCTTCAGCGCATATTTAAAGAATTTAGCTGTGTCCTGCCTGAGCCTTGCGGCACGCGCCACTACACAGGCTGCCTCCTTAATCTCATCCAAAGACCTCTCCGTATCCAGACATGAGGATTCAAAAAAAGACTCGGCTGTCAGAAAATCATTATCCTCCCCTGACACAAAAAGCTCTTTCGCGTAAATATTGTGAAGCCGCTTAGATAAGCGTTCTCCCGTAGACACTATCCGCTCAAAAGAAGCCAGGTCTCTATCCTTATGGTTGTTTTCCGGCATATGCATAATAACGACATCGCTGTCATATATCACCGGTTCCAGTATCACCTGCTCGTGAATAGGCTCCGCCCATGTAAAAGTCCTCAGCCTTTTAAAAAGCTTAGGACGCAGTTCTTTATCATAATTATAAATTGTTCCAAAGGAAAGCTGATTGGCATAATACATCTGCACAATGTCAATCTGCGGAAGCAAAGTCTCTTTCAGCTTCCTGAAAGCTTCCCTGTTCTCTTCATCCAATACCTCATCCGCGTCTGCTGAATAAATGTACTCCATTCCGGCTTTTGAGAAAGCAAAATTCCGCGCCGCTGAAAAATCGTTTACCCACTCAAAGTCATAGATTTTATCCGTATACTGCGCTGCGATTTCTTTCGTCCTGTCAGCAGAGCCGGTATCCACGATGATGATTTCATCCATGAGATCCGCAACGCTGTTAAGACATCTTGCAAGCAGTCTTTCTTCATTTTTCACAATCATACACAGGCTAATTGTAATCATATATCCCTCTTTTATATACCTGTTACTGCTCAAACGTATTTTGTATCATCTGGTATGCCTTGTCACGAATTTCCGCACTGAAAAAACCCATTGCCTGATCCGGAAGTTCACTGCCTTCCATACCTAATTCGGCTCTGTTGCGAAAATAAAATCCGATGCAGTGTAATGTATAATGATATGTAGTCTTTACCTTCGCGCCCCTCTGCGTTGCCGTATGGGATTCCTCTCTTGTTTCTATGTGATCAACATCGGAAAACCGGACCAGATTTACCAATGGGCTGCCGCCTCTCATATAAGCAAAATGTTCTGTTACGATTACGCTTGCCGGCGTATGGTTTGTCTTGGGTCCTACCATTTCAAAATCTAACTGTGAATCAGCCTTACCGGATACTTCCAGCATTTCTTTACCAAGCTGCTCTTTTTCCGCATCTCCGAGTTTCATCGATTTCACAGCTTTACTAATTCCTCTCGTCATGCGGCCTCCGCCAGTCCCCGGCAGCAAGCAAAGAGCAAAGCATCCTACGAAGAATATGCCCAAAAAAACGCCTCCTGCAAAGACTTCTATCGCTTCCTGCATCGGAGCTCCATTCAAAAGAGTCATTCCGCCAAACAGCACACCCAGTATAATAGCTGTAAGCGGTAAGGTCACCAGCAAAGTTTTTTTCAACACCTTCTTGCGGTATATGCCCATCCATCTTTTTTCCTGCTGCAGCCATTTTTCATAATTCGATTCCATCGTAATTTCTCCTTTTGTATCAGGTTAATCATCAGCAGACGAATTAGTGCACTCAAGCACATGTACTGCATAACACATACTATACAGAAACATCCATGCATGCTCCCTCAACCTGTATCGGAGCTTCCGTCGTCTGTACGGGCATTTCGACTCCGCCGAGTTCCAGTGAAACTGCACCGGAATTACCTGTATCCGCCGTAACGTTTGCACTGCCCGAACCGCTCATAGCCGCCTGCTTTTCTTTTGCCAGCTGCTCAAACAGAGCCTTAAGATACTTCATATCCGCCTCGATAATCTCACGAAGCTCATCTGATCTATGCTGCTTTTTTAAACGCTCAATATCTTCCGGATCCATATTTGTATGAGCTGCTCCCAAAAGCTCATCCGCGAGTTCATTCATAGATTCTCTCATGGTTTCCTCCATAGTCTCTTCCATAGTTTCTTCCATGAGTTCCGCAAGCTCCTGCTCCATCTCACGCAGCTTTTCTTCATTCGCTTCCGCTTCCCGCTCTTTATCAGCCTTCTCGCTGTCAGAAGTTTCTTTCTCTTCCTGTACAGCGTCGTCGGTATAAGCGCCTGTTTTCTCTGCGCGCTCCTCTTCCTCTATGTGTTTCTTTCTTTTTTTTGCTATACGCACCATTTTTTCCGCATGGATAATTGCGTTTTTCAGCTCATTGTCATCATATTCGCTGCTTCTGAGCTTCCGCTTCAGAGACGCAACCATCCTGCGCGCCTTGCCGACTGTCCGCTGCGCACTGTCAGATGTCTTTGACTGCAGAATCTGATTCGATACTTTCTTATAGTTATAGTTAAGCCGTTTCTTCCTTCGCATATAACTATTCTTAGGTTTGGTAATTGTGATTGTTCCCGCCGTAGTACCATCCGGCCTTTTTAGGGTTCTTGTTGTTTTTATAACATTAGTGCCGTTTGTACCAACTCTCATGCTCATATTATCATCCTCCTTGACGAAGTCTCTGCCGTCCACGGTAATTCCGTTTACCGCCAATATGGAAATACTATTATATTTCATATCACAGACTGCTGTACTATATGCAAATGATTACATACTTTAATTTATTATCGGCAGATTTGGGTATGAACTTTATATGTTGTTATATGGGGTTCGTCAATTCTTTATCTGTCTCCCCTCGTGATTCAAATGGTAATTGTCCTTATAAATCAGTTGTGAAATCGGTACAAATTCATATCCCTGCTCCGTCAGGGTTGTAATCAGCACATCCAGCGCCTGTGCTGTATATTTAGCGCCATTATGGCAAAGGATAATGCTGCCGTTTCCAAGATGTTTATGATTCGTCACAGTCTCAATAATCGATTCCACGCCATAATCCTTCCAGTCCAGAGAATCGCCATTAGTTACGGAAATAATAGCATAATGAGAGAAAACATACAAGAATCACCTATAACTTCCAAACTATTTCTATTTCGTCAGTATATATATAAATTTTATCAATCAAGCCGCCTGCAACCATCTTTTTATTATCAAAATCCAATTTTTCAAACTCTATCGGCTCTAAATATCTTTTATTGCGCCTCGGTTGTTCCGCTGCCTGTTCCAGTATCTCTTTCTGTTCTGTCAATAACTTCTCGATTTCACCGTTGATTATTTGAATAACCTTATCATTAGCCTGACCTTCAGCAATACATTTCATAAAGTTGTTTATTTTATCCTCTATTTCTTGAAGACGTATTTTACTGCTGTTTGAGACTGCTGCCGGCTCCTCAATCACCGCATCATTATAACAGTTTTTTAAAACATCCGCAATTTGATGCGCAACTTCACTTTCTACTTCGTCTAACTTTAGGTTTGTAAGATGATCACATATATGCTGCACTCTCCCGGAACATTTAAACCTTCTTACATGGCTTGTCGGATCAACTGCAACAACCATTGCCATCTTACAATACGCACACTTTATAAGCCCTGTAAGCCATGTATGCTTTCCCTTGCCGCTATTTCCGATTTGGATATTACTTTGCAGCTTATATTGCGCCTCTAAGTAAATATCTGAAGGTATATATCCGTTCCAATTCCCCAGGCTGAATTTTGCATCTTTAATAGCATTACGCTTCCTGGATGCCGCTCCACGCTTTCCCACCAGCAGACCACCGTAAACACCGGTAAAATCCCTAAGCTCGTTGGTTATAGCCACGCCTAAGCTTTTAAAATATGCATATATATCTGCATCACATTTAACATGTACGGGATTGCGGATTACTCGCGCCAATGCTACGTTTGTCCATGCTGCACTTTTTATTCCCGGTATATTTTTTTCCATCAACTCTCTGGCAACCTGTCCCAGACTGACGCCCGGTTCACAATATCTGTAAAAAATATGTTCTACAACATCAGAATTGCTGTTTCTTACAATTGTCGGAATTGAGCTTCTCAGATCATTAAGCCCACTTTCAAAGACATCTGCGGCTCTGATTCTGCCTATGCTCCATCCATAGGGAGCCGGGCCTCCCGGCCAGCTCCCAAGCTTTACACGTGAATAATAATTATCGGTTACACGCTCGGCCACTGTTTCGCGTTCCAGCTGCGCAAATATCATCAGGATAAATAGCATTGCTTTACCTATGGGCGTAGATGTGTCGAACTGTTCATTTACAGATATAAATTCGACCTCATGTTTGGCAAGCAGCTCCCAGGTTTCACTAAAATCCAACAGTGAACGGCTGAAGCGGTCGATTTTATATACTATTATCTTTCTAATCAAGCCGCTTTGCACGTCCTCAATCAGCTGCTTAAATGCCGGACGTCTGGTATTCTTCCCGGAAAACCCTTCATCGACATATTCCTTTATCATTTCATCCGGAGCACACAGCAATTTTGCTTTCTCTATCTGCATTTCGATAGAAATACTGTCTTTTACAAAAACGGATTTTCTGCCGTAGATTGCCGTATAAAGCATTCCCACCACTATCCTTTTACTCGGTTTTGACGCTGTGCTGACAGCTTCCTTTGATATATTACATGCTGCATGCGTATGTATGTCTTCTGAATCAGATTCTCCCGCATCTTCGCATTTTCATACTCCGGCGTTGTATTCTTTACATTCATAGTCTCATCCTCCGTTTTTTGTACAATATATGCAGCAATATGCGCTAATAATTCCGTTTACACCATGTCATCAGTTCTTAGCCAACGCCAACTGCTGTACTGTTGCTCATATTTAAGATTTTGACAGCTCTGTCAAACCACTCCTTTGAAAAGTAAAATTCTGCATCAATAAAGTTCGCTATGCCATATACTGAATGTACTACCGGCAGCAAACGTTTATCTTTCAATTCTTCTAATAATTCTCTGCTAATATTAAACTTTTCAAGAAAAAAAGCCTCTTCAATCCCTAAATACTGCCTAAAATTATCCTTTATTTCTTTGTCCGTAATGCCGTATTCATACAATAGCTTCTCTACGATTTCCCTCTTCGATAACTCCTTTTCAACACCCATTTCTTTCTCTGCTGCAAAATCCAGCAAATCTTCTCTGCTAGGTACAATATCCGGAACATAATACTGTTTTTCATCGTCAGCAATTCCTAATTTTCTAACGATAAATTCATCATAGGATGCTGCCTTAGTAAACAGCTGTATATTATTCATACGCTTGCCCTCCTGTCCCTTTTCATCCAATCTTCTAATAATTCAAAGATAACCTGCTCCATATCATCCTGACTGTAATTATCCGGAAAATACTTACTCAAAGTCTGTGAACTTAAAGTTACCTTTAATTTTTTCTCTTTATCAGGAAAAAAAATCTGCTTTAAAGCCATGTGGTCTAATCTGCCATTTTGACTGCACTCTTTTAATGCTGCAGCCTGCTCTCCGCTTATCTTACGTATATGATTTATATCCATATACGCAATCAAATCTTCCTGTTCCGCCATCTTAATATATGACAGCATTTCTCCTGTAGTGATTCCCATGCTGCCATCATCAACCAAATCAAGCAACGGACGTTCTAAATACGTCAGGCGGATATATCTCTGGATTGTGCTTCGTCCTAATCCGGCTTTCTCTGCCAGATAGGCGTCTGTTCTTCCGGATTCTTTTTCTTCCCTGGCAGCTTCCATCTCCATCCGGAATGCAAACGCCTTTTCACTTATGGAAATGCTTGGACGCTGGATATTGGTATAGACCATTATTTTAACGGCTTCAGCATGCGTAATATCCAAAATAATACATGGTATAGTATTCATACCCGCAAGCTCACATGCCCTTTTTCTTCTGTGTCCGGCAATTATTTCATAATATCCCATCTCTTCCGACCGGACTAATATCGGGTAAATAACTCCCTTTTCCTGAATAGATGCTGCAAGTTCATACATACTTTCGTCATCCACCACCCGGAAAGGATGGTCTTTAAACTCATGTAAAGCGTTTAAAGAAAGTTCTATCACTTCACTTTCAGGATTATCCGGTGTCCTATCAAATAGGGTACCGTATATGTCAATTGATCCTAAATCTAATTGTGTTGTTTGTTTAGCCATGCATTATCTCCTCTGCTAATTCAAAAAATGCCTTAGATGCATCGTTATTAGGTTCATACGTTATAACGCTTTTACCAACGCCCTGAGCCTCTGATACAGCAATTCTTCGTGGAATCTGTGTTTTAAATACATGGATATTATCTTGGTAGGCAGTGCGAATTTGCCCTATTATGCTGATTGTATTTGCAGTACGCATATCTACATTCATAAACAGGATCCCGGCAATCTGCAGGTCAGGATTACTTTTCTTCCTGGCTTCAAAAATCGTCTTAAGCAGCTGTTGCAAGCCTTGTGTAGGTAATGGTTCTGCAAGCATAGGAATAATTACACTATCTGCCGCAATAAGAGCATTTGCGCTTAACAACCCTAAAAATGGCGGGCAGTCAATAAAGATATAGTCATATGCTTCCTCTATGGTTCTGATATATTGCTTCAGGGCGTTACGCCCCCTTTCCTTTAGTTCATAAAGTACGTATTCCATACCAGCCAGCTCCGGTGATGCCGGAACCAGATCAATATCTTCTTCACTATGTAAAATGCCATAATCAGGCTCTATCTTTTCTTCTGTACATATTCTTAAAAGAATATCTTTAATTGTTGTTTTTGGATTTTTAAAGCCTAATGCTGTAGCTGCGTTTCCCTGCGGGTCCATTTCTATAATCGCAGTTCTATATCCTTTTTCCTGTAACGCCTTACACAAATTTATCGTTGTTGTTGTTTTGCCGATGCCGCCTTTTTGATTAACTACGGCGATTACCTTTGCTCTTCTATTCATACGTTTTCTCCTTATCTTTTAATCAACCTTTCTATTGCTTCAAAATCATAATTCCACTTCGTCAGCCCATAAACCAAGACAATAATCAACCCAATCCTGATAATCCATTCTATAATCCCACCTGTTTTAATCTTCAGGAATCTAACGTTATATATGGAAAACGGTAAAAATAAGCGAGTTCCTCCTGAAAATAAATCCATAAAAATATGACTCAGTATGCCCAGCATCAAGCCCAGCACTAATGCCTCAGGCTTTACATTAATAACACTTCCTATTAGCCATACTAATGTAGGTAATGTAATAGCTGCAAAAAGCGAATGACTCAATCCCCGATGCCCTATGCTGCTTCTAACATATTCTCTCTGGCTCCGTGGTAACAGACTTGCAAATCCCCTTATAACCTTTTGCAAAATACCATAAACCGTCCTGACAAATGGGATTTTATAACTTATTGTGCTTTGCGGATTATCAATATCCGGTAATAAGCTCCCTACAATGCACCCGGTCAATAAAACCGTTTGAATTGTAATGTCATTTACCTGCAGCATTTCTATGGCTGCTATACCTGTACATATCCCTGCCAAACGGTGTGTTGTCCCTGTCATAATGTACCCTCCTTAAGCAACTTTTTTACGTGTTTTATTGTATATAGGGCCTTATTAAAACACGTATAACTGCAATAATAATAATGCAAATTGCCCAAGCGCAGTTTATAGACCCACTGGGTCCGCCCACCGCCTTTGCTTTGATAGGGTATATAAAATTTTTTACCGCACCACGGACATATACGTTCCTTCGTCACTCCATAAATTCTCATTTTTTCACCTGAACCTTGCGCAGACAAAAACATTATGTTATAATCTGTAACACAAGAGCAGAAGTCATTTCTTTTATGGATTGATTTCTTGAGGTAAAACCTGTGAGTGTCCCCAAAACGTTTCACAGGTTTTTTTATGTGCCGGCACTGATACTACTCCTTTCTGCAAGCTCATTTGGCTTTGAAATATTAAGCTGCTTGCTAATCCTTACGATGGCTATGGAAGATTCTTTTCTTCCGTTGATTACCGCTGTCACAAGCTGCCTGCTATATCCAAGATTTTCAGCAATAATTTTATTAGACATATTTCTGTCAATACGAGCCTTCTGAGCTTCTTTGCTCCATCTTAAATATTCTTTGGTAAATGTCTTTTTCACTTTTACACCGCCTTTCTTCTAAATTGCTAAAATAAATGCTTCCATTCATTCTTTCACCAGCTTATATACATCACCTCCAGCAGATCCCTAAGCCTTGTTACTGTTTTCTTTTCACCTGCTTCTGGATGTTCATTAAGAAAAGTATCTAAAGCTGTCATTGTCTCATCTATTTCACTGCGGCTCTGAAACTTAATCTTATCCAAATCCTTAATCATTTTTACACCTCCTCGTATTATATAGTCATAGCCACTCTTTACCTTTTCTACAGGTTAGG
>CAZRKN010000014.1:0-80102 GCA_964600805.1 uncultured Bacteroides sp. | reverse complement strand
TTCGTAATTCTTATTGGAATGATTCATTTTTATGGCTTTAGTGGCTATGATATAAAAAGCTCAGGCTCGGCAGCCTGAGAAAACACAAGCAAGACTTGTGTTACAAGAATTACTTCGTAATTCTTATTGGAATGATTCATTTTTATGGCTTTAGTGGCTATGATATAATAAGCTCAGTTTAGCAAAGATAAAACATCGAATATACTTGTTTTTATTATAAAAGTTTAAAAGAGAATGGTGAGGACGAAATAATGGAGAGAGAAAGAAGTTTAATAAACAAAGTGGCGATTGTATGCCACACAGTGATAGTGGTAGTTTTGATGTTGGCATATGCATTGGAAGTATTCAAAGGTTCGAGGACAATAGGGTATTATGCCATATTTTCTGCTTTGGCGGCTGTGCCTGTGATAATGGAATGGATTTTGTATAAGAGTAATCCTGCCGATAAGAAAATACAACATATTTTGGGATTTGGCTACAGCGCTTTCTATATATTTGTTGTTTTTACTACGACGGATTTAACGGCATTTACATACGCAATACCGATGTATCTGATTATTATGTTGTATTCGGATGTGCGATACTGCATTGCTATTTCGTTTGGAGGATTTATAGTAAATGTTATTTATACAGTCATTCGGGCAATCAACGTAGGTATACCGTCAGAACTTATGCCAACCTATGAAATCAGAAACATAGTTATGTTGATTATAGCCGCTTTTCTCTGCTGGGCAACAAACACGATGGCGAAGATTAATAAGATGAAGTTAGATGAAATTAATCAGGAAAAAGAGAATGTGTCCAGACTTCTTAATAATGTTATGAATATATCCGGTGAGATGTCCAATGGTATAGAAGATGTGACGGTTCGGATGCATGAATTGGGTAATTCAGTCATGGAGACGAGAAACGCCATGCAGGAAGTATCCTCAGGAGCGAATGAAACTGCGGATGCTATACAGAATCAGATAGGGCAGACAGAAGAGATTCAGAAGCATGTGGAAAAAGTGAAGGATGTGTCAGCAAGCATTTGTGAGAGCATGTCTCAGGCAAGAAATGATGTTATGAGCGGTAAGAACAGTCTGGATACGCTGCTTTCACAGGTAGAATCTTCAGAAAAAGCCGGAAATGAAGTGGTTAACGATATAAGCGAATTGGAAGAATATATGAAAAATATGCAATCGATTATTGAGATTATCACGAGCGTAGCCAGACAGACCAGCCTTCTTGCGCTGAATGCAAGTATTGAAGCGGCTCGTGCCGGAGAAGCAGGAAAAGGTTTCGCTGTCGTAGCAACGGAGATTTCCGATTTGGCTAATCAGACACAGGGAGCTACCGTAAACATAACAGATGTTATACACAATGTTTCAGATAAGCTTGCTGTAGCAGTACGTGCCGTAGAGCAGCTTATGAACGATAACGCTAAACAAAATGAGATGGCGGCTACCGTAGCGGACAGCTTTGAAAAAATAACGTATAGCACTCAGAGCGCAGACGAACAGAGCCAGATGCTTGAAGAGGTCGTGGGAAATCTGGAAACTGCCAACACCGTTATTATAGAAAGCGTACAGACAATCTCAGCAGTTATAGAAGAGGTAACGGCACACTCTAACGAAACATACAATATCAGCGAAAAGAATACCGATATTGTAAACAGGGTAAAAGAGCTTGTTGAAGACCTGAACAGTCAGGCGCATAACTTGAACAGTCAGCAGTAAATATTATATATGTATAAAGGAGGCAAAGTAACATGGGAATTATAACAAGATTTAAGGATATTATGGCGGCTAATTTCAACGCACTGTTAGACCGTTGTGAGAATCCGGAGAAAATGATTGACCAATATCTTAGAAACCTGGAGCAGGATTTTGCTAAGGTGAAAGCAGAGACAGCGTCAATCATGGCGGAGGAAAAAAGCGCTAAAAGGAAATTGGATGAGTGCGAATCAGAAATTGCCAAGATGACAGAATATGCAAAGAAGGCTGTAACAGCCGGCAATGACAATGAAGCGCGTCAGTTCCTGGAGAAAAAGTCAGAGCTTACACAGAAACAGGAAGTTCTTGTAAGAAATTATGAAATGGCATGCGATAACTCCGCTAAGATGCGCCAGATGCATGACAAGCTGGAGGCAGATATATCCGATTTGAAGAGCAGAAGGGAAATGCTGAAGGCAAAAGTAAAAGTGGCTGAGACCCAGAAAAGGATGAGCGGAATCGGTTCTGGTTTAGAGAGTGCGGGAAGCAATCTGGCAGCATTTGACAAAATGGAAGAGAAAGTCAACAAAATGCTTGACGAAGCGGATGCTATGAATGAATTGAATAAACAGCCTGCTAAGGACAGCGCAGCTGAGCTTGCAAGAAAGTATGATGCTGAAAACAAGAAAGCGGCTGTAGATGATGAACTTGCAGCGTTAAAGGCAGAGATGGGAATGTAAAAATAGTAAACGACATAATGTCGTTTACTATAATACATATAGGGAAAGGTATGGTCATTACATATGGGTTTATTTTCAAATCAGTTTTCTAATGTAGTGGAATGGAACGAGTCAAGAGAGGGCGTTCTGTTCTATAAATGGCAGAATCAGGAAATCAAGAAAGGATCCAAGCTGATTATCCGTCCGGGACAGGATGCCATATTTATGTATAACGGCGTAGTGGAAGGTATTTTTGAGGATGAAGGAAGCTATGATATCGAGTCGGACATTATTCCTTTTCTGACTACGCTTAAAAGCTTTAAATTTGGGTTTAATACGCCTCTTAGGGCAGAAGTTCTTTTTATAAATACAAAAGAGGTTCTGGTAAAATGGGGAACCAAGAACGCACTCAATCTTCCGGCGCAGGGACTGCCGGGCGGCATGCCGATTCGCGCATTCGGAACATTCAACTGTAAAATTGCAGATCATGCGGTTGTAATAGATAAGCTTGCCGGCGTCAGACAGATGTATACGGTAGATGATGTAAAAGAGCGTATCATTGCAAGCCTTGACCAGCTTCTGATGAGCTGGATAGCCAAAGAGGGCAGGGATATGTTCAATCTTCAGATGGACGCAAGGAGCATAGCCAAGGGAATTGAATCCGATTTGGACATGGATATGCGTAAGATTGGTATAGCTATTACCGAATTTACGATTGAAAGTTTCTCATATCCGGAAGAAGTCAAGAAGATGCAGGAAAAAGCGGCTGCGCAATCTATGGTTGGAGATATGAATAAGTATACTCAGATGGCAGCGGCAGACGGCATGAGTAAAGGTCGTGCAGGGGGCGGTATAGCTTCCGATATGGTAAATGTTCAGATGGGTATGGCAATTGGGCAGCAGATGGTCAATCAGATGAATCAGAACCAAAACAGCGGTATGCAGAGTGCGGCGCAAAATGCAGGAAACTCAGCCGGACCGAAATTTTGTCCTAACTGCGGAACACCTTCAAACGGAATGAAATTCTGCGGAAATTGCGGAAATCAACTATTTTAGATTGTGAAAAATAAATTTTTCACACACATGCTAGCATGTGTTATGCTTTGCATGTGTTAAGCAAAATTTGTGCAGACATCGTTGATGTCTTAGGCACATAAATTCGCAGGCTGAGGAAAGAGCATAGGTGTAAAATGGGCATTTACGATACTTTGAATGAACAGCAGAAAAAAGCTGTTTTTGCAACAAAAGGACCTGTTTTAGTATTGGCCGGGGCGGGGAGCGGTAAGACCCGCGCCCTGACCCATAGAATTGCATATCTGATAGAGGAAGAAGGAGTATCGCCGTATAATATACTGGCGATTACTTTTACTAATAAAGCGGCGGGCGAGATGAGGGAGCGCGCCAAAAATTTATGCACCTTCGGCGATCAGGTATGGGTATCCACCTTTCACTCGACCTGCGTACGTATTTTGCGGCGTTATATAGACAGGATTGGATTTGACAACAATTTTACAATTTACGATACTGATGACCAGAAAGGAATTATCAAGGAAGTCTGTAAGAAGCTCTCAATAGATACGAAGATGCTGAAAGAGAGGACAATTTTAGGCTCTATTTCTTCTGCCAAAGACGAGCTGATTTCTCCCGATGAGTATGAAAAGCAGGGAGCGTGGGATTATAACAGCAGCCGGATTGCTAAAGCCTATAAAGAATATCAGGCAGCTCTTAGGAAGAACAATGCCCTTGATTTTGACGACCTGATAGTCAAAACTGTGGAGCTTTTTAAAAGTAATCCTGAAGTGCTTGATTCTTATCAAAACAGGTTTCAGTATATAATGGTAGATGAGTATCAGGATACCAATACGGCGCAGTTTGAATTAATCAGATTACTTGCCGCTAAGTACAGAAACCTGTGCGTGGTAGGTGATGACGACCAGTCCATCTATAAATTCAGGGGAGCCAATATCCGCAATATTCTTGATTTTGAAAAAGTATATCCCGAAGCCTGTGTTATTAAGCTGGAGCAGAATTACCGCTCCACACAGAATGTGCTTGATGCAGCCAATGCAGTGATTAAGAACAATGCAGGACGCAAGGATAAAGCGCTCTGGACTGAAAAGGACGGCGGCAGTCCGATTCATTTCCGCCGTTTTGATACGGCTTATGAAGAAGCGGACTATATTACGGAAGACATACATGGAAAGAAATTAAAAGCTGAAGCAGATTACGGCGAATGCGCAGTGCTATACCGAACTAATGCACAGTCTCGTATGCTGGAAGAGCGTTTTATCATGAAAGGAATTCCCTATCAGGTAGTCGGGGGAGTGAATTTCTATGCCAGAAAAGAGATTAAGGACATTTTGGCATATTTAAAAACAATTGATAACGGCAGGGATGATGTGGCTGTAAAAAGAATTATCAATGTGCCCAAAAGAGGAATCGGAGCTACGACCATTCAGCGGGTTCAGGATTATGCTGACAGCAGGAATATCAGCTTTTATGACGCCCTGCGCGAAGCAGATAATATTATGACAATTGGCAAGAGCGCCTCAAAACTTAAACCCTTCGTTACTATGATACAGGCATTTAGGAGCAAATTGGAGTTTTTCGGTATTAATGATCTGATAGAGGATATTCTGGAGACTACCGGATATATTCGTGAGCTTGAAGCCTCCGGCGATGAGGATGCTGAGGACAGAGTAGAAAATATATATGAGCTTCTCAGCAAAGCAGCGGTTTATGCAGAACTGCATAAGGAAGCAAATTTAAGCGAATTTCTGGAAGAAGTGGCGCTGGTAGCGGATATCGATCAGGTAGAAGACGGTAATAACAGGGTACTTCTCATGACGTTGCATAGCGCTAAAGGATTGGAGTTTCCCTATGTATATCTTGCCGGTATGGAAGACGGCGTTTTTCCCAGTTATATGACAACTGTGTCAGATGACCCGTCAGAGGTCGAAGAAGAAAGACGCCTTGCCTATGTGGGAATCACAAGAGCCAAAGATGATTTGACGATAACCTGTGCCAGATCGCGTATGATTCGTGGTGAGACGCAGTATAATCCGGTCAGCCGTTTCGTTAAGGAGATACCTCCGCTTTTATTGGATAACCAGCTGCCGGAACCGGGATATTCCCAGACGAAATCATGGGAAAGACCTCAGAGTGGCACAAGCAGCCCATATTCGGTCATAGAAGATAGAGGAGACGGTTTATACAGGAATGCAGAAACCGGAATAAGCAGCTTGTATAAGAATACAGAAAACAGAAGTGATGATTCATATAAGGCTGCCGGGAATACTATGGACAGTTACAGCCGTAACGTAGCGGGAAGTTATGTAAGACAGTTCGGAAAGGACGCTGATACGATTTTTGATAAGCCAAAGGCAGCCGCAAGACCGAAAGCAGTCGTTAAACCAAAGCGGACAGCGTATGAGGATCAGCCGTATATTACAAGAGCAGCCGCTAAAATGGCGGAGCAGACATCGCAGGCAGCCGGAATGGGAGAAGCAGCGGCTGGTGGGTCAGGAGCTCTTGGTTATGAACAGGGCGACAGGGTCAGACATCAAAAATACGGTGACGGCACTGTAATAAAAATTGAGCCCGGAGCGAGAGACTATCAGGTTACGGTGGTATTTGATGAAGCGGGCCAGAAAATCATGTATGCGGGCTTCGCTAAGCTTAAGAAGGTCTGAGAGATTAATCCTGACAGCTTGAATTGTAATAATTGATAATATGTAAATTGTGATAACTCAATAATAATACAATAATAAAAAAATATGTAGTAAAAAATATAAATTAGTGGTATATTATTATTATACAATAGAGACGGCTGTGATAAGCACGCCGCTGAAAACATGAAAGAGAGGGTATAAGTATGAGCAGAATGGAAATTAGGGAGATTAAAGAGGAAGTTTTAAATAAATTAGATGAAGTATTAGATAATACGGGGGTGAATGAATTGTTAGGAAAAAAGAAAGAAGAAAAGAAAACAAATGTTATTGTGTGGGTACTGGCTATCATAGGAGCGGTTGCTGCAGTTGCTGCTATTGCTTATGCTGTATATCGTTATATGCAGCCGGATTATCTGGATGACTTTGATGATGATTTCGATGACGACTTTGATGATGATTTATTTGAAGATGAAGACGAAGACACGCCGGAGGAATAATCGGAGGCTGTATAAGTCATTTTTCTAATAATTGCGAAGCAATTTTTGCAAAGCAATTTTGGAAGACGATTAACTTGCATTTTTAAACGGGATGTACTGAATACAAGCGGTGCATCCCTTCTTTCGTACTACGGGCAGTATATTGCATACAAATCCGTGGACTTAAGAAAGGGCATGGTTATTTAGAATATGAAAAAGGGTCAAATAATTGAAGGTATTGTACAAAGAGTGGATTTTCCTAATAAGGGCATAGTAGAGACCGAAGAGGGCATATGCGTAGTTAAGAATGCGCTTCCGGGGCAGAAAGTTAGATGCTCTGTGAACAAAGTCCGAAAAGGAAAGGCAGAAGGCAGATTATTGGAAATCGTGGAGTCTTCACCATTGGAACGGACAAGTCCGTGTCCGCATTTTGGTATATGCGGAAGTTGTGTTTATCTCTCCCTGCCTTATGAAGAACAGCTTAAGCTTAAAGAGTCCCAGGTAAAGAAACTACTTGATTCTGTGTTGGAGAAGCAGGGGGGATTTGAGTTTGAAGGGATTAAACCAAGTCCAATATCCGGCGGTTACCGAAATAAAATGGAATTTACATTTGGAGATGAGGTAAAGGATGGTCCGCTTTCCCTTGGAATGCACAAAAGAGGCAGTTTTTATGATATTGTGTCTGTCACAGAATGTATAATTGTTGATGAGGATTATCGGAAGATTTTGAAGTGTGTAAGAGACTATTTTGCGGCTTTGCAGGAACAAAATGTTGATATAAAGTTTTACCATAGATTGCGTCATGAGGGTTATCTGCGTCATCTTTTGGTTCGCAAGGCTGCAAAAACAGGGGAAATATTAATTGCGTTGGTGACAACGACGCAAGTGCCATGTGGAAACACAGAAGGTGGAAATGAAACAAGCGGAAATAAAATAAGCGGAAATGAAACAGGTGGAAATGAAATAGGCAGAAATGAAATAAGCAGGAGCGGTGAAAAATATAGCGAGACACGAATATTGGACGGTTTCAAACAGCAACTGCTGAATATTCCATTGGACGGAAAAATCGTGGGTATTCTGCATACAAAAAATGATTCCCTTGCAGATGTGGTTCAGAGCGATGATACGGAGGTTCTGTATGGGCAGGATTACTTCTATGAGGAGCTGCTGGGGCTGAAATTCAGGATATCGGAGTTTTCCTTTTTCCAGACCAACAGCTTAGGAGCGGAAGTGCTGTATCAGACTGCCAGAGACTATATAATGGATTTTATTAAGTCGTCATCAACACCATTATCAACATTATCATCGGCAACATTATTACAGGATATACAGCAGCCGGCAGGTGATAAGATTGTGTTTGATTTATATAGCGGAACAGGAACGATTGCTCAATTGATGGCTCCGGTAGCCAAGAAAGTAATCGGTGTGGAAATCGTGGAAGAAGCAGTGGAAGCTGCAAGGCAGAACGCAGAATTGAATGGTTTACATAATTGCGAATTTGTTGCAGGTGATGTTTTAAAGGTAATTGATGAAATAGAAGAAAAGCCTGATATCATTATTTTGGATCCTCCGCGTGACGGCATCAATCCTAAGGCTCTTGATAAGATTATTCGTTACGGCGCAGAATATATTTTGTATATATCCTGTAAGCCAACCAGCCTTGTTCGGGACTTGGAGGTATTTATAGAGAGAGGATACCGGGCGGAGAGGGCGGTAGCGGTTGATATGTTTCCATGGACGGGGAATGTGGAGACGGTTGTTTTGCTTTCCAAGGGAGAAATCGACTCAAAGAAGGTGCGGGTAGAGTTCTCGCTGGAGGATATGGATATGTCCGGCTTCCGGAAAGGTGCGACGTATCAGGAGATAAAGGAATATGTGAAAGAGCAGACGGGGTTGTCGGTATCTTCTCTCTATATTTCACAGATTAAGAGAAAATGTGGGTTGAAAGTAGGACAGAACTATAATTTGGCAAAGAAGGAAAATGCGAAAGTGCCGCAGTGCCCGCCAGAGAAAGAGGTTGCAATTATGGATGCACTGAGGCATTTTCAAATGATTTAATTAAGTGTAGGAGGATTGTTATGTCTGATGAATGTATTATAGCTAATTGTATGAAGATTGCAAGAAGTCATTTTTTGTATACCCCATATAAGAATGATAATATAGTTGATTGGTATAAGGTAGATGGAGTTGCTAATAAGGCAGTAGGAATATGTCATTATTGCACGATTGATACGTTAAATGCAATTCTTGAAAGTAGTTGTCTGCGATTTACAGATGTTCGTTTTTTGAACGATTCAACAGAGTTTGTAGATATTGTTCCTCTTATAAGGCAGGTTTTGATTAGTGGGAACTATTCTCTTGATTTTAGAAATCTTATATTAAGCAGTGATGAATTTTGCAAGTTAGAAGACTATAAGCAATCATATGTAGGGTTTTCACGGAGAGAACATGATTATAGAAAAATAAATTATCATACATATACATGCTCATTTTCTACAAATAGTGATTCCCTTAGTATGTGGAATTATTATGCAACTACAGCTGCTGGGGTTAATGTGGTTTTTGATTTTGCTTGGAATATATTTGATGGAAGTGAAAAAACAGAGGCAACTATTGGAGAAAAATTAAGTAATGATATTATGCTTTTCCGTGGAATAATTATATATTCAATAGAAGACAAGGAAAAGTGTATTGCAGAATTATTAAACAGATTATCACAGATTTTTGAAGAAGCAAAAAGTGATTTGGATAAATATAAAAGCTATATTTTATATGCTTTCAAGGAAGCAATAAACAATATGCGTTGCTTTTTTAAGAATAGTTCGTTTGATAGTGAGAACGAGTATAGAGTTGTATTAAAGATTCCAGAGGAGTTATTACAGAAAGAAACGGATGCAGAAGGAATAAAGAGAAAGGGAGTCTTTAAAAAAGGGAATATCTTTATTCCTTATGTGGACTACGAATTCAAGCAAGAGAGTATAAAATACATAACTATTAATCCGTATGACAGAGAACCTAGATCAATGTTTAAACTAGGAATAGAAAATCTTCTGTGGATGAATGGGCTTGGAAATGTAAAAATTGTTCCATCAAATATTCCAATAAGAAAATATGATTGAAAATGATGTAAATGATAAGGCGATATTTTGTTGTGAATTGAGATGGTATATGGTACAATCGAAAGAAAAAATTGTAATAAAGAAAAACTGGAGATGAAGAAAAAGTCAATGTGTCCGCTAGAAAAAGAAGAAACGATTATGGATGTGCTGAAGTATTTTTAGATGATATAAATAAATACAGTTATCCATAGTGGTGTTTATGAAATACTTGAATTTATAGGAGAAATAGAGATGGCAACCAAGGAAACAATTAAGTCGATTGAACCTAATATTGCTGATTTAGCGAATGGATGGTTGAAATCGTACAAATTAGATTATAAGTTAGAGCAGGAATCACTAAATACAGAAATTGATACTGCCCTTAATGATTATTTTTCTAAAAATGGTGGTGTAGGTGGAAATAGACCTGATTGTAAATTACTGCTTCAGGATAAAGCCTTTAATTTCTATCCTGTACTTATAGAGTATAAGGGATATAAAGACAAGCTCGTTAAACTTGATTCCAATGGTCAAGTAGATAATAAGACGGCAAAAAATGAACCGAATTTAAAAAATATCAATGCTTACGCAGTAAATGGTGCTGTCCATTATGCTAACGCATTACTTCACCACACAAGCTACACAGATATAATTGCCATTGGAATGACTGGTTACAAAGATGATAGTGGCAATCTTCAGTACTCTATCGGCGTTTACTATGTTTCCAAAAATAATTTCGGTGTTGGACAGAAAATTGATGATTATTCTGATTTTTCATTCCTTAGAAAAGAGAACTTCGATAGCTTTATTGAGAAAGTAAAGAGCCTACAATTATCGCAAGAAGAAATTGATAGGCTAAAAGAGCAAAGAGAAAAAGAAATAGATGCCAGCTTGGTAAGGCTAAATAATGATATATATCAGAATGAAAAGGGATTAGGTGAGAATGACCGTGTATACCTTGTGGCTGCTTCTATTATCGCCACTCTTGGTATTCCCGGAAAAGTAGCGCCGCTAGAGAAGTCGGAGCTTAAATCTTCATCGGAAGAAGGTAATACTGATGGGGACATTCTTGTCAGGAAAATCAAGGCTTTCTTAAACGAAAAGAAGCTGCCCAAAGAGAAAAAAGAACTCATTGTAAGGACGTTACAAAACACATTGACTACTGATAATATTAACAGAGTTGAAAATGGCGAAAGTCAATTAAAGCGTGTGTTTACAAAGATTGTTGATGATTTGGGCATTTACTACAAAATTGGATTAACCACTGATTTTACGGGTAAGTTGTTCAATGAAATGTATGGATGGCTGGGATTCTCACAGGATAAATTGAATGATGTTGTCCTTACGCCTTCTTATGTTGCTAAGCTATTAGTCAAGCTTGCAAGAGTAAATAAAGACTCCTATGTTTGGGACTTTGCCACTGGCTCTGCCGGACTTCTTGTAGCTGCTATGAATGAAATGCTTAATGATGCTAAAGAAAAAATTAAATCTCCCGACGAATATCAAAAAAAGGCTGCTGAGATTAAAGCGACACAACTGTTGGGTATAGAATTACTTTCCAGCGTTTATATGCTTGCTATTTTAAATATGATTCTTATGGGGGATGGCAGTTCAAATATTTTGAACAAGGACTCCTTAACAGATTTTACTGGTAACTACGGTTTTGGAAAGATCAATGATAAATTTCCGGCGGATGCTTTTGTCTTAAATCCGCCGTATTCCGCACCCGGAAACGGAATGAATTTTGTTGAAAAAGCTCTATCGATGATGCATAAAGGGTATGCTGCTATTATTATTCAGAACTCAGCAGGTTCTGGAAAAGCAATTGAATATAACAGGAAGATACTTAGACATAGCACATTACTTGCGAGTATAAAAATGCCCATAGACTTGTTTATCGGTAAATCAAGTGTACAAACAAGTATTTATGTGTTTAGAGTTGGCGAAGCCCATCAAAAAGATGACGTTGTTAAGTTTATAGATTTCTCTAATGATGGTTATACTCGTTCCAATCGTAAAAAGGCAAGTAATAATTTGAAGGATACTGACCACGCAAAAGAGCGTTATCAAGAAGTCGTTGATTTAGTACGTTTTGGTAAAGGAAAGCTACACCTATTTACAGAAAAAGAGTACTATGAGGGAACGATTGATCCGGAAAATGGTGCAGATTGGAATCAGACTGCACCGATAGATACAAAGCCTACTCTGGAAGATTTCAAAAAAACCGTAAGTGATTATCTTGTATGGGAAGTTTCAAATTTACTGAAAAATCGGGATTGTGAGGATGACAGCCTGGGAAAATAGAAGCCTCACTTAATAATATGTTACAGGCGGTTAAGTGGGGCAAATATACGCTTGGGGATTTGTTTGAAGTAGAATCATATGCAAAAAGATTCGATGCGAACAAGGTTATTGTTAAAGAGAGGGGGAAGTATCCTTATATAGTTAGAACGAGTTCTAACAATGGACAAAAAGGTTTTATAGATGAAAATGAGGAATTCTTAAATTCTGGAAATACTATTTCATTTGGGCAGGATACTGCTACTATGTTTTATCAAGAAAAACCGTATTTTACAGGTGATAAAATTAAAGTGCTAAAGCCTAAAAATAGTAAATTCAATAAAAATAATGCTCAATTTTTCCTTGCTGTATTAAAAAAACCTTTTGAATTGTTTTCTTGGGGAAGCTCAAGTTTTAATGTTGATATTATTAAAAGTCAAAAAATAGAATTACCTGTTAAGAACGGCGAAATCGACTTTGATTTTATGGAGTCTTTCGTAGCTGAGTTAGAGGCTCAGCGTGTCGCTGAGCTAGAGGCATATTTTTCCGTTACTGGAATGAAAGATACGAACCTGTCCTTTGAAGAGAAAAAGGCATTGGAAGATTTTGACAAGTTGGAATGGAGAAAATTCAACCTTGAAGCATTATATGGGAAATCAACTCGTGGGAAACGTTTGAAAAGTGCTGATAGAATTCCGGGAAATTTACCATTTGTGACTGCTGGCGAAACTGACGAAGGTGTTTCTGATTTTATTGGTAATAAGGTTCACGTTTTTTTAAAAAATACTACTACAATTGATATGTTTGGTTCTGCTAAATATAGAAACTATGAATATGGCGGAGATGACCACGTTGCAATTGTACACACAGAAAAATTGCCGATGAAGGCAGCCATATTTGTTACAACGGCAATTCACAAATCATCGCATAATGGTCAATTTGATTATGGCAGAAATTTTTATGCTAAAGACGCTGATAAACTTGACATTGTTCTTCCGGTAAAAAACGGGCAGCCAGACTATGATAAAATGGAAACTATTATTTCGGCTATTCATAAACTTGTTGTGAAAGAAGTTGTTTTGTATGCAGATAGAAAGAGCAAGGCAACGAGAAAAGGTGTATCAAATAACAATTAATAATGTCTAAACCAAAGGCGATCAATCATAAAAAATTGGTCGTTTTTGCTTTGCGGTTCTGTTGATATTAGATTGTAAAAGCCTTTTACTATCCCAAAAGAATATATTGAAGAGGAAGGAGTAGGATTCGTTATCGCGCATAATCTTATAAAAAGCGCTTTATAGACAGGAAAGAGTATTAAACTACAAAAGATAATTGACAAATTTGTCATGACAAGTTATGATTTAAAAAATCAATGAGAATACATTCCAATATCTACGAAAGATAATGCATAGAAGTATATGCAGAGTATATGTAGGTCTTGCAATCCAATCCGATGGTGGTTCAAAACCTGGATACGTTAAAGAATCTTATCAATATAAAAACTGCAAAATTTCATGAATATACTATGGGGAAAAACCTTGAACTTGAAAAAATTATAAAAGTATTCTATGAGCATGTAGGAGATAAACAATCTTGGATGAACATTAAGGAAAATTTATTAATGCAGATTGAGGAAATTGTAAAATGATGATACTATACGTGTTAAGCTGAATTTTTAAACATTAAAGGCAAGGAGATGCTTCATGATTCAAAAAAGTAAATTAATCGAAAAGGTGTTGGAGTATTTAAAACATCAAAAGGTTCTTTCTGATTTAGAGAAAGATATTCTTTCCACAGTTAATACATATAGCGAAATTCCTTTTGATAGAAGCGGTGCAGAACAAAAAATTACAGAAAATAATAATAATCATCCAGATATTTTACTATTGATTCGTTCAACTCCAGGAATTGTAAACAAACCCTTTAGCCAAGTAAGTGATGATGAAGTAAAAAACAATCTTTATATGCAGATAGAAACTATGTGCATAAAAGAACAGGCTTTAATAGTTGGAAAATGATGTGGAACAAATACAAAATATGGTGTTTATCCTTCAAGAAGAGATTATTTCAGTATCTTATACAGAGCAAGCCCATGACAATCAAGCAAGTCAATATTGTCGGAACTGTAGCTCTGATGTTCCATAATTTTATATGAGTCACCACACAATATAATGCTGTGGTGACCGATGCTATTTTATTTCCTTCAAAGCCTTTTGCCGTTCCGGATTACTGTGATTCTTTTTCAGTACTGCCATATATTCAAACAAGTCGCGCCTTGTCGTATCATCCAGCACAAAGAAATCAGCAATCAGCTGATTGACCATCGGCAGTTCGGTATAGTCAAAATTCTTAATAATCTTTAGGGTGCGGTCAGAAAAATAGGCTTTCTTTTCCATACCGACCATAAGACGCTCCCTGTCTGAAGGCAGCTTTGGCAGAGTCTCCATATCATCATAAGGATTGTCCTTACAGATCGAGTTGATCGGTATGTCAAGGATATTGGAAATACGCAGCGCCGTGTCAAAACGTATCGCAGCATCACGTTGAATAATAGAATAAAGAGTAGTAGGTGCAATGCCGGTTTTTCTTGCCAGTTCTTTTACAGTCATTCCTTTATTGTCAAGGATATTTTTCAGATTTTTCCGTATCCCATAATTTTATTTCCCTTCTTCTTTTCATTCATTATAACATTATATAATTAAATACGCAATGAGTAAAATTAAGTTGTTTAAAACAAAATTAGTATTGATAAAATATTAAATACGTAATATTATAAAACAAAAGTACGAAATGCGTATCGTAAGCACTGCCTGTGTACGTACACGGGCACAAAATCCCCAATTTTGCTCATAGGGGAAATATCCCCTAACCCCTTGATAAATAGCTGTGATTTTCGTATCGAAAAAGAAGAAAGGAAGCAAAATTCGTGAGTGAAAACAGATCAAGACAACACAAATTTACCCTGTATCTCAGTGATGACGAACACCGGATTTTATGCGCTAAATTTGAGATATCCGGAATGCGGAGTAAGTCAGCTTTTCTGCGCCAGCTGATTGTGTCAGGTTTTGTGTATGACGTAGATTATTCTTATCTTAGGGAATACAATTATCTGCTTGGGAAAATTGGCGCGAATCTCAATCAGATTGCAAAGAAGATTAACGAAACGAGGAGTATCTATCAGGCGGATATGGATGAGGTAAAAGGAGAGATGGAGAAACTCTGGAAAGTTCAAAAAGCTATGCTGAAGAAACAGCCGGTAATGATTCAATAACAGAGATTTTGAGTATCATTTTGAGATTGTTACACAATTGGATATGCAAAGAGATCATGTCTACCGGTGACATGTAAAATATACCGGAATATACAGCGAAAGTGCAGGAGGGAGCGAGCTTATGTGGAGCATAAGAAAAATACATATTATGATGATTCAAAGGATAATACCGCCTTCGAACGCTGTATTGATGTTATGAGCAGATTGATACTGAAATACGGTCCGGATATGCTGGAAAAGATAGAGCGGAAAGAAATGAGGAACATGCATTGTGAAGAAACGGATAATGTGCTATGATACATATATCGCAATGCGTGGAAATATATGTATGGATATAGAGAAAATAATAACAGAACCTTGATTTGATGTGGAGAATGAATAATGATATATGCAAATGTACCTCAAATTATTTTTAAAAATAAGCAAAATATACCTTGGAATGAGGTTGAGCAATATATGAAAAAATACATAGGAAAATCGTTTGTAGTAAAAGAGTATGGGGATGTGGTTCATATTGCAAGTGAGTTTCCGGATGAATTTACGGAATCGGAATATACGAAAAAACTTCGAGGCGGACTTGCAAAAGCAAAAGCAAACTCCGGACAAGTTATTGGTGAAATGATTGAAAATGCACAAAATAGGCGTTGGATAGAAAATAAGGATGAAAAGCACAATAAGGAAGCAAGTGGCGGTTGGTACAGATATGATGTTGCATTCACAATACCTGTAGATGATGCCGGAGCTGTACGGAGGAATGCATATCAGGCAACAGCAGTTGTCAGAATTAAGAAAGATAAGTTATACTTATATGACATCATAAACATAAAAAAAGAAGCGAGTACGCCGCTTTAGTCCGAAGACCGTACGGTAGAAAACCGCTTCTCTTTAAAAAGAGATTATCATGAAGTTTGTGCAGTGTCAAGTAAATTTTGAAAAGAGGAAGCTCAATATGAATATAGCAAAAAGAATAACGGAACTTCGAGAGGAAGCGGGCGAGAACAGGAAAGAATTTTCGGTGCATACGGGTATACCTGTTCGCACATTAGAGGATTGGGAGGCGGGGCGGCGCACCCCGCCGGAATATATTCCGCGGCTGATAGAGTATCAGATGAAGTATGAGAAATTGGTTAAAGAAAAAGGGTAAAGCAATCAAAAAGTTGAGAATTTTAAACGTATCGAATTCGATGCGTTTAAGGAAAATGCCGGAACAAATGCGTTTGTATTTTCTATTAAGGATTGGTCTGAAAAACTGGAGGCAATAGGTCTGTTTACTAAGTCTGGCAGATATGGCGGTGGTATTTATGCTCATATTGATATAGCGTTTGAGTTCGCATCATGGATATCTCCGGAATTTAAACTGTATATCATAAAGGATTATCAGCGCCTTAAGTCAGATGAAAACAGCAGACTTTCTCTCAACTGGAATCTTAATCGTGAGATAGCCAAGCTGAACTATCGCATCCATACCGATGCAATCAAGGACAATCTGATACCGCCGGAGCTTACACCGGAGCAGATTTCATACAAATATGCTAACGAAGCCGATCTTTTAATTGTTGCATTGTTTGGGAAGACAGCGAAGCAGTGGCGGGACAGCAATCCGGGAAAGAAAGGCAATATGCGTGATGAATCAAACCTGAATCAGCTTCTTGTTCTTGCAAATATGGAAAGTTATAACGCAATACTGATCGAACAGGGCAAATTAATGTCGGAACGTTTGGTTCTGCTCAGAGAATTTGCGGTTAAGCAGATGAAGACGCTGGCTATGGTCAGCACGGATGGGCTAAAGCAGCTTCCGGGAGGTGATTCACAGTGAAAAAGTAATGTTATATCTACACCCGCGTATCTACAGAAATACAGGTGTATAGAAAATTTGTTACAAAGACAATTTGTGGACGAATTTTTCGACCGCAGTCATTAGTTAAAAGAGTAGATACTTTGAGGACTTCGGTATAAAGAAATATGATCCTGTGGTTAAGAAACTGCTGAAAAATGGTGCATTACAGCTCCCATAAATGGATTGATATTTTCGCGGAAAATCTATCCAAAACCATAAATTTATGATACAATTTTTATAGATGTCTGTAATTGTGGAAGGAATACAGATATAAGTCATACTAAGGGAAAGGGATAGGTGGAAAATTATGAACAAAATTGAGGAAATCAAAAAGAAGTGCGAAGAAAATCAAATCCGTATGATTGATTTTAAGATGACGGATATTGACGGACGCTGGAGGCACATTACGATTCCGGTTGAAAGGTTCGGAGAAAACACATTCACACAGGGTATCGGATTTGACGGCTCCAATTATGGATATGCACCCATTGAAAAGAGCGATATGGTATTTTTGCCCGACCCGGATACTGCTTACGTGGATCCGTTTGCTGAGGTGCCTACGCTTACTATGTGCGGTAATGTATGCACAATAGGAAAAGGAGAAAATAAGCCTTTTGACCAGTATCCCAAGAATGTAAGTCTGCGGGCAGTTGAATATATGAAGGAGAGCGGCATTGCGGATCAGATGATAATCGGACCGGAGTTCGAGTTTTATTTATTAGATAACGTGCGTTATGAAGTGACGCCGAAGCAGTGTGGCTATAGAATTGATACCAGACAGGCAGATTGGAATTGCAGTTTAGACGTACCGGGAAATAACGGTTATGAGGTACCTGCCAAGGGTGGTTATCATATTGCGGCACCTCAGGATGTCGGATATGACCTGCGCAGCCGTATGTGCATGATGATGGAGGATTGGGGCATTAAGGTAAAATACCATCATCACGAGGTAGGCGGTCCGGGACAGATGGAAATAGAGGTAGAGCTTGCTGATATGCCTGTGATGGCTGATAATACCATGATAATTAAGTATATTATCAAGAATATTGCTGCCAGAGAAGGTAAGACAGCTACGTTTATGCCTAAGCCGATATATCAGGAGGCAGGAAGCGGTCTTCATGTTCATATGCTGCTTATGAAAGATGGTAAACCTCTGTTTTATGATGAAAACGGGTATTCGTCCCTTAGCCGTACAGCGCATTATTTTATGGGAGGGCTGCTCAAGCATATTGCATCCTTGTGTGCATTTACTAACCCTTCCACCAACTCTTTCAAGCGTTTGGTGCCGGGATTCGAGGCGCCGGTTACCGTAGGCTATGCAACTTCTAACAGAAGCGCGGTTATAAGGATTCCGGCGTATGCCAAGACTCCCGAAACCAAGAGATTTGAGCTGCGTAACCCTGATGCAACAGCAAATCCGTATTTTGCTTATGCGGCAATTCTGATGGCCGGTCTTGATGGAATTGAGAATCAGATTGACCCTGCTGAGAATGGCTGGGGACCGTATGACTTCAATCTGTATACTCTTTCAGAGGAAGAACAGAAGAAGATTAAGGGACTGCCGAAATCTCTCGGAGAAGCGCTGGATGCATTGGAGGCAGACCATGATTATCTGACAAAAGGCGGAGTATTCTCGCAACGTCTCATTGATATCTGGGTAGCGCGTAAACGCGGTGAATTAAAGAAGATGGAGCAGATTCCTAATCCGGCAGAATTTAAGATGTATTATGATTTGTAATTATTATAATATATAATTGCAAGAAAACAAGGTCAGGCTTTTTGTCTGACCTTGTTTCACATATATGATTTTTGATATATTAATCTTACCGATGCCGGATAAACTCTCTATTAACATAGCGGATGTTATTTATAATATTAATTTAAATATATTAATCCACAAATCCAACTGAATTCTAAGATAGTTACCCAAATTATTCCATTTAAATTTAACCTTGTGGCAGCGGCATTTTGCGTCTGTACACCTGTGCAGACCCTTCCATAGCCCTTTCAGATACAGCATTCCCATTCCTTTTTTGTAAAAGAACAGGAATTTGATGAAAAAGCCTGCCAAAAGAAACGGTAGATTCAGCAGCAGTTGTAAAAACGGCATATTTTTCCATACGACATATACGTTGTTTGATGATGCTAATGTTGTTTTTCGTGAGTTATAACGGGAACCTGTAGAAGCGCTTCCGAAGTGAAGGACTTCTGCCTGCGGCTCGTAAAGATTTATAAAGCCGTTAATGCGTGCACGGTAGCCTATATCCAGGTCTTCCAGATAGGCAAAATGGTTTTCGTCAAAAAAACCGATTTTGTTAAATCCTGATTTACTATAAATTGCAGCACCTCCACATGCGGAAAATATATTGACAGGCTTATCATATGAAGTCGCAGGCTTTCCTTTACCTCTGGCATATGCCCAGCCGAGAGCGCAGTAATAATCACCTGCGTCATCAATCAGCTCCGGCTTATCCCACATCAACATTTTGGCACTGACGGAAAAAACTCTGGGATTCCGCTGAATTGCCGTATATAACGCCTTGATAAATCCTGATTTAACTTTTGTGTCATTGTTAAGTAAGATTACATATGGAGTTGTCGCTTCCTGTATGCCAACATTTACTGCGTGGCAGAAACCGGTATTTTCACTTAGTAAAATCGTCTTAACTTCAGGAAAACGCTCAGATATAAGCCGGACACTGTCATCGGTAGAACAGTCGTCAACGACCAGAATTGTAAAATCCGGAGTCGAGGGATATTGGTGTTCGCTCTCTAATGCCTGAAGGCAATCCGGAAGGTAGTTTATTCCGTTGTAATTAGGAATAACAACTGTTATATCCATTATAGCTCCTCGTTTTCTGATTCGAGTGCACCGGCACTCGATTTTTTATATTATAGGAAATTACGCCGCAACGAAAATCATTCCAAGGAGAATGCGAAGCATTCTCTGAATCGAGTGCGCTGGCACTCGATTTTTTATATTTTCTGACTTACTGTGAACATGGGAAAAATAAACATGTGTTATTTTATGCGCAGGTTTCACAGAAGCAGTGAGATGTGAAATGTAAACATAAAAATTATAGCATATTTTGATTTTTGCCACAAGTGATACATGGAAATACCCATGTAAGAAAAGTGTTACTGCCTTAAATAGTTAGCAATTTTATGAAAACAGATTGAACTGAATCCAAGTTCATATTACAATTTGTTCATAAATAGTGTGAAAAAAATTTCTCATATATGTTTACATGTGTTACGCAATATTTGTGAAGGCATCATCGATGTCTTAGAAATTGTGAGCATAGCACACATACAAATTCGCAGGTTGTGAAAGGAGCATGGTAATTTATATGGGAGAAGCACATAAGAAGGGCTTAGATGCCGAATTAGTTTGGAATGATTTGGAAAATTGCTGCTTAAACGGAATTACCTGCAGCCAGTGTCAGGGAAACGCATGCACAATAGGTTATGCCAAACAATGTATTCAAAATTATCGTAAGGAACCCAAGAAAGAAGTTCATGAAGGTGTAAGCCGGATTCCGACAGTGGATCTTAAGCCATTCAACGAGGATGAATTAGAAATTGCAATTGCACACATTTTAAAGGAATGTAAAGACTGTAAAGAGGACCATGTTGAAAATTGTATCATAAATGTAGTCCGTAATTGTTATGAAGTAGGTATATTTGGGGATATACACGATTATGAGGGCAGCGCTTTACAATATTTGATGTATTTAAAAGAAAAATTCCCTGAACATTCTGAACAGATTGCAGATATTTATATGAGATAATGCCTGGAAATTATCTGGACAGTCGGCTGGTTCGAATAGGGTTGCCATCGCCCCGATATATTGTTGCTTATCGTCTGACAATAGGAAATTTACCCTCAATAAAATGTCGGTATTCAGGTTGGTCTACCGCATTTTCATATTCCTCTTGAATTGTTCTTTCGTTCCACGCCAGCTGTGCTTTGCTGCTGTCCTCATATCGTAGAATTGTAATAAGCCCTTCTTTTTCCGCCGCAAGAATCGCTTCATAAGCATCGGGAACAAACTCGCAATATTTTACAGGAGTTGGCTCGCTCGATGTAGCCGCATCAGGTATTTGTAATTGAAAGCCCGAATCAGTTATCTCTTGAACTGCATATATATCCCGATACGCCCTTATATGTATCTATCAGTGCATTGGGATAATATTCCTCTATGCGCTGTGTACCGTCTTTATTAAAGCCATAAGGTCCCCATTTAGTCCATTTTCCCGAATAGTCAAACTTTGTTTCTTTACAATATTTCTCAACTGCATTACTAAGATATACCAACACATTTTCCCGCTTTTTTGAAAAGTAAATTAAAGGTATTCCATGATTTGAAATCTGCGGCTCAAGTATCTTTATTCCCTTTATGGATGAAGCATGAAAATACATTCAATAATCCCTCCCAATTCACATATGCTAAATAAAATTCATTTTCTGAAAAAGAAATTAGATAGTGTCAAATAATACTTGCATTGGAAATAAGCCATTCAATAATAAAGTCAAATCTATATTTTGTTAATCCATGACCACCCGGATATCTTTGGTGATACAGGTTTTGTATTGCATTAAGTTCTAAATAAGTTGAGCCGGCTTTTTCAACAATATAAGTAGCGTCTTTTGAATATTTATCATCTTCGGTAGAAACAATAAGCAATCGTCTTGGTGCAATGCAGGAAACCAAATCATATATGTCGTATTTACTGTGGAAGTTTGGAATTATACTAGCCATTTCTATTCCAACATTGTTTTTTATTCGATTTTCATAAGTACATGCGCTGCCGCTTGCACAGCTATATGTTATCCGCTCATCTATTGCAGATAGAAATAAAACCGTATTACCACCCATAGAATGACCCAGCGTCCCGATTCTTTTGCTATCAACATATGTAAGATTAGAAAGCAATGTGATTCCGTTAATGGCATCATATAACACCTTTTTCATCAAAGATTCCCCTTTTATGATACGATAACACATTTCATTATAATGCTGCCAAAAGTCGGAATCCTCAGAAATAGATTCTGTTCCATGTGCGTTCATGCGTCTGTCTTCAAAACATATTGCGTCCGGAGCTAATACGACAAATCCCCTTTTTGCCAACACAGGTCCAAAAGCCTGTAAAGGATTTCCAGCCAAGCCGCATACTTCGCTTTTTCCTAAATTATGTTCCCTGTTATGCTGATGATTAATGAGAATAGCCGGATTTTTATCAAGTATTTCCGGAAGCAGCAAAAAAGCAGTGACCTTATCTCCGTAAGAATCATACTCAATTAATTGTCTGGTATATCCATCTTCTTTTGTGGATTCCAGTAGCCTATACTCGATATGGGGTATGATACTGGATGTTGTAATTCCAATTACTTTTGCTATGTCATTTCTTAAATTTATTATTTTTTTATCCATATGAGCATACCTTCTTTTCGCAAATCACATCAAACATTATATCATAGCCATAAAAGCGATAAAAATAAATCATTCCAATAAGAATTACGAAGTAATTCTTGTAACGCAAGCATCGCTTGTGTTTTCGCAAGCTGCTGGGCTTGCGTTAATTATATCATAAAATAATGATTAGCAAGTGGAAAAATTAGAACTGTGGAAAAATTAGAACTGATTCTTGACCGCTTATTACACTTATGATAATATGATGCTATAAATAAATGAAGAAAGAGGTGCAGCAATGATTAATAAGTAATTCAAATTATTAAGATGGTGAATCGACGTGTCTGTAAGTATGCTGACTGCATACAGGACTTGTTTTGCTGCTTGAATTTGGGTTACTTGCTGTTTTACGGCAGATTATCATTTGTTGTGCTTTTTTGTATCCGTATGTATTTGCACGGATATTCCAATGCATGTAATAAATGGTTCCATTTTCGATATGCCATGATTCGCTATCGGAAACGGAACTATTTTTATGCACAAATTCGCAGGCTGTGAAAGGAGCGTGGTTATTCTATGCTGGAACTAAAAAATATAACTATCAGTCTTAAAAAGGATGGAAGAGACATAACGGATAATTTTTCGTTTACGTTAAACCGCGGCGAAAAAGCCGTAATAATCGGAGAAGAAGGCAACGGAAAGTCAACCCTTCTAAAATTTATTTACGCACGTAATTTCATAGAAGAATATTGCAATTGTTCAGGCGATATCATTACAAGAGATAAAATGGCTTATCTGCCCCAAATCATGGATGAAAGCTGTGCAGCCCTCTCACTGGCTGAGTATTTTGAAAACTCAGAGTATTATATGCACACGGATATTCTGGCAAAGCTGGGATTATCCATTGATTTTATCATGTCTGAACAGAAGCTTGGAACTCTTTCAGGCGGCGAGAAAGTGAAGGTACAGCTTGCTAAGTTGCTTATGGGAGAACCTGATATTTTGCTTCTTGATGAACCCACAAATGATTTGGATATTTCCACGTTGAAATGGCTTGAAGCTGTTATTGCGGACAGCAGGCTGCCTATCCTTTATATTTCGCACGACGAAACACTCATTGAAAATACGGCGAATGTAATTATACACATGGAACAGATTGTCCATAAAACCAAATGCCGTATTTCTGTTGCACGCTGTCCTTATCGCGAGTATCTGTCACGTCGGCGCAGTGCATTTGCACATCAGGAGCAGGTGGCGCAAAAACAGCGGGATGACTATGATAAACAGATGGAAAAATGGCGGAGAATTTATGACCGTGTTGACCACGAACAGGAAGTCATCTCAAGGCAGAATCCCGGCGGAGGAAGGCTGTTAAAAAAGAAGATGCATAACGTACTTTCCATGGGCAGGCGTTTTGAACGGGAAAAAGAAAATTTTTTGGATTTTCCGCAGGAGGAAGAAGCTATTCTGGCTAAATTTGATGAATCAATTCATTTGCCCTCAGGTAAAAAGATACTTGATTTTTCTGCTGACAAGTTGTGTATAAAAGAACGAGTGTTATCTCAAAATCTTAAGCTTTATGTCTCAGGAAACGAACATATAGGCATAATCGGCAGGAATGGCATCGGTAAATCAACTTTGCTTAAGATGTTGTGGGATGAACTCAAAGACAGGCAGGATATAACAGCAGCTTATATGCCGCAGAACTATTACGAGGCGCTTGACTTTGATAAAACGCCAATACAGTATCTTGCAGAAAATTATTCAAAAGCAGATGTAACCAAAGCCAGAACCTACATGGGCGGCATGAAATTCACTCATGAAGAAATGAACGGTAAAATCGGCAGTCTCAGCGGCGGGCAGAAAGCGAAGATACTTTTTCTTGATATGGTATTACGAAAGGCAGATGTGCTGCTGCTTGATGAACCCACCAGAAATTTCAGCCCTCTTTCAAGCCCTGTAGTCAGAGCTGCGCTTCGTAACTTTGGCGGTTGTATCATAAGCGTGTCACATGATAGGAAATATCTGGATGAAGTTTGTGATAATGTTTATGAGCTTAGTGGGAATGGGCTGGTTCAGGTTGATAAACGGGATATTTAGTATTCTTTAATGACTAATAGCAGACAATATTATATGTTCTGGGAGATTGAGACACAAGTGTTACTATGCGATGTCCTTAGAGGACGCAGACCACTGAAA
This sequence comes from uncultured Bacteroides sp., assembly GCA_964600805.1. GTDB lineage: Bacteria > Bacillota > Clostridia > Lachnospirales > Lachnospiraceae > UBA3282. The sequence goes on along the minus strand of CAZRKN010000014.1, from coordinate 55,443 downwards.
GTGGTCTTGTACTTTAGATTGCGTATTTCAGAAATCTTAATACCGCTGCGTCCGAAACGGAGCGAAAGCGCGCCTCGCATAGTAACACTTGTGCCTCAATCTTTTTACTACATATTATTATCTTCTACCTAGCCCCCTTATCATAAATCTCCCCAAGCGCCTTCGGCGAGTGATTCTTCTTACTGAAGAATATCAGCATCAAAAGCGTCAGCACATAAGGAAGCAGCATTACAAGATCCTGATATGTGCTTGGCATTCCCAGTATCTTGACAATTTCATAGCCCGTAGACCTTGCGATTCCGAAGAGCAGGCATGCTCCCAGCGTAGGCATAATCTTCCAGTTGCCGAATATCAGCGCTGCGATTGCGAGATATCCGTATCCTGAATAAATATTGGACGAAAAATTCGCTGAAATGGAGTATGCAAAACATATTCCGCCAAGTCCTGAAAAAGCTCCGGAAGCCATTACCGCAATCAGCCTTACTTTGCTGACATTGATTCCGGCTGCATCAACTGCATGGGGATTGTCACCGCAGGCACGAAGGTGAAGTCCGAATCTGGTTTTGTAAAGGACAAACCATGCTATGAAGGCAATCGCCACGATTACAATTTCAAAAGGATACAAATTAGTAAATACAGCGCCAAGCACCGGAATTTTGGATATAACTGGAATGGTGAGCCTTGATGAAACACCTAACACAAATTTATTGGAAGCAGCGCCAAATACGCTGGCGTTAATTTGTTTGGTGAGGAATTCCGTAAGAGCCATGGCAAGTATATTGATAACAACGCCGCTTATTACCTGATTTGCCTTGAATTTAATACACAACAGCGCATGGATAAGCGAAAAGAGCATTCCGCCTATGAATGCGAACAGCATAGCGAAATAAAAAGGTATGGGAGAATTTCCAGCAAAGTTTCCGGCGATACAGAATGCAAGCAGTGCGCCGCAGAAAGCTCCGAAACCTTGAAGCCCCTCAATGGCGAGGTTGGTAATACCGCTTCTTTCGCAATAGATTCCGCCTATTGCCATAATAAACAGAGGCAGGGCAAAAGAGAGTCCGTCAATAATAATGGTATTCATCAGTGTTCCTCCTTCCATCTGTTGACTTTATATTTCACGTAAGCGCCGCAGGCACTGAATAATAAAATAACACCTGTAACAGCAGATGCAATTTCCGGCTGCACACCTGACGATGAACTCATATATGTACTCCCCTTAGATATTACGGTAATCAGGAAAGAGGAGAAGATGATGCCTATGGGTGAGCTGTTTCCAAGCAGCGCTACCGCTATGGCGTCATAGCCCGTGCTTGCAAGGACACGCGGCTGTATGGAAGCGAAATAACCGAGGTAATATGTGACTCCGGCTAGTCCTGCAAAACCGCCTGAAAGTATCATGGCCAGAATTCTGGTACGCCCTACCTGAATACCGGCGTATTCGGCAGCCCTGACGCTGCTTCCTACAGCTTTAATTTCAAATCCCAGAGTGGTCTTTTTAAACAGAAAAGCCGTTACAGCGATTCCTGCCGCTGCCAGAATGATTCCGAGAGGAATATCCAGCTTATAGTTGCCTACTAATGTATCCACAAGTGTGAGTCTGCTGTTTGCGCTAATATTCTTAGACTGTCTGGATACAGGATCCACGTAAAAAGAATTGATAAAGAAGCTGACAATATATTGTATGATATAATTCAGCATGATCGTGGAAACCACTTCATTGATGTTGAAGCTGTGCCTTAAGTATCCGACCAAAGCGCCTACCAGAGCGCCTGCTGTAAAACCTATGACTACTACCAGAGGTTTGGCTATTACAGATGGAAGAGAAGAGTATCCTACAAGAACTGTAGCAGTAAAAGCTCCCGCCAGCATCTGCCCGGAAATTCCTATGTTGAATAATCCGCATTTCAATGCAATTATTACGGACAACGCCGCAAACAGCATCGGGGTCAATGCGTTAAGGAAGCTGGTAAAGTCGGTAATCATTCCCTTGTATCCGGCATATGAAGCTTTAGGTGCAAGACCTGAGCCCTGCAGCAGATTGTAATAGGCGTAAAAAGGATTTTTGCCAAGGCATGCAATCACGACCGCGCCTACAACTAAGCTTAAAAGAATTGTAAAAACGGGTATCATATAGTTCTGTCGTTTTTCATGACCGATTGTAGACAGGATAATATGATTTATTATATTTTTGTTATCTTTTTTCATCTGTGCCCTACCCCCATCATGAATTCTCCAACTTCACTTGAAGTTAATGTTTTTGCATCGGCTGTTTTTTGTATTTCTCCATTGTAGATAACGCCGATGGTATCCGCCAGATTCATTACTTCGTCAAGTTCCAGAGAAATCAGCAGGATTGCCTTTCCCTTGTCTCTCTGGGCTATTATCTGTTTATGTATGTTTTCAATTGCGCCGATATCCAGGCCTCTGGTGGGCTGGACGATAATCATCAGGTCGCTTTCAAGCTCAATCTCTCTGGCAATTATCGCTTTCTGCTGGTTTCCGCCGCTCATGGAGCGTACGATGGTATTGTTGCCCTGACTGCTTCTTATATCATATTCTTCAATAAGCTTTTCACCATATTTCAGGAATTCCTCATCATTGATTATGCTCTTTTTGGAAAAAGGCTCTTCAAAGTAATTCTTAAGCGCCAGGTTGTCCGATAGTGAAAAGTCCATAACAAGCCCCACGTTGTGGCGGTCTTCAGGAATATAGGAGATTCCGGAAAGGTTCCGCTTCCTTATTGAATAATGTGTGATATCTATGCCGTTTAAAGTAACGCTGCCTTTACTTGGCTTTACAAGACCTGCTATTGCGTCTGCAAGCTCTATCTGGCCATTTCCGGAAACTCCGGCAATTACAAAGATTTCACCCCTGTGTATGGTAAAGCTGACATTTTTAACTACTTCAAATTTATCCTGATTCTTAACGGTAAGGTTTTCTACCTTAAGTACCTCTTCTCCAAACCCGGGTTCCGATTTGTCTACCGTGAAGTTTACCTCACGGCCGACCATCATGTTTGCCATGACCTTGGTGTCCGTAGACGCTACGTCCAGCACATCAATCAGTTTACCACGGCACAGAATGGCGCACCTGTCAGCTACCTTCTTTATTTCCTCAAGCTTATGCGTAATCAGGATAATTGTTTTTCCGTTATCACGAAGCTCTTTTATGATTTTTAACAGAAATTCGATTTCCTGTGGAGTAAGCACAGCGGTGGGTTCGTCGAAAATCAGGATTTCCGCTTCACGATAAAGCATTTTCAATATCTCCACACGCTGCTGCATGGAAACGTTGATATCCTCAATCACCTTGGCCGGGTCTACTTCAAGACCGAATTTTTTGGACAAATCAGCAATTTCCCTATTCGCCTTTTTTAAATCCACGCTTTTAATGAAGCCCAGAGTAGTCTTCATAGGCTCCACGCCCATAATTATGTTCTCGGCAATCGTATAGTTGCTTACCAGCTTGAAATGCTGATGAACCATGCCGATATTCAATTCTGTTGCATGGTTAGGGGATTCAATCTTGACTTTTTCTCCGCGGATGATGATTTCGCCTTCGTCAGGCTCGTACATCCCGAAAAGCATACTCATCAGGGTAGACTTACCTGCTCCGTTTTCACCGAGGAGAGCGTAGATTTCGCCCTTTTTTATCTTAATGGTAACGTCATTATTTGCCACGATGCCCGGAAAACGTTTGGTGATATGGTTCATTTCAATAATGTATTCAGACATGTATGTACTCCTTTCGGAAGTAATTATAAGAATATTATAAATGAGAGTACGAAAAAGCGCAAGCATGATAGCTTGCGCTTTAGAATTTACATTTATAGCTGTATTCTTTTTACTACCATGTAAAACTTTCCGGTGTTACGCCGTTGAAGTTAGCGGCAGGAACGATTTTACCTGATTTTACCAATTCATATGCGGCATCAATCTTAGAAATAGTATCTGTTGATAACTGATTTCTTCCGTCTGTATTTACATAACCGGTAGAATCGGTATCTGCCTGCAGGGTTACGTTACCGCCCTTGAAGCTGCCGTCGGCAATTGCATTCAAAGACCTCTCTACGTTAAGGTGCATAACCTTAAGAGCAGATGTAAGGACTACGTTGCTGTCGCCGTTTTTGCCATCGTCAAACTGATCAACGTCACAGCCGATGAATTTAACGCCTTCGGCTTCTTTAACAGCAGTAAGCACGCCGTTGCCCGATGCGCCGGCTGCTACGAATACAATGTCAACGCCCTCAGCTATAAGCGCGTTACCTACAACCTTACCGGTAGCTTCGTCTGCGAAGGAACCTACATAGTTTCCTCCGACGTTAGCGCCTGTAACATCAGTTCCCGCATAAGAAGGAAGTTCTACGATTTCTACGTTCTTGCCTTCTGTTTCGTTCACATATTTAACGCCGCACTCAAATCCGTATTGATAATTTACGTTGGAAGGATATGCGATACCGTTTACGACAGCAACCTTGTTCGATGCTGTCTCAAGTGCAGCCGCCATACCTGCGAAGAAACCTGATTCCTGCTCGGCAAAGCACATAGCATAGATGTTATCAACTTCTATAGTGTTGCCGTCTGCATCGGAAGGGAAGCTGTCTACAAGAACAAACTTAACATCGGGATTCTCCTGTGCGGTTGTTGCAATACCTGCGAACTGGAAACCGCAGCATACGATTACATCATAGTCTGCTACGATATCTGCTACTGCCTGAACAGCTGCCGTTGTATCACCTGTGGGTTCCTGTACCGGTGTTACGCTTGCATCCGGATGGGATTCGATAAATGTCAGGATACCATTGTAGTTATCTTCATTAAAGGAACCGTCGTCAACGCCTGACGGGCTGCTGACAATGGCAATTTTAAGACCTGATCCTGTGCCGGAGCCGGATTCTGTACCTTCGGTTACATTACTGTCAGCTTGTCCGGCGTTGCCTGTGTTTGATGAATCATTGCCTGAGTTGCCGCATGCAGCTAAAGAAAGCACCATAGCAGAGGCAACAATAAGTGACAAAATTTTCTTTTTCATAATCGTCCTCCTCTTGAACAATTTTAAGATAAAGTATAAGTAACATAGATATATTATCATTGTGGGCTTGTAATTTCAAGATTTATGTTGCTTCTTTTAATAGGAAATTACACGACGCAGCCGGGCAACGATTTTTTATCTTATAGGAAATTACGCCGCAGCCTAAATCATTCCATTGAGAATGCGAAGCATTCTCTTAATCGTCGCAGCCGGGCAACGATTTTTTATGGAATAATTCTGTTGACTGAATAAATACAAAATATTATGATTAATCTGTATTGTTCGGGGAAACAGGTGCAAATCCTGTACGAGCACGTCGCCGTAAGGCACATTAAATTTTAATCCATCAGTCTGACCTAAAGCCACAGTTTAGGGAAACGCCATTGGAGAATATCTGAGAAGGCTGATTGACGGAGTGCCAAGTCGAAATATCCGGACAGTAAAAATCCTCTTTTTATGACTGCGAGTGCCGGTTTACAGAGGAAATATAAAATCAAAGGAGATTAAGAACATGCAAATGAAACGTAGTAAAAAATTACTGTCATTCATCCTTTGTATCGCGCTTACTGTGGCTATGGCGCTGTTTACAACCGGCTGTAATGGCAATACAGGCAATGGTGCGTCTTCCGGTACCGGAACGGAGACAAATATGCAGACTGACGATGCCCTGGTTTCCGGAGGCTCTCGGACTGATGCTGCGCAGCTTGGACAAGGCAGCACCAAATTTATGTTTACCGTGGTGGATGGAGAAGGCGAAGAGACGCATTTTGAAATCAACACCGATAAGGAAACGGTAGGAGAAGCTCTGCTTGAACTTGAACTGATTGCCGGAGATGAGAGCGAATATGGTCTTTATGTAAAAACAGTCAACGGAATAACCGTTGATTACGATAAAGACGGAAAGTACTGGGCATTTTATGTGGATGATGAGTATGCTCAGGCGGGCGTTGACGCTACGGCAATAACTGAAGGGGCGAGTTACGCCTTTAAGGTCGAATAGGTATGAAGCTTACGATTAGAGAAACCGTCGTGTTTGGAATGCTTGGAGCCATTATGTATGCATCGAAACTTATTATGGAGATGCTGCCTAATGTTCACCTGCTTGGTGTATTTGTAGTTGCATTTACTGTGGTTTACAGAAAAAAAGCATTGTACCCGATTTATACATATGTGTTTTTAAATGGCATCCTCAGTGGCTTTTCAGCATGGTGGGTTCCCTATTTGTATCTATGGACTGTTCTCTGGGGAGCTGTAATGCTGCTCCCCGGAAACATGCCGAAGAAAATACAGCCAATCGTGTATATGACAGTATGTGCGGCACATGGTTTTTTGTTCGGGACACTGTATGCGCCGGCACAGGCGATATTGTATGGACTAAGTTTGAAGGGAATGATAGCGTGGATTATCGCCGGACTTCCTTTCGACTGTATACATGGCATCAGTAATTTCTTCTGCGGAATACTGATTATGCCGATTATAATGGTACTAAGGTATGCGGAAAGTAATATGACAAATGTGTCATAATCGGAATGGCAAAATTATTATTTGGAGGTAGAACGAAATGAAAGCATCACAGACAGTAAAAAAACAGGCGTATAATCCTTATCTGCCGTCATGGGAGTATATTCCCGACGGTGAGCCGTATGTATTTGGAGACAGGGTATATGTATACGGCTCTCATGATTTTTATAACGGGTATGTTTTCTGTATGGGAGACTATGTATGCTGGTCAGCGCCTGTAGATGATTTAGGAGATTGGAGATATGAAGGCGTCATATATCCCAGAAATGAGGATCCGCTCAACAGGGACGGGAAGATGTGCCTTTATGCTCCCGATATAACGGTGGGACCGGATGGCAGGTATTATCTGTATTATGTGCTTGACCATGTGAGCGTGGTGTCGGTTGCTGTCTGTGATACGCCTTCAGGTAAATTTGAGTTTTACGGATATGTGCATTATGAAGACGGGACACGTCTCGGAGAAAAAGAAGGCGACCAGCCTCAATTTGATCCGGGAGTATTGACAGAGGGAGAAAATACATATCTTTATACCGGTTTTTGCGGCAGAGGCGATAAATCCAGAAGCGGAGCTATGGTGACTGTTCTGGACGCCGATATGCTGACCGTGAAAAAGGCGCCTGACTTTATCGTACCGGGATGTGAGTATAGTAAGAATTCCGGATTTGAAGGGCATGAATATTTTGAGGCGGCCTCTATCCGCAAGGTGGGCTCCGATTATTACTTTATTTATTCCTCTGTTGTAATGCATGAACTGTGTTATGCCGTCAGTAAATATCCTGACCACGGCTTTACATACGGCGGCGTAATTGTCAGCAACTGCGATTTGCATATTGATACATACAAGCCAGCCGATAAGCCTATGGCATATGGAGCAAACAATCATGGAAGCATTGTAAAAATCGGTGAAGACTGGTATATTTTCTACCATCGTCACACTAATGGCACTTGGTATAGCAGACAGGGCTGTGCAGAAAAAATTAAAATAGCGGAGGACGGAAGTATCAGGCAGGTTGAGATGACTTCATGCGGTTTGAACGGCGGCCCGCTTCGTGGAGAAGGAGAGTATGGAGCATATCTGGCATGCAATCTTTTTACGGATACAGAGTCCGTTTATGTCGGAGATGACCGTTTTCCCAAGATTATGCAGGATGGCAGGGACGGTGACGAGAACCCCGGATATATTGGAAATATGCGGGACAGCGCGACAGCAGGATACAAATATTTTGACTGTAAGAATGTGAAAGAAATTGCGATTAAGACACGCGGATATGCAAACGGCTGTTTTGAAGTGCGGACGAAGTGGGATGGAGAGGCATTGGCGAAGATTCCGGTTAAAAACTCCAATGTATGGGAAGAATACAACGCTCCTGTGAATATTGCCGATGGGCAGCAGGCCATATATCTTACTTATCGCGGAAACGGAAATGCAAGCCTGCTTTCCTTTACACTAAAGACAAAAGCATGAAATAATAGGTATAGGAAATTAAAAAAGAAATATTAAAATTTGGAGGAAACTTATGGCTCAGATAAATCCGATTACGCGGTTAGATTATCCGGATCCTGATGTGATCCGTGTGGGCGAAGTATACTATATGGTCAGCACCACGATGCATTTCATGCCGGGGTGTGAGATACTGCGTTCTTATGATTTGGTTCACTGGGAGCATGTATCCTTTGTATATGACAGACTGGACAGTACTCCGGGGCAGATGCTTGAGGGACAAAATAATATTTACGGTAAAGGGATGTGGGCGGCAAGCCTGCGCTGTCATAAGGGAGTATTCTATATCTGCTTTGTTGCAAATGATACGGGAAGGACATATTTATTCCATTCGGAAGACATTCATGGACCATGGAAAAAACGGTATGTGGAAGGGTTCTATCACGACTGTTCACTGTTGTTTGATGATGATGACAGGGTATATATTGCGTTTGGTAATAAGGATATTCATATACTGGAATTGAAGTCAGACCTTAGCGGACCTAAAGAGGGAGGGCTTAACCGTATCGCGGTGAGCGATACCGGTAATAACATACTTGGTTATGAAGGAACTCATTTCTATAAGCTGGATGGCAGATACTATCTGTTTTTTATTCATTCCTTAAAAGACAGGTGGAGACGTGTGGAAGCCTGTTTTATGGCGGAATCTCTGGAAGGCGAATTTATCGGCGGCGATATTCTCAATGATGACAGAGGCTACCAAAATCAGGGGGTTGCACAGGGCGGCATTGTCGATACGCCGGATGGCAGGTGGTATGCCGTACTTTTTCAGGATCATGGGGCAGTAGGAAGGATACCTGTACTGATGCCGGCGGAGTTTATTAACGGAATACCGGTATTTGGTGACAATGGCAGAATCGCGGAACCATTTGAGATCCCGACTGAACACTCCGACTATGTATATCAGCCGCTGACTGACAGTGATGATTTCAGACGGCGTGATGAGGTGTCAGATTCTTCGGAAGACCGGAAGACTATAGCGGAAGAGTATGACACTTATGGATTTAAAAGCTGTTGGCAGATCAACCATGAACCGGACCTGTCGTTAATTAAAAATGACTGTGAAAAGGGAGTATTGGAGATAACTACGGGAAAACTTTGTACGAATTGTACGCAGGCACAGAATATATTTACACAGAGAATGCATTTCCCGAAATGCAGCGGCAGCATAACAGTGGACGGCTCACAGCTTTTGGAAGGCGATTATGCCGGTATCTGCGCATTTGCAGGCTGTTATGGAATGGTGGCACTAACCAGAAAAAATGACGGATACCATATAGTCTTGCTGGAGAGGAATTTGTCCGTGGATTCTACACATGAATCAGGGCACGAAGCATACAAAGAAACGGAAAACGCAAGCATATCGGCGGAAACAAGTACGGTGCAATTCAAGGTTAGTGCTGATTTTGACAATATGAAGGATGAAGTTACGTTTTTTTACCGTAACGGCGGCGAGTGGTGCAGTATCGGAACACCGAAAAAAATGCATTTCGCGCTGGACCATTTCACCGGCTGCCGCTTTGCTTTGTGCGTGTATGCAACAAAGGAGACAGGCGGGAAAGCGATGTTTTCGGATTTTATTTATGAGAAATGAAGTCTCTGTATTCAGTCGGAGAATAGCCGGAATACTTTTTAAATACTCTTGAAAAATGACTTTGTGAGGAAAATCCAAGGTAATTACCGATATTTAAAAGGGATTTTTCCGAATAGCAGAGGAGGCGTTTTGCTTCCTCTGTTTTCTCGTTGAGGATAAAATCGGTCAGCGACAGTCCTGTTTCTTCCTTGAATTTTGCCGAGAGATATGGACGGCTTAAATACATATGCCTGGCAATGGCTTCAACGGTGACTGCCTCTGAAATATGGTGCTTAATATAGTTTGTCACCTGAATGGCAAGAGCCGATTCATGTGCGGTGTGTCGTATTTTTTCAACCTGTTCGGTAAATTCCAGAATCATTCGGTATTGAAGATTCGTAATCCGTTCAATATTGTTCAACAGTTCACATTTCTGAATAAAAGCATCGCTGAGAGAAAGTGCATCCTCAGCATCCATACCGCCGCGAATTGCCGCACGGGATGCTATGGTGGCAGCAACTACAAAAGTATTCTTGCTTTGTCGCAGCTGTTCGTTTGCCATTATGCCTGCACGGACGGCAGGAGCGGTAGAAATCCATTCTTTCAGGAACGCGGTATCACCTTTGTGAATTATGTTCTCAATTGTCTGCTCAACGGCAAGCGTGTTATGCAGTTCCTGTTGAAAATACACTCCGTCAGTTTCGGTTACAGGTTGACGCTCCATGCTTTGAACTGCCAGTTCTTTTCTTAAATTCTGCTGTTCAGCGTCATAAATGGCGATATCTTGCAGTTCAAGTTTCTCGTCATTCAGAATATAGTTGACAACGCATAGCATCTGCATCACGCTTTCAAGCGGCATACGCACGATGCTTTGCATTCCGGATATAAAATTATCCAATTCATTTTGTGGGATATCCATACGGAAAGCAAGCGACCGCAGGTCTTGTAAGTTGTGAACAATCTGTCTGGTCGGACCTACGACAATCTTATGCATTCCTGAGTTTATGATGCCATAGTAATTAAAATGCGGCGAGATAAAATATCCGATATGCGTCGTAATTTCAAAAATAGGTTTTTGATACAGAAACATAGGGTCTTTAGGGAGATTTACAACGGAGTAATTCATGATCAAATCTTCGCCGTGAAATAAGCGGATAGGAATGCCTGATAGATTGCCGATAACTGTACAAATATATTTCAAATCTATGTTTTTCAATATGAATCTCCCATTCTTAATCTTTTTTATAATTCAATACAAATATACCATTTACAGTACAAATATGCAAGAAATACGAATAGGGATTGTGATAGAATAATAATATAATTGAAATAAACAGGAGGAAAACATGATGAAAACAAGCAAACTACTGGAAGGAAAAGCATTTTCCAGCCGTATCAAATCATCCGAAGTGACCAAAGAAGAAAAATGGCTGGGTTATTTAGCAGGTCCTGCAGGCGCGCTGTTACTTAACGCTGTACTGGCATCTTACTTAAACGTCTACTATACGGATGTATTGAAGCTGACAAGTGTATGGGGCGGGGCATTTTTAACCATGTTCCCTATTATTTCAAAAGTTATTGACGCTGTTACAAACATAGTCATGGGTCAGGTTATTGACCGTACCCATACGAAGCAGGGAAAGGCGCGCCCCTGGCTGCTGCTTTCAGCTATTCTTATGCCTGTTACCGGCATTTTATTGTTTACTGTACCGAGTGGTTCTGAGACAGTACAGGTTATATGGGTGATGCTGTCTTACAATTTGTTTTATTCCTTTGCATTTACCATTTACAACATGAGCCACAATCTGATGGTTCCTCTGTCTACCCGTAATACCGAGCAGCGCGGCGGACTTTCTGTTTTCAATAACATTGCCAATATTATGATTACCGGAATAATTGTAGCGCTGGTTTTCCCTATGCTGATTCTTCCGGCGCTTGGCGTAAACAAAGGAAGCTGGACAATGGTTATGTGCATTCTGTCCATTATAGCTTTGCCTCTGACATTGATTGAATACTATTTTACACGTGAGCGCGTGACTGAAGAAACGCAGGATGAGCCGCAGGAGGCTGTTCCAATGAAAAAACAGTTTAAGGCGCTTGTTTCAGATCCTTTCTGGGTAGCGATTATTTCTTATTTTTTGGTTTACACACTTTGCGCCGGATTCAAAAACATTGCATTGGTATATTTCTGTAACTATGTGCTTGGTACATATAACGATGGTATTACACAGACATTGGTTTCCGCGCTGGGCGGTATTCCGATGGGAATTGGTATCTTTGCTGTATGGCCGCTGGCAAAAAAATTCGGCAAGCGTAATCTGACTATGGCAGGTTTTGTCGTATTCGCAATCGGCAGCGCTGTCTGCTTAATTAACCCCCACAATATGGTAATTGTTCTAATCGGACAGTTTATCAAAAATATCGGCGGCCTGCCATGTGCTTATGTATTTATGGCGCTGTTTGCCGATGTGCTGGACCATATTGAATGGAAGTGCGATTTCCGCTGCGACGGTCTTTCTACCTCAGTCGTAACAATAATTACCACGGTCAGCGTGGGTGTATGCAGCGGTATTTTCAATCTGCTGTTAGCGAAAACAGGTTATGCTGCACCTGAACTTATTGATGGGGTGACTGTAGCTGCCGCTCAAAATGCAGCGACGCAGAATATTATCACATTCTTTTTCCTTGGCCTGGAAATCATTGGAAGTGTGGTTATGATAATTGCACTGCGTTTCCTCAATGTGGAAAAGGTAATAGACAAAGAGCAGGCTGAAATTAAAGCACGGAGGGTAAATTCATGACGATTCGTATGCAAAAAAACAATAAGAAAATTACGGGTGTTATTATTGGAGTTTCATGTACAGTAGCTGCTGTGGCGGCATGGATTGCTTTTTGCGGTTATCAGTGGAGTTGGGGACCATTTAATAAATTGCATGATTTTAAGACGTCAAACTTACCGGGAAATGCGGGGAAGTACGCTCTGAAACAGGTATCTCCTGTAGAGAATAGTCCGCTTACAGGAAAGCGTATTGTATTTCTTGGTTCATCTGTCACATACGGCGCATCGTCTAAGGGTGTTTCCTTCGCAGATTATATCGGTGTGCGAAATAACTGTGAAATCATAAAGGAAGCCGTGTCCGGAACTACGTTAGCAGATAATGGGTCAAGTTCTTATATATCGCGGCTGAAAAAGCTGGACGGAGACACTGATGTTGACTTATTTGTCTGTCAGTTATCCACTAATGATGCTACACAAGAAAAGCCGCTTGGAAGTGTAAGTGACTCAATGGATTTGGCAGATTTTGACACTTCAACGGTGGCAGGTGCGGTAGAGTATATCATTGCATATGCTGAACAGACTTGGAATTGTCCGGTATTATTTTATACCAATCCACAGTATGGTAGTGAGCAATATGAAGCAATGGTAACATTACTACAGCAAATTGCCGAAAAATGGAATATTACCGTTATTGATATGTGGAGTGATGAGGATTTTAATGCGTTGACAGAGGAACAACGTGAACTTTATATGGCAGACGGGATTCATCCTACACAGGCGGGGTATCTGGAATGGTGGGCTCCCTATATTGAAAAATATTTAATTGAAAGGGTTAAATAAATATGATAGCGATCCGATTGAGAACAGAGTATTTAAATAATCCCATAGGAATTGATATTGCTTCTCCGCGGCTGTTTTGGAACTGTGAGGGCGGCATCATACAAAAGGCATATCAAATCATAGCGGAGCATGACGGCAAAACTGTCTGGGACAGCGGAAAAGTTGAATCGAATCAAATGACGCATGTCCATTACTGTGGCAGATTGATTTCCCGCTCCCGTGTAGAATGGAAGGTGCGCCTATGGGATGAAAATGATGTGCAGGGCGATTGGTCTGAGCCGGCTGTATTCGAGATGGGATTACTTCGTGCGTCCGACTGGAAAGCACAATGGATTACCGGTAATTACAAGGTGAATAAAAAACAACGCTATCCTATAGACTGCTTCCGCAAAAACTTTAATGCCCAAAATATAATCAAGGCAAGACTGTATGCCGCTGCCTGCGGTGTTTATGAAGGCTGTTTAAACGGGAAGCGCATTGGTAGCTTTGTTCTTGCGCCCGGTCATACTGACTATCGTAAGCGTATTCAGTATCAGACTTATGATGTCACGGATTTGATTCATGACGGAAAAAATGAATTGACATTTCAGCTTGCTGACGGTTGGTATCGGGGAAGCTGTGGCGCATGGGGACTGAAAAACCAGTACGGCAAGGAAACAAAACTGCTGGTGCAGCTTGAACTGATCCATAAAGATGGCAGTATGACGACTGTATGTACGGACGACAGCTGGCAATGGTCAAACGACGGAGCAATCCGTTTTGCCGATAATAAAGACGGCGAGGTAGTAGATGCGAATATTATCCCATCTTATTCGGGAACAGCGAAAATAACTTCATGCGATGTTGTACCGACTGCCTCCAATAATGTTCCGGTTACCGAACATGAAAAATTTAAGCCAAAGCTTATTGTAACACATTCCGGTAAAAAGGTATTGGACTTTGGACAGAATATTGCCGGATATGCTGCTTTTTCCCTTACTGCCAAAAGAGGTCAGAAAATTCACCTGTGTTTTGGGGAAATGCTGGACGATGACGGCGAATTGACGCAAAAGAATATTCAATGTTCCAATAAAAAGATTACAACACCCTTACAGCAGGTGATATACACCTGCAAAGAAGGACATAACGAATACAAGACACGTTTTGCCATTTTCGGATTTCAGTACGTACTGGTGGAGACTGATGCTGTTTTTGAACCGGAGGATTTTACTGCTATCGCGGTATATTCCGATTTGGAAACAACGTCACGGTTCGACAGTTCCAACAAATTGCTGAATAAATTTGTAGAGAACACTCTTTGGAGTACCAAAAACAATTCTGCCGATGTTCCGACCGACTGTCCTACGAGAGAACGTCACGGCTGGACGGGTGACAGCCAGTTGTTTGCTGTTACGGCAGGGTATCTTATGAATTATATGCCTTTTGCGAGGAAGCATATTCGGGATTTGACTGACTGGCAGCGTAAAGACGGAGCCTTTCCTCAGATAGCTCCTTATGGCGGGGTTGATTCCTATATGAATACTATGAACGGTTCTGTGGGCTGGGCGGATGCGGGAGTGTTGATTCCTTACCGTTATTGGAAGCTGTTCGGAGATGTGGACTTCATTCAGGACAATTATGATGCTATGGCAAAATACGCAAGGTTTATGATGAGACGATGCGGTAAACTCGGATTGTTTGCAAAACCTCTTGGAATTAAAGGTGCGGCGAAAAAGTTCGCTGTCAATGCAGGACAGTCTTATGGGGAATGGGCGGAGCCTGCGGATGTTTATCCCAATAACTGGACGGATATGGTAGCGCCTCATCCGGAGGTGTCTACTGCGTACACCGCTTATGTGATGGGCGTGATGGAAGAAATAGCGGAAACTCTTGGTAAGACGGAAGATATTTTGTTGTATCGCAAATATAAGGAGGGCTGTACTGCTGCTTATCAGGCTATGGCGCAAACTGACAAATATACCTTAAATACCGACCGTCAGGCGCGTTTGGTACGACCGCTCTATTTCGGTCTTTTGAACGAAAAGCAGGCAGATTTCGCAAAACAACGTTTGATTAAGGCACTGGAGCATTATGGTTGGCGGGTAGGAACAGGATTTTTATCAACGCCGCTGATTCTTTATGTTCTCAGTGAAATTGACATAGAATATGCATACCGTCTTCTGGAAAACGTGGAGATGCCCGGTTGGCTTTTTATGCCGAAAGCCGGTGCGACTACCATATGGGAGAGCTGGGAAGGGACCAAAGCGCAGGGCGGTATCGCCTCGCTCAACCATTATTCCAAAGGAGCCTGCTGCGAATGGGTATTCCGCATTATGTGCGGTATACAGGTAGATGGAGAAAATCATTTTATCATCGCGCCACGGCCAGGCGGAAATTTTACAAGTGCAAGCCTTAGCTACGACAGTGTATACGGTACGGTTTCCTGCGAATGGCATAAGGAAAACGGAAAACTGGCTTATACGGTTACCGTTCCTGCCAATACTACGGCAACATTATCTTTGACGGGCAAAGCAGAACAGGAGTTGACGGCAGGATGCTATTTATTTAAGGAACCGTTATAAAAGAATGTTTATTGGATTTCATACTACCGGAAGGAGAAGAGTAATGAATATAAAAACAATTTTATCAAAAATGAAATTAGAGGATAAAATCAGCCTGTGCACAGGCGCAGATTTTTGGCGTTCCAAGAAAATGGAACAATATGGAATTCCTTCTTTTACCATGTCTGACGGACCGCACGGATTACGTTACCAGAGCGGTGAAGCAGATATGATTGGAGTGAATAAGTCGGATCCGGCAACATGCTTTCCTACGGCTGTAACGACCGGAGCCACATGGAATCCCACTCTTTATGCGGCGGAAGGTAAAGCAATCGGAGAGGAAGCCGTTAAATACGGTGTTGACGTGGTATTGGGACCCGGCTGCAATATCAAGCGCAATCCACTGTGCGGGCGAAATTTTGAGTATATCTCGGAAGACCCATATATTGCGGGGGAAATGGCAGCTGCTTTTATTAAAGGACAGCAGAGTATCGGAGTTTCGTCCAGCGTGAAGCATTTTGCAATCAACAATCAGGAATATAAACGGCAAAACGGTGACAGTCAGGTAGATGAGCGTGCGATGCGTGAAATCTATTTTACACCTTTCGAAACAGCAGTGAAGGAGGGAAAGCCCGGTACAGTAATGTGCTCTTATAATAAAATCAATGGCATCCATGCCAGCGATAATAAGTGGCTGCTTACAGATGTTTTGCGCGGCGAATGGGGGTTTGACGGAATGGTGGTTACTGACTGGGGCGCATTAAATGACCGGATTGAGGGCTATAAAGCAGGATGTGACCTTAACATGCCCGGAGGCTCAAAGTTTATGGAAAAAGCGGTATCGGAAGCGGTTAAGAACGGAACGCTTTCCGAATCGGATATTGACGTTTCAGTAGAGAGAATTATCCGGTTAGCGCTTCGTTCTGCAAAAATGCAAAAAGGAGCCGGCTTTGATGAATCTGCCCATGACAAACTGGCCTGCACAGTCGCAGAACAGGGTGCTGTGCTGCTTAAAAATGATTCGCATATTCTTCCGGCAAAAGCAGAAGATATTGTATTAATCGGTGATATGGCAAAGAATTTCCGTTATCAGGGCGCCGGCTCCAGCCATATCAATCCTATCAGACTGACAAGCCTTACAGATGCACTGCCTGAGGTTCCGTACCTCGCCTGCTGTGATGCAGACGGCAATGTAACGGAACCGGCGCTGCAGGAAGCTGCCGCAATGGCCAAAAGAGCAAAAATTGCCGTGGTTGTGGCAGGCCTGCCTGACAGCTTTGAATCCGAAGGGTTTGACCGTGAGAATATGAAAATGCCGGAAGGGCATAATCGTATGATTGAAACGGTTGCCGCTGCAAATCCCAATACCGTGGTAGTGCTGCTTGGGGGAAGCGTAATGGAGCTGCCATGGTTTGATGAAGTTAAAGCAATCCTTTATATTGGATTATCGGGTCAGGCAGGCGGTCAGGCATGTGCCAATCTGCTTACAGGAAAGGTGAATCCGAGCGGAAAGCTGACAGAAACATGGCCGCTGCAATATGATGATGTGATATCGAAGGATACCTTTGGAAAACGTAATGTGGAATATCGGGAAAGTATTTATGTGGGGTATCGTTATTATGATAAGGCTTGTGTTGACGTTCGGTTTCCTTTTGGATATGGGCTGAGTTATACGGAATTTGCCTACAGTAATTTGCAGATACATGACCGTACAGTAACGGCAGCCATCACTAATACAGGAAGTGTTTACGGAGCAGAGGTGGTACAGCTATACATAGCACCGCCTCAGAATGAGGTTCATAGACCTGTCAGGGAATTAAAGGGGTTTGTACGTGTGGAACTCCTGCCCGGAGAGAGTAAACAGATTACATTTAATCTTGATGACCGCAGCTTTGCAGTCTGGGCGGATGGCTGGAGAGTGCCGGAAGGCAGATATGAGGTGCTGCTTGCCGCTTCATCTCAGGATATCCGGCTTAGCGGTTCCATTGATATTGCAGGAGAAAACCTGAAGGCTCCGGCATGGCAGACGGGAAGCTGGTACGAGACCCTTTCCGGTAACCCGACACGTGAGGAATGGGAGAAAGTAATGGGTCATTCCGTCGTAATCGCTCCTGAAGCAAAAAAGGGACAGTTTACGCTCGACAATTCCTGTTTGGAAATGAAGGATTCCTCATTTATTATGAAAATCCAGTATAAAGTTACGGAAAATATTATAGCCAAAAGTTTTGACGGAAAAAAAGACTATTCCGACCCATCATTTAAGATGATGATGGTCTGTGCTACAGACTGTCCCCTTAGAGCCACTGTCATAAGCTCCGGCGGGGCTGTGTCCGACTCTTTGGCACAGGGGCTTTTGGAAATGGCAAACGGTCATTATATTCGGGGGATAAAGGCTATGTTGAGGAAATATAAAAATCAATATAGTGCAAAAAAACATCAAGAATAAAGAGGTTAATTTTGGACACTCTTGGTATAGTTTTTATATCATAATTAATATGCTGTTTTTTTCGTTTCAGGGGAACCATGTCACATACCGGCCAGTACAGGAAGGCGGATCGTAAAGGTTGTCCCTTCCCCTTCATTGGAAACCACATCTATCTGCCCCGCATGTTCTAAGACAATGGTGCGGGTAATGGCAAGTCCCAGTCCCTGTCTGCCCTTGTCACTGCGGGTAGTGTAGGAACGGCGGAAAATATTGGGGAGGTCTTTTTCCGGTATGCCGCAGCCGGTGTCTGCAACCGTAATGTAGGCAAATTCTTCGTCCGCTGTTAGGGAAAGCGTTATCGTACCCTCTGGCGGTGTAAAGTCAGCGGCATTGTACAATAAGTTTTCCAGTGCACGGAAAAGCTGCTCGCGGTTTGCCGTGATCCGGCAGGGATGCGAGGTAATGTTTTCAAGGAAATTTGGACCGTAAAGTTCTATGATCGGGCGGCAGGTATGATAAAAATCCGAAAGGAATGTATTGAGCAGCATGGGCTCCGTTTTGACGAGAGAGCTTGTCTGGTTGGCCAGTTCCTGAATGGATTTAAGTCGTTCGGATAAAATATCGCACTGCTCTTCTATGTGCATCATTCTTCTGCGAGTGTCTTCATCCAGCATAATATCATTCAGCCGTATGATCTGAGCCATGTTTGAGAGAGATGTCAAAGGAGACTTCATATCGTGCCCCAATTCCGCGATGAGCTGTCCTCTCTCTATGAGAAGCTTTTGCAGATGTTCTGTTTTTTCTTCGACTTCCTCTTGCAGATGAAGATTAAGTTTAGTGTTTTCCGCGGTCATTTCTCTGCTGCGCTGCACCATCAGGACGGCGAAAGCGATCACCATGCAAAATGCGCCGTATTCCTCCGGATAAGCGCCTGCAAACGGTTCATAATATCCGATTGTCAAGACACTGTAGAAAAGGCAGATGCCATTTGCGGTAGCGGCGGCAAGAATCATTTTTGTATGAAGTCCCATAAAACCGCCATAGACGGTCAGGCTGATTAGCAGGAACGCCATGATCGTTTTATACCATGAAATGAATGGTCCATACAATGTAGTTAGTGAAGGAACAGCAGGAAAAACAAATAAGGGGGCAATGATAACGATGCCGCAGACGCTTAAAGAAAGAATGTGAATCGCCTTTTTCAGGTATCTCAAACCGTTCGGTAAAAATACGAGGAGGGCAATCTGTACGGAAAAGTAAATGCCGGATACAGCGGCGGCATCTTCTATCGCATAAAGCGTGCGTACAAGCGGCACGCCGAACAATCTTAAGAAGGGATAGCAGATCCGCACGGCAAAGGAAAGGCTCAGCATACCGAAATAAAATGTGGCAGCTTTGCCACCGTCTTCTTTGCGCGTCCAAAGTGCGATACAAGATAAAGAGAGTGTGAGGGATGAGAAAAACAGCAGCCCATAGATAATCATGCGGGAGGCAATAAGATGACTGACACTGTCTGCGTCTCCTATTACGGGCGCATACCAGATTCCGCCATAATAGTGGGAATAATTGGCAGTCTGGATGATCAGTTCTGCTTCTCCATCAAGATAAAAGGAATAAGCGGTGTCCTTTATCAGGGGGGAGTATTCTTTTCTGAGAGAATCCTCTCCGCCGGGTATTTCACCGGTTTCGCCCAGACAAAGTCCGTCCACATAAACTCTCGCGGCGCAGAGAGGCTCCTGCAGATAGAGAATGACATTACCGCTTCCGGTAAGATGAAGCCGCCAAGTTGCAGTCCCGTAAGGATTTCTATCTGTATGGAATAAGGAGAGGTTGGGATATTCTCCCGCCCATGTTCTGTAATAAGGGGGTGCCTCTTCTGAAAAATCCTCCGGAAAGAGCAAAAGATCCGGATAAAACTCCCAGCCGTCCACAAGGGAACAATAGCCTTTTTTTGGAATGATACACAGATTGTCTTGTGTAAGTGCTGCCTTTGTTATATATTTATTATCGTAGGTGTTAATTGTTAACAATCCAAGAAGGATTAAAATAATTGTACCTGCGATTACCATAATTGTTTGGAAAGCGGATTTATTTAATACGGTCTGTTTCATGATAATTGATGATCCTCCTAAAATAAATAATAAAGGAATAGTTATATGAAAAACAAATGTAAAATCTTGGTTGTACTGA
The DNA here is from genome assembly GCA_964600805.1 of uncultured Bacteroides sp. Classification (GTDB taxonomy): domain Bacteria; phylum Bacillota; class Clostridia; order Lachnospirales; family Lachnospiraceae; genus UBA3282. The sequence goes on along the minus strand of CAZRKN010000014.1, from coordinate 35,040 downwards.
CTCTTATGATTGTGTTTTTATTTTATAGGGTTGATTCAGTTGTTGCAATAGCAAACGAACAGTTTGACACATCTGATGTAAATTCGGAATCCACTGTCGAGTCCGAAACGGAGCAAAATACAGAACCCGTTGCCTTACCTGCCCCGGATTATGTATCCGCTGGCCCGGCTCTGATAGAATGGCTTGAGGCCCACAAGGAAACCGGCGGTACGGTGAAGCTGTCGGATCACGTAGTCCTGGACGGGTATTACAGTTATTGTCCCGATGGAATGAACCGACCCGATGTTTTTGTTGATACGGACAAATATACGATCACCATAACCGGAGAGATCGAACTTATGAGTGATGATCATCTCATCTTTTCAGGGCAGCCGGACGGTAAAAGTATATTCTATGTGGCAGAAAAAGGCGTGCTTTCCATGACGGGTGTTGCAGTGGAGAGCGGACAATGCGCATTATGGCAGGAAGAAGGCGCCGGACTGGTAATTGAAGACTGCCATATAAAAGGAAATATTCATTACGCGGATACTCCTTTTGTGATAGATCAGGATATTGTTTATGTTGTTGTGGAAAAAGAACAAATTGTAAACGATGTACTCCCGACAGAGATCAGTTGTACGGTCAATTGTCAGGGGCAGATAAAGCGTCATGAGTCTCTTCCGATCTCATGGAATCTGGAAGCATATGAAAAGCAGCAAGAGGAAAGACTGCGTTTTCAGATACAGGGTTCTTTCTTAGAGGCGGCATCCGTAGAACCGGCGCAGTGTACGGTGGCTTATAATGATTATCCGTTGACCTTTTTGGAAGTGAGGGCAGCGGATGATGGCACAAGGTATACGTTTCGGGGCGGGTACACGAAGCCGGAGGAAGCTCTGCCGATCACGGTAATATCAGAGTATTCTTTCGACGGAGAAAACTGGAACGTGTACGACGAAGAATACGTGACGCATACGGAAGCAGGCTTCTTTATCGGTTTTCGATCGGAAGAGTGTGACAGGGCAGTGCATCCCAACATATATATTCGTTTGCAGTGGGATGATAACGGAACCCAATATTTTTCCAATGTGCTTTGTTATGCGGCTGACAACTTAGAAAATGTAGAGGACATAGGCGGCAGCCGGGGCGGCGGAACTTCCATTATAAATCTGTCCGAGGATCCAGAGGAAAAAACCGATTCCAATTCGGACAACGCCCAATCAGAAACTTCATCAGATACAAATCAGGCGGAAAGCGGAGACGGCGATAGTGGCTCAGATGCAGCAAATGACGAACAATCATTAAATACAGAAGCTCCAAATGTCAATGCCGGGCAGCCTCAAAATGCTGAGTCCTTAAATAGCAATGCGGATAGTCTACAATATCCGGAGCCAAAGGCATCCAACACAGACCGATCATCCCATTCAGAAACGAAAACCGCTACTGATGTCAGACATGCGGATACCACTGAAATCACTGAAAACATAGATAGCAGTGATTCCGATATTTATCAAAAAGAAGAGGCTGTTGCCGCTATATCCGTAAAGAACGGAGATGGCGCTGATCTGCCGCAAATGAAGGAACAGACACTGCGCTCTGATATCCGTGAGAGCAATGCCATGATTATTGCAACAGGGTTCGTACTGCTGTCGGTCCTTGCCGGAATAACGGGCTTTTACATTCATTCCCGGTTGGGAACAAACAGGTAGCCCTTGTAGCGCTTGGTCTGGATGTAGTCATGATCCGGGCAGATTTCATAGAGTTTCTTGCGGATACGTCCCATAATGACCTTCAGGGATTTTTGTCCTTTGTTGATCGGCACCTTCCACACCGAGTCATAAATTTGCTCCGGCGTATATATTTCATTGGGATGTCTTGCAAGAAAGTGCAGCACATCAAATTCGTAGGAAGAAAAATCAACCGAGTATGTTTCGTAGCTCACACTGCAGGAGGAAGGGTTGATGGAAAGCGAGCCATAAGTAAGCGCCTGGGGCGGTTCGGCGGCTCTGCCGGAACGGATGCGTGCCCGTACCCGAAGCTCTAATTCCTTTAAGCTGTAAGGTTTGCATACATAGTCGTCTCCGCCGATGGATAATCCGCGGATACGGTTTTCTTCTTCGGTATAGCCGGAAAGGAAAACGATGGGAAGCCCCGTCTTTGTGCGAATTTTTTCGCACAAAGCAAAACCGCTCATATCGGGCAGGTCAACGTCCAGAATGACGCAGTCAAGAGCATTGGATAAAATGATTTTTTCCGCTGCCTGTGCAGTATCCGCACAGATCACTTCATATCCCACTGCACTGAAATACATCTTATTATCTACTAATATAGTCGGGTCGTCATCCACCATTAAAATCTTGTACATATTGATATCCATTACCTTCTCTCAGACTGCGAATTTGCAGCCGCAGGGCGCAAATTTGCTATTAAAAAATCTTTGATTTTTAATCTAGTATAGCATAAAAATATCCCTCGAAACGAATTTTTCAATCTAAAAGTGAACGCGAAAGTAAACGTCAGGTAACAATTTATGCCTGACGCTTTTTTTTTTTGAAAAATATTGTAGAATAATGCTGTTCAGTCTGAAAATGTGCTTCAGATAGTCGGCAGGAAAAGCGGTATCAGATGCTGTTTGAGGGCGTGGGCTGGTAAGATGGCGAAAGAAATAAGCAGACCGTGAAAAGATAAGCGGCTTTACAATATTTGCAACAGGGAGGAATAATTATGGATGAACAAAGAGCATGGATCAGATCAAGGAGAAAGAGAAGGTTACGTCTCACAGCAGCTATACTTGCATTTTGTCTGCTGTTTACGACCTATCCGGATATATTGGAGGCGGTTTCTGTTTTTGCGGCGGGATCGCGCGGCGATGGCGGACCCATGTCCATAACCGGCTTTGTGAAACTGCCGGAAGAGACGGCGGAACAGACCGTGCCGATGGGGACGGACAGATTCGAACTGGATCTGCCTGAAACGCTGGAGGCTTATGTGACCGTGGAGGCAGAGGACGACACGGAGGATGACAGGAAGCTGGATGACGGGGATCAGAATAAGGACGATGATGAAAACGACGGCGATTCCGATCAGGATAAAAGCGATAAAGAGAATCCTGACGAAGATGATAACGACAACGGCGACGACAAAGAGAACACCGACGAGGACGACGACAACGGCGGCGACGACAACGACGGTGCAGAGAACCCCGGCGATGGCAATGGGAACGGCACAGACGACAATAGCAGCGACGATAACGGCGACGAAACTTACGGTGTTGACAATGACGCAGACAGCGAAGAAGAACCCAGCGAAGAAAACGGCGACGTGGCTTCCGGCTTGGGCGTCCGGACCGGTTCTTTTGTCATGCCCGTGTATATGTCTGAAAACCAGCAGGATGCCCTGCCTGTAGAGACACTGACGGACAGCGCAAATACCACAGAAACCATTACCATCGAAAACATTACATGGCAGTCTAATCCGAAGTATGACAAGGACACAGAAGGCATCTATCTCTTCACGCCCGTTCTGCCGGAGGATTATGCGCCGGCGGATGGCGTAAGCCTGCCCGAAATTACCGTAACAGTGCAGGATGAGGAAGATGGCGGGGAAATAGAGCTTCTCATGCGTCCCTATGATGAAGAAACTTCCTCAGATATAGTGTATTATCTGGAGGACAGTTATGAAAGCTACTCATGGGAAATTTGGGCAGGCGAAGAATGGGAAGAAACCGGGGAATCGGAACCGGAGCTTGTGGTCAGCAAGGAGGAATGGTATACCTACAGGTTCCGCTGTATCGTGATAAAGGACGGCGTCCGCTATACGGCACGGGCACTGGACGACTGGCAGATAGATAATTTCGGCATTATGACTATGGCGGTAAATTCTGCGGATAGCGGTCGAAGCGACTATATGTATTATAGCAACAGCGGTGAATATTTTAATGTCAAGGGTATTGACAACAATACATTCATACAGACGTCATATAAGGATGAGGGATACAGAACCGCATCTGTGACAGCCGGAGGCGGTAAAGTAAGCTGGTACTCTCCCCAGGAGGTGGCTATGGGGAATTCCCTGTATGGAACAAGGGATATTTCACTGGTCTATAACGGCAGATATGTTAAAATCACTTATACAGTAGAAAACCGGGGCTCTGCAAGCCAGAGCTTTTCTGTAGGTTCTTCTGCGGACGTCATGATCGGGAACAATGACTTTGCACCGGTAGTGGGAAGTGCAAACGGGCTGGTCATGTCCGGACGGCCCAAAAACAGTTATACCTTTAATCTGGTGGCGCCTACGGTAAATACACTCTGGTATGGTTTTTTTTGGGAAGCATATGAAAATATCTTCAACAATCGGGCAGACAGAAGTACGCCGTATGATGGGGACAGCGGTTTGGCTTGGTCCTGGAGCGACACTTTGGCACCGGGACAGACGTGGAGCCGGTATGTGCTTTTGGGAGTGGGAGAACTGCCGGAACCTCCCCGTATCCCTACATTGACGAATCAGGACCCGCAGCTTCAGCCGGGAAAACCGACGGTATTCACCGGTACGGCAGAGCCGGGAGATACGGTCTCTATCGAGGTGGGAGGAGAAGAATTTTCCGGCACGGCAGATGACAGCGGTAATTTTTCGGTGACGGTGACACCGCCGCAGGACTTGCCGGAAGGGGAAACAAAGGTCAATTATTATGCGGTATCAGAGGAGGGCGGTATCTCGGATGTAGGGACTATTACGGCCACGGTGGTAAAAGACCCCTCCATTGAATTGACAGATGCCGCGGTCTCCGTTGTGGAGGACAGTGTACTTGATGATACATGGTACCGCGGTTTTATCAGCTCCTCAAGCGGTACGGTAAGCTACAATGCTTCGGCGGTCAGGACAGGAACGCCCGGCGTCTATACCGTTACCTATACGGCAAGGAAGGCAGGATTTGCTGACGCCACGGCAACGCTTACGGTCACGGTGCTTCCCCTGCCGTTAGAGCTGTCAGCTGTCACAGCCACCCGTGTGAGCGGAAAAGACAGTTTTACGCTGTCTGCTTCCTTACTTCATACCGGAGGGGGAACGATCTCCGAGACCGGCTTTGTCTGGGGCATTATGCAGAACCCTACCGTTTCCATGAATAACGGAAGCAAAAAGACAGACTCCATTATAAAAACCAAGGGCGCGAATCTGACGGTTACTGCGGAGCAGATCGTGGACGGCGTTACTTACTATGCGAGAGCGTATGTGAAGACGTCGGACGGGAATGTTTATTACAGTCTGCAGAAGAGTTTTTCCATAGGTGGAAAGTCCTATGGAACCTTTACGATTAAAAATAACGGCAATAACACCTTTACTGTCACAAGGACCGGCGGCACGGACGGAGCGCAGATGATTTATTTCCGCACGGTCAACGGCTCCGCCGTAGGCGGGACGCATTTTACTCATCAGGCGTCCACCCTGACGTTTGCCGCAGGGGAAAGCAGCAAAACGATCACGATATCGGAAAACGCCGTGACGAAGACCTATAACAGTAAAGCGGCTACCGCATACTCCAATGCGAACCGCACCTATCAGGTGGAGATCTACCGGGTGGATGGCGGCGGCGTGCTGGGAAGCACCACCAGCGCTGTGAGGACAATGGCGAAGGACAGCAGCTATACGGTAGACAGGAATATTTATACAAATTATGTGGAAAACACAAATCCAGCCTGGTCGGGAAAGGTGACGGATGATACTTGCTTCGGGAGTAATCCTTCCATGTCGTTGATCATGACGCCGAGTAGTGCTACTGCAGCTTACGGAGACGCTTCGATTTATATAACCAATACGGCATATGCACAGGCATTTTATATACTGATGGATATCCGGGAGGAGGATGACGGTTACCAGCACATAAGGTTTTCTACCGATAACGGGTATGTGGATCAATGGCAGTTCGAGATAAAGCCGCCCGGCGTAGGCGATTCTTGGCGTAATAATGCACATTTTCCATGCGATACCGTTACCCCTTCCGGGTGGAATAGTAATGATGGTGCAACGAACTTTGTTCATCAGACATCCTCTCCCGATATGCCCTATGTGAGCGGGGAGCAATATCTGTCCGTTCCGATTTCCGCACAGATTATGACCATAACCTTTGACGCCCACGGCGACAGCGACGACGATTGGCGTTATGCGAATACGAGAATGTACAGAAGACCTCTGGACAATAAGGAGCCCCAGCTTCTCGGCGTTGCGCCCATGGCGGGCGGCACTTATAAGGTAGGAGATAAGGTTACGGTTTCCCTGATCTTTGATGAGATTGTGGATAACACCAACAGCACATTGTCGAATGTATCCTTAAACACTTCATGGGGAACCTTTGCTTATGCGGGCGGCGCAGATACCAACGTGCTGTACTTTACAGGCACAGTGCCGTCAGGTGCGGCAGGAACCCTGACGGTAAACAGCATCACAGGCGCAGGCTATATCAAGGATATGTGCAGCACCTCCGGAACCGCAGCAAGCGGAAGCGGCAGCGTCTCGGTCAGCGTGGATAATAAGACGCCTACAGTCAACATTACCAATAGCTCTATAGAAAATAAGACGGCAAAGGCAACCATCACGGCAACGAATGCAGATAAGCTTCAGTATACATGGAGCCAGAACAGCGCAATGCCTGTCACGGGCTGGCTTACCGGTACAAAAGGTCAGACTGTAAACACCAAGCAGACCTCCGGAACATGGTATCTGCATGTACTGGGAACTTATAACGCGACAGGAGCAATAGCTCATACATATGCATCCTTTAATTTCAGCAGCAGTAGCAGCGGAAGCCTGCCGGAGCTTACCCTTTCAGTGGATAACAGCACATGGGCGCAGAGCAGAAAAATTACCCTTACCAAGACGCCGTCAACTGCCGCCGTAACGGTAAAGACGCCGTCAGGCACTACATCCGCGGTATCCGGTACAAGTTATACGGCTGCGGAGAACGGGAGTTATACCTTCACCCTTACCTCAGGTGGAGAAACCGTGGTGAAGTCTATCACCGTCAGCAAAATAGACCGGACGGCTCCAACGGCTGCCATCAGCGGGCCTGCCAGTCTGGCGCAGAATGAAAATGTGATACTTACCATAGTGCCTGCAGATGCGGGAGGCGCAGGAGTTAAGACGGTAGCCGGCATATGGGAGATGACTGTAAACGGCGGAACTGCTCAAACCGTAACTGCCACACTGACTAAGAACAGTGACGGGACATATTCCGCCGCCACGCCGGGAACTGAGGGAAACAGCTATACCTGCAAATTGACGGTCACGATGACGGACAACGCAGGAAATACGGGAAGTGCAGGTTCCGGTACCTACACGGTGAATCTGAAAGCGCCCACGATTGACGTGAACTTGGAAAACAGCAGTAATAAGGGAGATACCTATTCCTACACGGTAAATGCCAATGGGAATACCATAACCGCTGTCCAGCTGCCGGACGGTACGATTACAACAGTTTTAAGCGGAACCTTTACGCTTACATCCCCGGGTACCTATTATGCGACTGTCAGCGATGAGGCGGGGCATGTGGTGCGCAGCAATGCTATGACTATAGCAGCCGAAGTGGACGGCGATGCGCCGATGGTGCGCTTGTATCAGCAGAATACGGATTGGACGAATGAGGTGGTACAGATTGATGTTTCCATTTATGAGGAGAAAAACATTGCCTCGGCAGTATGGGAAAAAGAGGGCGCAGACTCGGATAAGGCAGTGACATATTCTAAGGAAGAAACATCCGTATACGGAGGGACTTTCACTGTCACCGACAACGGCACTTATACGGTGACAGTGACAGACGACAGTGGGAATGTGGGTACAGCTTCCATAACGGTGTCCAATATAGATATCATTGCTCCTGTAATCGGTGAGCTTTCTTACAACTATGAGCCGAAAAAATTGTGGAACTGGCTGATTGGAAAGGAGAGCCTGATCATCACAGTGCCTGTGACAGAAGAAGGCAGCGGGGCAGAGATTACCTATACTATGACGCCTGAAGGCGGTTTACTAGAAAACAAAACTGCCGAAATAGAAAACGGTTCGGTCACGATTACCGTTTCTGCGGACTTCAAGGGAACGATCGTCATTAACTGTACCGATAAGGCTAAAAATTCTGCACCAAGCGTGACAGTGGGTACATCCGGAAAAGGCCTCATTATTGAGGACAATGCGCCGGAGATTACTTTCGGTGAATTTTCGGCGGATTCCGGAATCAGCGTAACGGTAAAGGACGATCAGGAAAACGCCGTTTCCGCCGGGCTTGCTTCCGTGACTTATAAGATAGGGAACGGTGAGGAAGTCAGCGTACAGGAGAATTTCACGGAAAGCTTGAAAAGCGGAGTCAGCTTTACCATAAAGTCAGACCAGATACCCTTAGGCGAAGTGGAGATTAGCGTGAAAGCCACAGACAATGCGGGAAATCAGACGGAGCAGGCTGTGATGATAACGAAACTGGCAGCGCCGGATCTCGCACGGATGGATTTTATCATAGACTATAGGAAAGAGACAGGAAAGCTGCCGGAAGATTTGGGAGAACTGGAAGTCTACACCGATCCTTCTGATCCGGAGGGAAGCGTGATTCCTCCGAACGAGGACGGCTCCCGACCCATTGTGCCGGGGCAGCCCATTTATGTACGTTATCCCGAAAAGACGACAGAAGATGGAAAGACAATCCCGCCAAGCGGCAGCGTAAAGATCGACATACCGGACAGACCGGTGCTGTCGGCCAAAAAGGTAACAGTGACCGACACCACGGCAAAGGTTACAGATCCGGCAGCCGGGGAGGAATATGTCCTTGTAAAAAAAGGACAGACGCCTGACTGGAGCAGCGCCAATACCACAGGAGCGTTTACAGGGCTTGACCCGAACACGGAATATGACCTTTATGCGAGGAAAAAGGCGACAGACACCAGTTTTGTCTCTGATCCTGTAAAGACGGAGGTACGGACACTTGTGACCATAAAAGAGCCGGTCATCACAGGCGATGGGAAAGGGATGGACGGCAACACCGCGTCCGGCCCCGATGTGCCTTATGCAGAAGCCGGAGGGACAGTAATCTTTACCGGAACTTACGAGGAAGACTATACCCCTGTCATCATTGTGGGCGGTCAGGAGATGAACCCCGGAGCAGAAATAACATGGAATGAAGGAAGCGGGAAAGGCGGATGGGAGTATACCCTTGACATACCGGAAGATGCGAAAGAAGCGGGGATCACAGTCGAATTTCGCAAGCGCACCATAATCGGTGTCGCGGTAACGCCGGGTACACTTACCATTTATGCCGATCATGCCGCAAATGAGAGCATAGATGCACTTACCGCTTATCTGAAAGAAAACAGCAGCGTACAGGTGGTATATGACAATGAGACAAAAGACGCTGCGCAGGCAGCGTATACTACCGCAGACAGCTTTACAGTGAAGGGCGGAACTTATAGCTATACCGTTACAGCCGGAGGTAAGACAGGAGGGATCACCCTGAAGGTGGCTTCCGTGAATGCAGCGATCACAGCCCCGGCAGAACTCATGAAGATCCAAAGGGCGGACGGCTATACGGTGGAAGAAGTGGCTGCATGGCTTCCTGCACAGGTCAAAGTCACCTATACGGGAGACGGTTATACAGCGAGAACGGAAAACAGGACAGTCACATGGAGGATGGATGCCATAGGAGCGGACTTCGGCAAAACGCTGGGAAGAAAAACGATAAGCGGAACCGTGGCGCTTCCGGCATGGGCGACAGGGCGGAATACTGTCAGCATCGGGATTGAATTTGTTGACAGGAACGTTTTGAAAGACAGCCAGATGAAGCTTTCCATATCCGGCTGGATTTATGGAGCGAAGGAGGCGCCTGACCCGAAGGGAAGCATTACCGTGAAGGATACGAATCCTGTCTATACCTATCTTTACAGTGCTGATAGCGGTAATACATGGGTAACAGCGGAGGAACTTCAGAAGTCATCCAGCGGACATCTCGTTCCCGGTACATACGGAGTAAAGATGACCTACAAGGGCGATAACTATGCGGGCGTCAAGACAGCTTACTTCATCGTGTCAGAAAAGCCCCTTACAGTGGAGAAGGGAACCCTTGAAGCAGAGAACCGAGATTATGATGGGACAACAGACGCTGCCCTGAAAGAAGGCGGGGAGGCTGAAATTTCCGGTGTGGTCGAAAGAGATGAAACCATGCTCGGCGGTACGCTCAGCGCAGTGTTTACCAAGAAGGGACCCGGAAAGAATATACCCGTGAACGTAACAGGATTTGAACTGGAAGGCAGGGATGCCGGATGTTATGAGCTTAAAAATACGACCCTCAAACTGTATGCCACTATCAATAATGCTGACGGTACTCCGCCGTCCGGTGGAAGCGGCGGCAATGGCGGCGGTGGCAATGATGACGGCAGCGATAACGGCGGAAGCACACCGGGGGACGACAGTGATCCTGGAATACCGACAGTCACACCGCCCAGGGTAACGCCTCCTTCAGATAAACCGCAGCCTGTTCCCGGAACAGAAGACACTCCCGACAAGGAGACACAGCCTGAACCACAGCCGGAAGGAACACCTAAACAGGATGATGAGCCGGAAAGCACAGAGACAGAAGCACCGGAACAGGAAGGAGATCCCGCACAGCCGGACAATAAACCACAGCCGGAAGACGAGACGGTGCAGACCGTACAGGTTTCAGTAGAGGGCGGCAGGATCGTCGTATCCGGTGGAATGATCAAAACGGGCAATATAACAGAAACTTCCGATACCACCTCAAAGCTCTCAGTTGGAGACGGCGCAGTCATTGTCACGGTAGTCTGCGAGGATGAGGGATATGCAGCCGGAGTGAATGATACGGTAGCAGTGGCAAATGCAGTGCTGACACCGGAGCAGATACAGCTTGTAAACGATGGTGAGACCATAGAAGTCAGGATAGATGTCAAAGACATTTCGGGAACCGTGGGCGGACAGGATAAAGAGGTCATAGAAAAAGGTCTTGCGGCGTATCAGAATGAGATCCAGGAACTTGCGCTTGGTATGTATGTCGATATTTCCATGTTCATCAGGCTGGGTGAAGGTGAGTGGGATGCCGTTACTTCCACAAAGGAACCGATCGAGGTCATCATCGGGGTGCCGGAGGAATTACAGGAGGACGGCAGGGAGTTTTATATCATCCGCTCCCATGAAGGGGAATATACCCTTTTGAACGATATGGACAATGATCCGGACACCGTCACGATCAGCACGAATCTGTTCTCTGCTTATGCTATCGCATTTAAGCAGACAGATACGGATAATGCACATGGCGGAAATGCGAAGTGCGGGCTGTGCCATATCTGCCCGACATTCTTAGGGTTCTGCTGCTTTATCTGGCTGGCGGTCATAGCGGCTGTGTGCATTGTGGTTGTAATCTTGATCCTGAAAAGAAAGAAGGAAACGGAAAAAGCTTGACGAGGTTGGAATGCTTTTTCTGCAACCTATCGTCCGAAAGCATAAACTAGGGTACAAATTAGGGTACAAAATTTCTCAAAACCTCTTGATTCGTTAAGAGGTGGACGCGGTATAATAGTAAAATATAGTAAAATCGATAGGTCCGGGATACTGTATGGTAGAGAATAAGGCGAAAGGAGAATCGTATGGAGACAGTATACAAAAGTGGTGAAGTGAACAGCATTGTTGATGCTGTAGCAGCCAAATTAAAAAACTGTATATTTATCGTGTATTGTGCGGATGACAAGAGGTTTGGCGACATTAGCAAAAAATTGCATGAAAAGCTTCCGGATGTGCAGATGATGGGGACTACAGGGTTTATGTTTAATGAAAAGGGCAGTTTTGCAGATGGTATTTCTGCCATTGGCTTTCAGGACAGTGAGGTGGAAGTGCAGGCAGGGGTTCTGCGGCAGACGGATACTTGTCCGATGATATACATGCCGGATTTGAAAGAAGCAGCGAAAAAGATTAAGCAGAAATATAAAAACAATGTTTGCTTTGAAGTGTCTACCGGATATGAGGAGAAAGTTGTATCTACCATGAAAATGTGTCTGGAAGAAGCGGGAATACGCCTGGTAGGCGGTACAGCAGGCAATACGGAATCGAATCAGCCTAAGCATGTGGCATACAATGGGGAGGTTCTCACAGATGCTACTGTTTATGCAGTGATAGGAAGTAAAATGGGAGCTATTGAGATTTTCAAGGAAAATCTGTATCATGCAAGTGAAATTACCCATGCCGTTACAAAAGTATCAGAAGATAAACGAACGATTTACGAGATAGACGGACGTAAGGCAATGGATGTTTATGAGGAAGAATTAGGATACACCAACGCCAATGTGGGGGATGGGGTTTTTAAAAATCCATTGTGCCGCATTGTGGGGACAGATAAATATATCACTGCGATTTTTAGTTTTAACCCGGACAGAAGTATTTCAACATATAAAAATATTCTTGAAAACGATATAATTTCTTTTACACACATTGACGGGGAATACCAGCGTTATATAGAAGGAAATATGCGGGATCTTACGAATGCACGCAAAGTTGCAGGAATTATGTCCATAAACTGTATTCTGCGCTATCTGTTTTTTGAAAACAACCATTATACCAGTACATATGCGGACATGATGAATTCTATGGCTTCAAACTGCCACTGGGGTGTTGTGGGAGATGGAGAGCAGTATGTTGAGCAGCATATAAACCAATCGATGGTCTGTGTAATTTTTACAAAGGACAAATAGCAGGGGGTAGAACATGTTTCGTAAGAAGAAAAAAGAAAATGAGATAAAAACTTCCAGAATTCATTTAAGCGCCATTCTGGACGCTATATATTTCCTGAATAGGAAGCAGAATGCAATTATCATGGAAGATGTGCAGGCAATGAAAGATATGAATGATATTGAGACGGTGGTAGGTGTTCTTAAAGAAGAATCTGCGGCGATTATGGAAAATGTAAGCCAGTTTAATGAGCAGTTTGCAGATATTAATACAGTGAATGAAGAACTGCATGATATTGCAGACAAAATTGTGAGCACAAGTGTCAACGGTAATAATAAGATGTCCATGCTTATCAAAGAAATTACTCAAATCAAAGAATCCATGAATGAAATTCAAGAGGTGTTGGATAATTTTGAACTGGCATTTGGTGAAATCGGGGAGGCAGCAAAGAATATTGCAGCCGTTGCATCCCAGACGAACCTGCTTGCGTTGAACGCCAGCATCGAGGCAGCTCGTGCGGGAGAGGCAGGAAGAGGATTCGCGGTTGTTGCGGGCGAGATTAATGGGTTATCTTCCCAGACAAAAAAACTGGTGGATGAGATTAATGGAACCATGACCAATGTAAGAAATAAGGAAGGAAAACTGTTGGAATGTTTTGAAGCAATGAATAAGCTGGTGGACAGCAATGTGGAGGTTGCCCAGAATACCCAGAGCGCCATTCAGGATTTCGATACGATTGCCCAGGAAGTAAAGGGTAAGACAGAGGAAACGGTTGCCCATATACAGGTGGCCCAGAACAAGGCAGGGGATATTAAGGACAAAATGGGAAAAGAGACAGATATATATTCGGAGCTGGATAGAGCAGTTTATAATATGAAGATGCAGCTTTCCCATAAAAGCGTACTGCATGAGGATGTGAAAAACGTACTGGGTCAAATTCCATATATATGTAAAGAATATGATGGGAAAGAGATTATCGTCAAAGAAGATATTCATTTTTTGGGAACTTGATTTTTATGATGGTTTGTGGGACTCTGTTGAAAATAAATCCCAGAAATAATCCTTATGCAAAAAAGATCAAGAAAACCGCTCTGAGAGATTACTTAGTTCCGTTGTTGTAATAATTGTGGTAAATTTTTTTCAGATAACGCAAAAATACAGTAAATACGGAGATTTTACGATAGATGGAATGACTTTAGGGAAGTAGAGGCCGCAAGTTCAAGTCTTGTCACTCCGATAGGAAAATACCTAGTAATCACTGAGATGGTGGTTATCAGGTTTTTCGTTTCAGGATTCCGTATCACACACCGGACAGTACAGGAAGGCGGATCGTAAAGCTTGTCCATTCCACTTCCTTGGAAACCACATCTATCTGCCCGCATGTATTGTCATAAAAATCCGAATGTGGTATAATCGTTCGCAGTACAGAGATTTATATTTATCTGAACTGCGGATGATTTTTTAATTGTGGCTCCTATTGGAGGCACTTCTATTAGGCAGGAGGCTTATCATGCTGTTAGCAATTGACATGGGCAATACAAATATCGTAATCGGCTGCATTGACGGCGATAAAATATGCTTCGTGGAACGTATTTCCACTTCTACCTTCAAAACGGAACTTGAGTATCTGGTTGATTTTAAGACCGTTATGGAGCTTCATGACGTAAGCGCATTTGATATTGACGGAGCTATTATTTCTTCTGTTGTTCCTCCGCTTACGCTTGTTATAAAATATGCAATTGAAAAGTTGATAAAAATCACGCCGCTTGTAGTAGGACCGGGCTTAAAGAGCGGAATTAATATCCTGATGGATAATCCTTCCCAGTTAGGAAGCGACCTTGTGGTGGATTCCGTGGCGGCGCTGAATGAGTATGGCGCACCGGTAACCATTATTGATATGGGAACTGCCACCACTATCTGTGTAGTGGATAAAAACAAGAATTATATAGGCGGTCAGATTCTGCCGGGTGTAAGGGTTTCTCTGGAGTCTTTAGTCAACAGAACTTCACAGCTTCCGAGAATCAGTCTTGAAGCGCCTAAGAAGATTATCGGTAAAAACACCATAGACTGTATGAAAAGCGGTATCATCATGGGGCAGGCAGCCTGTATAGACGGTATGATTGAGCGTATCTGGGAGGAACTCGGGTATCAGACCGCGGTAGTTGCAACAGGGGGACTTGCAGGCAGTATCGTTCCGCATTGTAAGACGAAAATTATCTGTGATAATGAGCTTATCTTAAAAGGTTTGAATATTATATATCATAAAAATGCAGTGTGATTTATAAACATTTTTTCAGGGGGTATTGAAGTAATGAGAATCGGGATGGGCTATGACGTACATCGCCTGACAGGGGACAGAAAACTGATACTTGGCGGGGTGGATATCCCATATGAAAAAGGACTGCTGGGACATTCAGATGCGGATGTCCTGCTTCATGCCATAATGGATGCACTGCTTGGTGCTGCTGCACTTGGAGATATCGGTAAACATTTTCCGGATACCGATGAGCAGTACAGGGGAATATCGTCTATAAAGCTTCTTAAACACGTGGGAGAATTGTTAGAGGAGCATTTATTTATGATTGAAAATATTGATGCAACTATTATCGCACAGGCTCCGAAGATGCGGTCATATATCGATTCCATGCGCGGGAATATCGCGGATGCATTGCAGATAGATATTGCTCAGGTCAATGTAAAAGCAACAACCGAGGAAGGGCTTGGCTTTACCGGGAGCGGTGAAGGGATTGCAGCTCAGGCAGTATGTATGCTTACATCGCCTGTGGAAAATTATGATAAGGATACGGCTTGGATTAATAACTGTGCGGTATGCGGCGGCTGCCGAAGGACCGATTGACGGTTGCGCTAATGCTTTAAGCCGAAAGAAAGGAATGATATTAAATGAAATATAAAGCTCTGGTTACGGGAAAGAATACTTCCATAATTGATGATTTCTTTGTGCATATGGATTCAAATTTTGAGGTTATGTCTACATCTACACGTTATGGAGATATAATCAGGCATATTAAATATTTTGATCCTGATGTCTTTATATACTGTATGAGTGGCGAAACACCGGATAACCTTCGGCAGATGAATAGTATTAAACATAATCTTGCACCGACAAGAATTCCTTTTGTTCTGGTTGGTTCAAAGGAAGAGTGTGACGAATTCGAGAAATTTGCCGTGAATGTGGCAAACATGATTCTGGTAAAGCCGTATACCGCAAACTCAATCCAGGAAAAGATTCTGAAATTTCTGGATGAACGTCAGGAATATGTTCAGGCATACCGGAATAAAACCGATGCCCAGAAGGATAAAAAGAACACGGTTGCAGACATTGATTCTTTAAAAAATGCGCTTTCTTCGTTGGAAGCAGCATTGTCTTCCTCAGTAAAGACTTCAGAATCTGGTCAGAAAATAAATTCTAAAGAAACTGCGGAATCTGAAACGGCAGGACGTAAACATATTCTGGTGGTGGATGACGACCCTGTTATGTTAAAGGTGTTAAAAGAACAGCTGCATGACGACTATGATGTTGCAACTGCCATCAATGGAAAAATTGCATTGAAGTTCCTTGAGAGGAAGAAGACTGATTTGATACTGCTTGATTATGAAATGCCGGAAGAAAGCGGACCTGTAGTTATGGAAAAGATACGTGCCAAGGATTCCGGTAAGAATGTACCGATAGTTTTTCTGACAGGAGTGTCAGAACGCGAGAAAATTACGGAGGCGCTTGCTTTAAAACCGCAGAGTTATTTGTTGAAACCTGTTGATCATGAGAAACTGCTGAAGGTTATTACTGACATCATCGGATGAAAGAGGGATTGATACATGGGGAATGATTTTAATGATTTACATTTAACGGATTTGATTGATAGAGATACTTTACAGAGGATACAGGATGCTTTTTCACGTATGACAGGTATGGCAGCTCTTACTACGGATGCAAACGGCGTTGCTGTAACGGAAGGCTCTAACTTTTCGGAATTCTGTATGGAGTATACAAGGAAATCTAAGGTTGGCTGTGCGCGCTGTGAGAAATGTGATAAAGAAGGTGCGGAACTGGCGTTGAAAAACGGTCGTTCTATTATTTATTTCTGTCATGCGGGACTGATGGATTATGCGGCGCCGGTTATGGCAAATGATAAGCTTGTAGGCTGTTTTATCGGCGGACAAGCTCTCGTTGGTAAGCCCGATCCGGAAAAAATCAAGAAAACCGCGGTTGAAATTGGGGTTGACCCGGATGCGTATTTGGAAGCAGCCATGAAAGTGAATATTCTGGAGCAGGAGGATATTGATAACGCTGCCAGATTCCTTTCGATAATTTCGAGTGTTCTGTCCGATATGGCATACAGTAAATATCAGGTTTATGAGGCAAATAAGGACCTTGAGAAAACATCGAGTATGAAATCGGATTTTCTTGCCAATATGAGCCATGAGATCCGTACGCCTATGAATGCGGTTATTGGTATGGCGGAGATGGCGCTGAGGGAGGAACTGCCTGAGGCGGCAAGGGAATATATTAACCAGATCAAGGAAGCCGGAAAATCGCTTCTTACCATCATCAATGATATTCTGGATTTTTCCAAGATAGAGTCAGGCAAGATGGATATAAATGTCGATGATTACGACTCAATGTCTATCATAAATGATGTTACAAATATAGTCATGACAAGATTAAAAGGCAAAGAGGTGGAGCTTATTCTTGATATTCCGCCAAGCCTGCCAAGTAAGCTATTGGGGGATAATATAAGGATTAAGCAGGTGCTTTTAAATCTGGCAAATAATGCTGCAAAGTTTACATCCAAAGGGAAAATAACCCTGAAAGTGAATTATGAAAAAATAGCTGATGATGAGATTGAACTGTATATTTCAGTTGAGGACACCGGAATCGGAATTAAGTCGGAAAATCTTGATATGCTGTTTAAGTCATTCCAGCAGGTGGACAGCAAAAGAAACCGTAATATAGAGGGTACGGGACTGGGACTTGCTATTTCCAAACAGCTTTTGTCGTTGATGAACGGGAGCGTCTGGGTAGAAAGTGAATATAAAAAAGGAAGTAAATTCTCATTTAAACTTCCGCAGAAAGTTATTGACGATACACCGTCTATCAGGATTGATGACCCGGAGAATATTTTGGTGACAGGATTGATTTCCAACCCATATGTATCTGAGCGTTTACGTGATGATGCTTTAAGGCTTGGGGTTGAATATGAGGAGCTGGATTCCGAAACGGGATTAGATGCGCTGCATGAAAATAAAAAAGTTTTTCTGTTTATAGAGAACACTGTATTCTCCGGGACGATTGAAGAGTTTGTCAGGAGCAATCCTCAGATTACGGCGGTTCTCATTATAGACTTTTTTGATACTGTAAAATATGATATTCCGAATTTGCTTGTTATAAAAAAACCTCTTTCCATTTTGTCTGTGGCTATTATACTGAATGGTGAGGAACGTAATTCGGATACAGACGAAATGAATGAATTTGAGTTTACGGCTCCTGATGCGGACGTCCTTATTGTAGATGATAATGCTGTAAACCTGACCGTAGCTAAAGGGCTGCTGGAGCCGCTTAAGATGAATACCGATACGGCGTCAAGCGGTATGGAAGCTCTTGATAAAATCGGTAAATATCACTATGATATTGTATTTATGGATCATATGATGCCCGAACTGGATGGTGTGGAGACTACCAGTATTATCAGGCGGCTTCATCCGGATTATAATGACGTGCCGATCATTGCGCTTACTGCAAATGCCGTAGAGGGAACGAAGGAGCAGTTCTGTCAGGTAGGCATGAATGACTTTATTGCCAAGCCGATAGAGCTGCGCATGCTGATATCCAAGGTGCGGCAATGGCTTCCTATAGAAAAAATACAAAAGGTACATATATCGAAGAGCGGAACTGCGGAGACAAAAAATGTCAGATATATTGTGGTGGGAGACCTTGACGTATCATATGCCTTGAAAATCCTGGGGAGCGGAACCCTGTTCTGGAATGTTTTACATGTATACTATCGTGCTATTGACAAAAAGGCAAAACTTATAAAAATGCTGGAAGAAAGTGAAGACTGGACAGGATATACTATAGAAGTGCATGCTCTGAAAAGTTCTTCCAAGCAAATAGGCGCGCTTTCTTTGTCCGATAAGGCTGCGGCATTGGAAAAAGCGGGAAATGCGAGGGACTCAGAATTTATTCATGAAAAAACGGATGAAATGTTGAAACAGTATGAAGAATATAAATCAGTATTCGCGCCTTTCTTCCCTGAGGAAGAGGAAGGTGAAAAGAAGACTTCCACCATGAGTGAGCTTTTTAATAATTTCTCGTATATGCAGGAAGCACTCGATAACCTGGATATGGACAAGATGGAGGAAGTTATTAAAGATATGAATAATTTTTCATATGAGGGTTGGCAGCAGGAAATGTTCGAAAGACTGAAAATCGCCGTAGAGGAGATTGATGTGGATAGCTGTGAAGCTATTTTAAAGGAGTGGAAAAGCAGATTATCCAATGGATGATATCCGGCATATTCTATGGTATAGAAAATGAAAACTCTGAATGCAGAGTGATGGACAGACATAAAGGAGTATGGTTATAAATGGGACTTATCAGATATATAAAAGAAGAGATAAAGCTCATAAGAGAACGCGACCCTGCGATTCATTCCAATATGGAGGTGTTTTTGTATCCGAGCTTCAAAATAATGCTGTATTACCGCATCGCCCATAGATTGTATGAGAAAAAGCACTTTTTTTTAGCCAGATGGATATCGCAGAAGGGCGTACGCAAAACAGGGATTGAGATTCATCCCGGAGCGCAGATTGGAAAGGGTTTTTTCATCGACCATGGAAACGGTGTAATCATTGGCGAGACCACTATAATTGGTGATAATGTCACATTATATCAGGGCGTTACGCTGGGCGGTACCGGTAAAGAACATGGCAAGCGGCATCCGACTATCGGTAATAACGTCATGATTAGTACCGGTGCCAAGGTGCTGGGTTCCTTTACTATTGGAGACAACAGTAAGATTGGAGCGGGAAGCGTGGTATTGAATGAGGTACCTCCCAATTCAACGGTAGTAGGAGTTCCGGGGCGTGTGGTCAAGCGTGGGAATGTCTCATTGCCGCAGGAAGAAATGAATCAGATTGATTTGCCGGATCCGATTATGGAAGATTTGGCGGTTCTTCAACATGAGAATGAAGAACTGACCAATCGCCTGATTGATTTGGAGCGCGAGGTGCGGAAGATGAAACGCAGCAGAGGCGAGGGTAATGTATTATAGAAAGAGAGAATAGATTGAAATTTACAGGTTGAGAAGGGAGCAGGGTTATTATTATGAAAATATATAATACTTTATCAAGGAAAAAGGAAGAGTTTGAGCCGATCCGGCAGGGTAAGGTCAGTATGTATGTGTGCGGGCCGACAGTTTATAATCTGATTCATATAGGCAATGCCAGACCGATGATTGTTTTTGACACGGTCAGAAGGTATATGGAATATAAGGGCTATGAAGTCAACTATGTATCTAATTTTACAGATGTGGATGATAAGATTATAAAAAAGGCGAATGAAGAGGGGGTAGATTCTTCCGTAATTTCCGAGCGTTACATTGAAGAATGCAGGAAGGATATGAAGGCGCTGAATGTGAAGACGGCAACAACACATCCAAAGGCTACTGATGAAATAGATGGAATGTTAGAAATGATAAGCATACTTTTGGAAAAAGGTTATGCTTATACGGCGCCGGACGGTACCGTATATTATAAGACAAGAAGCTTCAAGGAATATGGTAAGCTGTCACATAAAAATCTTGATGACCTGCGGGGAGGTAACCGCTCTCTGCTGGTTTCGGGAGAAGACCAGAAAGAAGACCCTTTGGATTTCGTACTCTGGAAACCTAAGAAGGAAGGCGAGCCATATTGGGAATCTCCATGGTGCAATGGCCGTCCGGGATGGCATATTGAGTGTTCAGTCATGAGCAAAAAATATTTGGGAGATGAAATAGATATCCATGCAGGCGGGGAAGACTTGATTTTTCCTCATCATGAGAACGAAATTGCGCAATCTGAGGCAGCCAATGGCAAACCTTTTGCAAAATACTGGATGCACAATGGTTTCCTGAATATTGACAATAAGAAAATGTCCAAATCGGCAGGTAATTTTTTCACGGTAAGGGATATAAGTGAAAAATATGATTTGCAGGTTCTGCGTTTCTTTATGTTATCCGCACATTACAGAAGTCCGCTCAATTTCAGTGCAGACCTGATGGAAGCCGCTAAGAATGGTTATGAGAGAATTGTCACCTGTGTTTCCAATTTGAATTACTTATTGGAAGCATCACAGCAGGATAATGCTGCAAATGGCGCTGAGAGCGCACAGGAGGCTGCGGACATAGAAGAGGCGAAGGCTTTTATTACAAAATTTGAGGAAGCCATGGATGATGATTTCAATACTGCTGACGCTGTTTCATCTGTTTTTGAGCTGGTGAAGTTTGCCAATACAAAAGTGACTAAGCTTAGCAGTAAAGAATTCATAAGCGCTGTAAAGGATGAAATAGTCATGTTGTCCGATATATGCGGTCTGGTTGTGGAAAAGGAAGAAGAAATTCTGGACAGTGAAATTGAGAGCCTGATTCAGGAGAGGCAGGAAGCCAGAAAATCAAAGAATTTTGCCAGAGCTGATGAAATCAGGGACATTTTGTTGAATCAAGGTATTGTTCTGGAGGATACCAGAGAAGGTGTAAAATGGAAGAGAGCATGACAATCTTAGATGCAATCAAGAAGGAATTCAATTGTGGTGAGGTGGATATAAGAACATATTCACCTCTTACTTTGGCTTATATCGGCGATGCGATTTATGACTTAATCATCCGTACCGTCGTTGTGGAGCGTGCCAACAGACCGGCAAAAAATCTTCATAAAATCGTGATCCGATATGTGAATGCCAAAACTCAGGCAAAGATGATAGAAGTATTGGAAGGCGAGCTGAGTGAAGAGGAAACCGCAGTTTATCACAGGGGCAGAAATGCCAAATCATACACTACTGCGAAAAATGCTTCTGTCGCGGAGTACCGCATGGCGACGGGGCTGGAAGCTCTGTTTGGATATCTTTATATGAATGGGGAAACGGACAGGCTGCTTACATTGGTAATATTAGCGTTTGAAAAGATGGGTATAATAATATAGGTAAGATATGCCATAACAATTCAGCCAGGTCTGCGCATTTACTGCGCTGACCGTGCCAAATAGCAGCGGCTGAAAGCATCCGGCCTATCGCTGAGCGATTTAGGATGGTCGGATGCAGTAACAGTGAAGCAAGGCTGAACTGTTACTATATGCCATATACTAAGAGAGGAGCATATTTACATAATGGGATATACGGAAATGACAATAGAGGGAAGAAATGCCGTAATTGAAGCATTTCGTTCAGGAAAGATCATAGATAAGCTTTTTATTCTTGACGGATGTCAGGATGGTCCGATTATGACCATAAAAAGAGAGGCAAAAAAACAGGATTGTCAGATTAAATATGTAAAAAAAGAACTGCTTGACCGGCTTTCGGAAACAGGAAAACATCAGGGCGTTATTGCTAAGATGTCGTCATATGAATATGCCAGTGTGGAATATATATTAGAGAAAGCAAGACAAAAAGGAGAGGAACCGTTCCTTTTTCTTCTTGATAATATTGAAGATCCGCATAATCTGGGAGCTATTATCAGAACGGCGAATCTGGCGGGTGCACACGGAGTTATTATTCCCAAGAACCGGGCGGTCGGACTGACGGCATCAGTTGCGAGAGCATCTGCGGGGGCGCTGAACTATACGCCTGTAGCGAAAGTCACTAATCTGAATAAGACAATGGAGGAACTGAAGAAAGAAGGTCTATGGTTTGTTTGTGCTGATATGGGTGGTACGACTATGTATCAGCTTAACCTGAAAGGTCCTATCGGAATCGTAATTGGTAATGAAGGTGAAGGCGTAAGCCGGTTGGTAAAAGAGAATTGTGATTTTACAGCATCTATTCCGATGAAAGGAGATATAGATTCTCTGAATGCTTCCGTAGCGGCGGGAGTGATTGCTTATGAAATCGTAAGACAAAGGTGGACAGTTTGAAAGTAAACTTTTATACAATAGAATCCAATGAAGGATTCTATTGTTAAGAACTATTGATTGGGTATATGCGCTGAAGCGCACAGAGGTATAAAAATGAAAAAATTCTTCAGATTTATGTTAGTTGAGTTTTATGTGCTGGCGGTTTTGGCAGTTACGACTGTTGAAGCTAAGGGTTATATTGAACGAACGGAAGGAAAAGCAGAAGAACAACAGTATTCAGAGGATATCATGTCAATAAATGAAGTGCTGACTGTCAAAAATGATGTGGATGAAGATAAAGTGCCGGACGGCAATGAGGAAGCAGGAAGCGATGAAGTTATGCTCAGCGATGGAGAACCGGACAGCGATGAAGAACCGGACAGCGATGAAGAACCGGACAGTAATGAAGAATCAAACAGTGATGTAGAACCGAACAGTAATGAAGAGGCTGATGATAATATATATGTGAGAACTTTTTTTGACTTTTTGGATAAGTGGAAGACTGTTTGCGAAGTGTTTGTGACGGAGTTTGATAAGAACAATGGTCCGATGGATTCGTATGAAAAAACGCTGATAGTAAATCAGTTGGACAAGAAGTATATAATGGAAAATAAATTTGATTTTTCGCAAGTGAAGATTGCCTGTTTGGGAGATAGTGTTACTTCTGCCTCTAATTTGGAAGAAGAGGAAAATTATGAACAGTATACTTATCCTTCAGTATTGAAAGAACTGTTGGGGGCAGGAGAAGTATATAATTTTGGTATCGGAGGTTCTTCTATCGGCAGATACTGGCACGAGCCTTTTGTGGAGCGATATATGGACATTCCGGAGGATACGGATATTATTATTGTGATGGGCGGATATAATGATGGCTTTTCCGCTACTAAAAAGGAGTTTGGCAGTCTGGAGGAGAGAGCATATCGTACCTTTTGTGGAGATCTGGATGAATTGATGAAAGGGCTTAAGGAGAATTATCCGTACGCAGTAGTTTTTTTTGTCGCACCACCGTCAAATTCGCTGCATGGTTATCTTATGACTCAGAATGAGGAACTGCTTCCTCAGGAAGAATATGTTAAGGTAATAGAAATATTATCGAAAGAATATGGCTTTGAATTTATAGATTTATATCATATCGGATTTCTTGATACATATGATGAAAACATTGTAAGAGAGTTTGTTCCGGATACTACGCATGGGAATCATGAAGGATACCGGATTCTGGCGGAACGCTTTGCAGGTGCAATTTTGGAGTATTATAATAAACGGATTGTTATAGATAGTAGTATAGATACAGAAGAAGGTATAGACACAGAAGAAGGTATAGACACAGAAGACGGTATAGGTACAGAAGACGGTATAGACACAGAAGACGGTATAGACATAGAAGACGGTATAGACACAGAAGACGGTATAGATACAGAAGAAGGTGTAGACACAGAAGACGGTATAGATACAGAAGAAGGTATAGACACAGAAAGCGGTATAGATACAGGAGGAGATACTGATACAGAAGGCGATAAAGGATTGAAAAAATATGAAAGATGAATATCAACAGTACAGCGATGAAGAACTTATGATGCATTTGCGGGATGGTGAGGACGGCATCATTGATTTTATTATGAATAAATATAAAAATCTTGTCAGAAGTAAGGCAAAATCCATGTATATTCTCGGAGCGGATGGGGATGACCTGATACAGGAAGGAATGATTGGGCTCTTTAAAGCGATACGGGATTTTGACAGTGGCAGAGATGCGAGTTTTTCAACTTTCGCTGATTTATGTATTTCCAGACAGATGTATACGGCGGTACAGGCTTCCAGGAGGCAGAAGCATATACCGCTAAATACATATATTTCTTTGTATGCGACTGCCAAGGGAGATTATGACTTTAATGAAGAGGATATGGCGCTTGTCAATATTCTGGCATTAAAATCGGATCAAAGTCCGGAAGAGATGGTAATTGATAAAGAAAATGTAGAGCATCTTGAGAGAACCATTGAAAAAGAACTGAGTAGCTTAGAGAAGCAGGTACTTGATTTGTATCTGACCGGAATGAGTTATACCCAGATAGCAAAGGTACTTGGGAGAGATGAGAAGTCTACTGACAATGCCCTGCAGCGTATCAAAAACAAGCTGAGGAAAGCACTCAGCTGCTGAAAAAGCAATCCGGTCAGGGTATTGACAAATCAAAATGCTCTGTGATACAATACAATACGGTAAACGGATGTAAGTTTATCATGATGGGCTGATGTAGCACAGTCGGTAGTGCGTCGCATTGGTAGTGCGGAGGTCACGGGTCCGATTCCCGTCATCAGCTCTTGGGGAGCCCGATAAATTCGGGCTTCTTGTTTTTTCTTCTAAATCTCGGACAAATCGCCCCCTCAGGGTATGCGTTAGCGCATTTGCCACAGCGGATACATTCAGCAGAGTCCGGCGCTTTAACAGGGTCAGCTTCCATCTGACATACCTGTTTACATTTTCCGCAGTTTACACACTTATGGGCATCCACTTCCAGATGATAAATACTGATCTTATTCAGCAATCCGTAAATAGCGCCGAGCGGACAGAGCGTACGGCAAAAAAAGCGATAGATGAATATACAGCCGGCCAGTGTTATCAGAAGAATAGCCGTTTTTAAGTAAAAAAGCGGACCTATTGTCTGTCTGAGTTCAGTATGTGTACTGAGAAGCGGTATTCCGCCCTCTAATGTGCCGACCGGGCAGATAAACTGACAGAAAGCCGGTTTTCCCATACCCATATAATTTGTGACAGTAACCGGAAGTATTATGACGAAAACGACGAGAACGAAATAGTTGTATGCAAAAACAGCTTTTTTATGGAAATTGGAAAATGAAGGATTTTTTTAAAAAAAATTTCAAAATATATATGAATATTTGAAAAAATATAGTATTATATAGGTATAAAAACAACGGATGCCACACTTTGCGAGCCGTCCTTATGTTAATAGAAGTGTTTCCAAAGGGAGGCACATCTAATAAAATCCATCTTTGATAGGAGAAATAATTATGCTGGCAACACTTATACCATTATTTGATGAAAACGTGGCGGTACGCGCCTATTCATTATTTGCACAGAAGAAGAATTTTCTTTTGAATCCGAGTCTTCTTGGTACGGGCAGTAATGATGGGGCTGCGGATATTGCAGGACTTGATATTATTGAAAGTATGGGAATTGAAACTTTGTCGGTGGACAGCGACATATTTGTGGAAGTGAATAATATTTCCATATTCTCGGACATTAATTCCAGATTTCATGCATCTCATGATAGACTGGTTTTATTGATGGATCCGGCGATTACACCTGATGCCATGTATGTCAACCGTCTGAAGGAACTGAAGAAAATGGGGTATAAAATGGCTATAAGGAAGCTTCCGGTCAGCAATTTTGAGCAATATAGCGAAATCCTTCTTCTTATGGATTATATTTTGCTTGACCATAAAAAAATCAATATAAGCAATGCCAAAGTATTCTTCAGTAAGTATTATCCCAATATCAGACTGTGCGCTGTACATGTGGATTCTCAGGAGGATTTTGATAAGCTTAAGGCAGATGGCGGATATGATCTGTACGAAGGTCATTTCTTCCGCGTTCCGGTTACGAGAGGACAGGAAGAGGTAGCGCCTCTCAAAGTAAATTATATAGAACTTCTGAATCTGGTTAATGACAGTGATTTTGAGCTGACGAAGGCGGCGGATGTAATTGGAAGGGATACGGCACTCGTTATTTCACTGCTTAAGATGGTGAACAGAATGGTCGTTAATTCTGAAATTACATCAATAAGGCATGCTGCAGCCATGCTTGGTCAGAAGGAATTAAAGAAATGGATTAATACTGCGGTTGCCAATGAGATGTGCGCCGACAAGCCTAATGAGATTACCAGACTTACCCTGCTTCGTGCAAAATTCGCTGAAAATCTGGCACCGATATTTGAAATGGCAGGATTTTCACAGGAACTGTTCCTGATGGGGTTGTTCTCCGTACTCGATTTGATTCTTGATAAGCCCATGGAAGAGGCTCTCAATCTGGTCAAGGTGTCCAAGAATATCAGAGAGGCATTGGTCAACGATAAGGGCGAATTTGCACCGGTGCTCGATTTCATACTTCAGTATGAGCAGGCATCGTGGCAGGAGGTATCCAGACAGATGCTGCTCAAGAATATTGATATAGATCAGGTTTATGATGCTTATACCAAATCTTTGCAATGGTATCGCGATTTGTTTGCGGTAGATTGATTATTCAAATGGTCGGTCGGATAAGATAACTGTATCTGTGTGGTTATCTTATCCGGCTTTTTTTACGGATATTACTGCCGGAGGCAAGGCCGGGAGGTTTTTAGAATACCTATTCCATTTGACAGGACGATGTTATATAATGGTGTAACGAATACAAAAAAACTGGAGGATTGATATGTATCTGAATTACATATTTGATTTGTATGGAACCTTAGTTGATATTCATACAGACGAAAACAGCAGCATGGTATGGGAGAAGCTGGTACTGTTTTACGGATACCAGGGTGCGGTGTATACTCCGGAAGAACTGAAAGAAACATATGAAAGACTGGTTCGCGAGGCGGAGGCTGAGTGCAGGGAGAAGATGGCTGAAAAAGGCGCGGAACAGCATAAACAGGGCGATGTTACATATTACAGTCATGAAGGGGTTCCTGAGATTAAGGTAGAGAAAGTATTTGAAAAAATGTATACGTTAAAAGGCGTGCAGCCGGATGAAAGCTTAGTGCTGCATACCTGCCAGATTTTCCGTGGACTTACAACTGAGTATATACGGCTTTATGACGGTGTGCATGAAATGTTTAAGGCTTTGAAGGAGAATGGGAAGAAGATTTATCTTCTGTCCAATGCTCAAAGAGTTTTTACCGAGTATGAACTGAATGTGCTGGATATTGCCAAATATTTTGATGCGGTTTTGATTTCTTCCGATTACGGTGTCAAGAAGCCTGACCTGTCTTTTTTCAAGATATTGCTGGATAAATACGAACTTAATACTGAAGAAAGCATCATGATCGGTAATGATGAAAACTGTGATATAGCCGGAGCTAAAAGGGCAGGTCTTGATACATATTATATTCACTCAAATATTTCCCCTGATTATACGGGAAATGTTGAGGCGGCATATATGCAGATGGAAATGGACATTGATAAGGTGTGCAGAACACTTGGAATTATATAGAACATGGGTATTAACGGAAAATGCATAATGCTTAAACTATATGTAATGGAGGGAAAGGTATATGCCTAAGTGGTTAAACGATGCTGTATTTTATGAGATTTATCCTCAATCTTTTAAGGACTCCAATGGAGACGGAATCGGAGATTTTAACGGAATTATAGAAAAACTGGACTATATTAAGGGTCTGGGCTGCAATGCAATATGGATGAATCCGTGTTATGACTCACCTTTTAGTGATGCCGGTTATGATGTACGCGACTATAAAAAGACGGCTGCAAGGTATGGAAGCAATGAAGATTTGATTCATCTGTTTGATGAAGTGCATAAAAGGGATATGCATATTCTGTTAGATTTGGTTCCGGGGCATACGTCTGAGGAACACGAGTGGTTTAAAGAGAGCAGCAAGGCTGAGACGAATGCATATTCAGACCGGTATATCTGGACAGACAGCTGGTTTCACTCTCCGGAGGGGCTCAATTATGCAGCGGGAGAGAGCCCAAGAAACGGCACTTATGTATTGAATTTCTTTAAATGCCAGCCTGCGCTCAATTATGGTTTCCTGCATCCGGATAAACCATGGCAGAAGAGTATATCAGATCCGGCATGTATCGCAACCAGAGAAGCGCTTAAAGATATCATGAGATTCTGGCTGGATCTTGGGTGCGATGGTTTCCGCGTGGATATGGCGGATTCGCTTGTAAAGAAAGATGATGAGAAAAAGAGCGGTACAAGCGAAGTATGGAAAGATATAAGAAAGATGCTTGATGAGTCCTACCCGGAAGCGGCGCTTGTTTCCGAGTGGAATAATCCCCGGATTGCGATACCGGCAGGCTTCCACATGGATTTCTTTCTGGACTGGGTAGGAAACGGATATAACCTGTTGATGCGTGATGTGTCGGACGGTAAAAACAACAGTATTTTCCATAAGGACAGTGACAGAAGCATTCTGGATTTTATGGATGAGTATATGGAAAAGTATGAAAAAATTAAGGAACAGGGGTATTACTGCCTGATTACGGGAAATCATGATACGATACGTGCTTCATATTATCTTAATGTGAGGGAATTAAAGCTTGTTTATGCATTTATGCTCACAATGCCGGGGAATCCATTCATATATTATGGCGATGAAATCGGCATGCGCTATATGCAGATTGAAACAAAGGAAGGCGGTTATACGAGAACCGGCTCACGTACGCCGATGCAGTGGGACGATACCAGGAATCATGGATTTTCTACGGCAGCGGCAGAGGATTTATATCTGCCGGTGGACTTATCTGAGGATGCGCCTACGGCAGCCGGACAGGAAAAAGATAAGGATTCCCTGTTAAACGTAGTAAAAAATGTACTGACGATTCGCAGCAGTAATGGGGACCTTAAGGAAAATGCCAATCTGAAAATCCTTTATGCTAAGAGAGAAGAAAGAGCTTTTGCATACAGACGCGGAAATCTGCTTATGGTATGTAATCCATCAGGGGCAAAAGCTATAATGGAATCAGAAATGATTCCGGCAGCAGGAGAGAAGCTTTACCAAATTGGTGTAGTTACTTTTCAGGATGGAAAATATATTTTGGGAGAACAGTCTTTTGCAATTTGGAAGCTGTAAGATTGTTAATTACTTTTATAAGTGCAGTTGTCTAAAAAGTCAGTCAGTATGCTTTCGGGGTCATCCGTAAAATTGTCTCTGCATGCCAGCTCAATGCAGACGGCATTGCCTTCATATAAGCCAAAAGCGGATGCGCCTCGTGCATATGGATTGCTTTCGTTGATGTAGCTGTAAGTAATAAGGGTGTAGGTTTGCCCGTTACAGGTAATTTCTTCTTCCTTTATAAGCTCATAATTTTTTTTTGCCGACGCGAGCCAATTATCCATGTTCTCCTGTGCTTTTTGGGAGTTTACGAATTCGCCGAGTAAAAGATAAAGCTGCGCGTCATATAGATCCACGGTATCACCTTCACTGTTCTCAAAAGGTTCGGAATTGCCGATTGTCCAGGCGCAGTAGAACAATCCGTCCGTAGAAAGAGCATCTTTGTTATCCAACAGTGATAAACGGCTGTCAGATTTTTGCACTGTAAGCACATTACCAATTTTTACATAATCTGATGTCTCCCATGTATTTTCCGTATCTTTTTCGCTCAGGGCAGATGAAATTACTGAACATCCGGTTAACATAAATATGGAAATTGTTAAGCAGAAGAGTTTGCTTAATTTCATTACTTTTAAATTACTTTTCATAATAGTAAACATATTCCTTTCGCATAGTCTTTGATGTTACCTGCTGTTACGTATTAAATCCCACAATTCGCAGCATTTATCGTAATTATCCGATACCTTGTCATTATAGAAGTAGCGTCGTCCTATATATAAACCGGAAAGCAGTTCCTGATTGCTTACTGCTGCTTCTTCGTCAAATCCGAATGAGGCATCATATTCCCCGAGCTCCATATCGGCTAGAATGGGACAGTCAACCCATGCAATCACCTTACCTTCGGTTGAGTAATCTTCATCATCGGGGCGATTTCCGTCTAAATCGGAGAATATCTGAACCGTCCGCTGGAGATTGTCGGGGTCATCTGTTAAGAAGAAAAAGCTGTCACAGGCTGAAATATCGCCAATAAGAGGAACCTCGCTTCCATATTCATAATATCCAAGACCACTATCGGAATTTTGACCAATGTATGAATATTGATTTATTTGTACGATGATTTCTCCGTCTCCATTATAATCTTCCGCTATTGATGCAAAACCCTGTTCAAGAGCGGTGATAGTTTCTTCCGGAAGGGTGTAGCTTCCGACATATGCAATCTGGAAATCGGGATCTTTGGTCCAGAATCCCAAGAGGGTTCCAATAAGATGGAATGCAGCCGCAACAATGATGATGCCGCCAATTACATACCATTTATAGTAGTACCACCAGTTTGACGCTTTTTGAGATTGCGTCATATTTTCCTCCGGGTCAGACTTAATCAGTTCTGCAAGATTATCGGCTTCTTCCGTTTTTTCTTTTTCCATATCTTCTACTTTACCGATTCGCATTGTTATCACTCCTGTTCTTTGCTTAATTCAATGGTAGTACCGCCATATGCGTAAGTGACCGGAAGGCATACAAGCTGAGGCTTGGTCTGCGTATTTTCCCGCAGGAGAAGTTCTACGCACATTTCAGCCATTTCCGGCAGCGGCTGCACGATTGTGGAGCATGTATAATCCATATCTCCAAAACGTCGTATGCCGTCAAAACCAATTACCTGTACATCCTTTGGAACCTGCAGGTTAAGTTTTTTTAAAATCTTGATGACTGAAAAAGCAAGGTTGTCCGTTACACAGAAAATACCGTCAAAAGATAGTTTTCCGTCAGTTATATGGTCTGTAAGAAATTTTTCAAATTCTTCAAAAGAATCTCCATCATTAAGAATTTTCATCTCATAGTTAAGACCGCGGGAGAGGCAGCCGTTTTCAAAACCTGCTTTCCGTTTATTCGGTTCATTACTCAGGGAAGAGCCGATTCTCATAAATGCGATGTTTTTACAGCCTAAATCAGCTAATTTCTCTGCTGCAAGCTGTCCTCCGGCAAAATTATCGCAGGCGACACATGGTATTGTAGGTCCCATGGAGCGGTCGATAGATACAAATGGCGTATTCTCTTCTATGGTCAGACTTGGATTATAAGTCAGGCCTATGATCCCGTCTACCTTATTCTGCTGCGCCATAGTGGCATACTCCTGCTCAAGTCCCGAATCATAGTCGGTGGAGCAGAGCAGCATCCGGTATTTCCTCTTCAAAAGCGCCAGATTGATGTGATATGTGAGGGCGGCAAAAAAAGGGGTATATGTGTTTGGAATAAGAAGGGCGACGGTATAAGTCCTGTTCGCCTTAAGCCCCTGTGCATAGCTGTTGACATGATAATTCAGTTTCTTTATGGCGTCTTCTACCCGGATTCTATAGGAATCGCCCACGGGCAGACAATTTACGACTTTAGAAACTGTTCCAAGAGCGACCCCGGCTTCCTTTGCGACATCCTTCATGGTAGGCGCGGTGTTTTCTTTTTTCATAATTTCAGTACTTTTTCTCCGTTTTCAGATTGCGGAATGTATATCCTGACAAATTCTTATGCCTATAATTGCATATATTATATATTATAGCATGGAAACAATATAAATATTATCATTAGCGCGCTGATAAACCTGAGCCTATTATAATGTAAGAGAGAGTATTTGTAAAGTAATGCAGAGAATAAAGATGAAACGTTACATTTGCAAAATGCTGATTTTTTGTATAATAAATTAAATAAAATATACAAAAATTAACAAATGATATTGTGAAAAACGACTAAAAATATAAAAATTAACTATAAATATTAACCGGTTTATTGACTTTATAAAATTTTAATGATATATTTATGAATAACATATAAATAACGTTTCATGAAAAGGAAGGAGAGAAGTTATGAGTAAGAATAAGTCGGCGGCTGTCAGACCGGGCGTAATGACGGCAAGGCCACTAAAAAAACGCTTACTGGACAACTGGCAGTTATACGCAATGCTGCTTGTTCCGGTTGCACTAACGATTATTTATAAGTACATACCTATGTATGGTATACAGATTGCCTTCAGGGATTATAAGGCAAGTCGTGGATTCATGGGAAGTGAATGGGTTGGATTTGAATGGTTTACACGATTCTTCAGTGCGCCAACCTTTGGACGTATGATGAAAAATACGATACTTCTGAGCTTTTTCAGTTTGCTTTGGAGCTTTCCGATTCCCATCATCCTTGCACTGATGCTGAATCAGATGAGGTTCCAGCGTTTTAAGAGAGTTACGCAGACAGTACTCTATGCGCCGCACTTTATTTCCGTAATGGTTATCTGCGGTATGATTCGTATCTTCTTAAGTCCTTCAGGCGGTTTGCTGAACCTGATTGCGGGAACCAGTGTGGATTTCCTGACAGAATCCGGAGCTTTCCGTACAATTTATATTGCTTCAGGCATATGGCAGGATGCAGGCTGGGGAATTATAGTTTACATGGCTACATTGTCCAACATTGATACTTCTTTATATGAAGCAGCGAAAGTAGATGGGGCATCTTTGTTTCAGAGAATCTTAAACATTGATATACCGGCGCTTACATCTATTATGGTTCTGAACCTGATCATGAGTGCTGGTGGTCTGATGAATGTAGGATTTGAAAAGGTGTGGCTGTTACAGACAGAATTGAATAAAGCTACAAGTGATGTCATAGCTGTCTATGTTTACCAACAAGGTATCGAGCGCGCCAAGTACAGTTATTCTACGGCTGTAGGCCTGTTCAATACGGCAATCAATATTATCTTGCTGATTGCGGTTAATAAGATAGCAAAAAAGATATCCGAAGACACAAGCTTTATTTAGGAGGTGTGATATGAACGCAAAATCGAAATCAGGAAAGCTGACAGGACTTTCTGAAAAAAGCAGTGATATGATTCTGGTAGTCATTTGTGCGATTATCCTGTTTATAGTTGCTTACCCATTGTATTATATATTGATTGCTTCCGTATCAAATCCGTATGATGTATATGCGGGTAAGACCTTTCTTCTGCCAAGCCAGTTTACTCTGGACGGATATAAGGCTGTATTCGCGGAGCCTCAGATTCTGACAGGTCTGATAAACAGCTTTAAATATACAATAATAGGTACAGTATTTTCTGTTGCAGTGCTTTATCTGGCAGCATATCCTCTCAGCGTTAAGGATTTGCCGGGCAGGAAATGGATCAGTCTTATGTTTATTATCACTATGTATTTCGGCGGTGGTATGGTTCCTACCTATCTGGTTGTAAAACAGACAGGATTGATTAACAATATCTGGGCTCTTTTCCTTCCCGGAGGCGTTGGAGTCGGTAACATGATTATTGTAAGAAACTTCTTTGAGAACAGCATTCCTAAGGAAATGATAGAAGCTGCTGAAATAGACGGAGCTTCTAAATGGACCACTTTTATTAAGATTGTAGTGCCCTTAAGCCGTTCGATTATGGCAGTTATGGTAGTATTCAGTATGGTTGCTTACTGGAATGACTGGTTTACGGCTATGATTTATCTGCCGTCACCGAACAAGGCACCACTGCCGCTTGTTTTGAGAAACATATTGATAAAGAGCTCTGCCAGCGCCAGTCAGGCAAGCACTATATCCGGTGGATTCGTTGAGTTGAATAAGATGACAGAGATGATTAAATTTTCATCCATTATCATAGCGGCTCTGCCGATGCTGATTATTTATCCGTTCGTACAGAAATATTTTGAAAAAGGCTTTATGGCCGGTGCGGTTAAAGGTTAATGGGAATATGGATGCTTATAGCGCAGGCTGGTGAGTTTGCACTTACTGTATCAGAAAGGAAATCAAATTATGAGAAAGTTTAAAAAGAGCAATTATGGAAAAAAGCTTATATCATGTATATTTGTTGCAGGGCTGGCTCTATCAATAACGGCTTGTGGAAATAAAGATTACGGACATCATGAAAAAGGTGTTGCGAATCCGGATACTTCACAGACGGAGTTCTCCATTATGGGCGGCCAGAGCGCGCTGAGCCCGGGCTATGATAATAACGAGGTTTTGAATCAGCTTCAGGCAGATGCCGGGATTAGTATTGAGTGGACTACCATGAGTGAGTCTTTGGGAGAACAGGTAAACATCCGTATCGCAGGAGATGAATTACCGGATGCTTTTCAGGGCGTAGGATTCAGCAACTATGATATATCGCGTTATGGAGATGATGGTACATTTATTGACCTGACTCCTTATATTACGGAAGAGTATATGCCCAATTTATGCAAAATTTTGGAAGAAAATCCTGATATCCGAAGCGCGATCACAATGGATGACGGATATATTTATGGTCTTCCCGCAGGAGAGAAAATGGGAACCGCAGGTATCGGCGCGCCGGAAGACTATAACATCTTCTCTTTCCCACAGTACTCCATGATCAATAAGGCATGGCTGGATGATTTGGGACTGGAAGTACCTACTACACTTGATGAGCTTCATGATGTGCTGAAGGCTTTTAAGGACAATGACATGAGCGCAAAAT
>CAZRKN010000013.1:0-82827 GCA_964600805.1 uncultured Bacteroides sp. | reverse complement strand
TCATCTGAGCCTTTTTTCTTGACTCAGTTTTTTCATAAATCATTTGACACTATCTTTTTTAAAAGTATTACTGAGCTAATTAGTTTTTAACCATAACTCATTTCAAAATAATACCAATCATTCACAATATTTCCATAGCTGTCTATATGATTATGATATGGCAGATAATGATTGTTTTCTAAAATAGATTCTGACATTTCCTGCGGTAAATAGAAAAAGCCTTTATAAAATGATGAACTTACTATTCCGGATGAATAAGTACTAAAAACAACTATATTTACATCATTATTTTTATAAATACGCATATCTTTAACATATAGTTCTTCAAGCTGCCGATAGATATTTTCCTGTTCTAACAGCTCTTCATCAATTATCTCTGAACCATCCAGACATGAGGTTTCTTTTTCATCTACATGTACATATACTTCCAATTCATTGCCTTGTTCCAGCATCAGGCAGGCAATATCTTCTAATATTTCCTGATTCTCAATTACCGTATTGGATATTTTTTCAATATTGTCTAATTTGCCGTCATTATTCAACACTATAAAGTATATAAAAGCAGGGACATAGGGAAAAATAATGCAAATATCTCCGGCAATTATGCACGTAAATAGTAAAAAAATAAGTATGTTTTTTAATATTTTCATACGTCCGGGGAATCCTCCTCATCTTCCACATACTGTATGATGTCGCCGGGCTGGCAGTTAAGAGCCTTGCAGATTGCTTCAAGTGTCGAGAAGCGTATCGCCTTTGCCTTGTTATTTTTCAGGATAGACAGATTGGCGAGCGTAATATCCACTTCGCCTGCCAGTTCTGTCAGGCTCTTTTTGCGTATCGCCATCATAACATCCAGATTGATTACTATTGCCATAAGTTCCTCCTATATCGTAAGATCGTTTTCCAGTTTGTAAGTTACGGCTTTATCAAATACCTGTGCAAGCACTTTACTGAACAGTCCTGCGATTACGAATACCAGAATCAAAATCAGGACTGCGGGTGTTATATAAATAAAAAGCCGGCATGCCATGACTACTGCTATGAAAAAACTGTATGTGCTCATTTTTTCAAGGCTTTTCACATTTTCCCTGATAAAGCAGTCGTCATTCAATACGGAGCGGAACATTTTGCGCAGCTCATGAATGATAAGTACAGCGAATATGCCGGCGAGGAAAAATACAACCAGAAGCGAATAATAGTTGTCGGCAAAGTAAGTGTTGTATTTTCCGTAGAATTTGATACTGAACGGCAGTGTTACAATGACAACTATTCCGGAGTAGTTCATAAAGTCTAAAAGATATTTAGTAAATAGAGTGAGTTTGTCTTTCATGGAAAACCTCCTGTGTAAATGAAAATGCACCATATCATGGGGAATTCTCATATCGTTTTCCATAATATAACACAGTGAGTTTTGATTGTCAACAAATATTTATTGTAAAACAATAAAGTTTTATTAAGCCGCGATAATAGGATGTTAGGAGAGATGTAGATGGCAACACATATGCTGAGTTGCATTCACGATGGCATCACATATGGTCCGGTATAAATATCACTCGCTATTGTGCAAATAATTAAAAAATGCTAAAATTTTATATAAATAAGCGTTATGCAAATTACTTATAGAAATGGGAGATTTTGATGTACATATGAAGGAAATAATAAAACAAAGGATTATTATTGGTTTGCAGTATTTTAAGGATTCGATGAAGTGGGTTGTTTTCGCGGTTATATCCGGTTTTGTAGTGGGAGGCGTCGGAACTGCTTTTTCTTTCTGTATGGCTGCGGTGACACAGACACGCGCTGAGAATCCTTGGATTATTTGGCTGCTGCCGATAGGAGGTCTTTTAATTGTTGGAGCATATAAACTTCTTCGTGATGAAAACAGTACCGGGACTAACTTGGTATTGTCTTCCATTCATTCCGGAGACAGTCTGCCGCTGCGAATGACGCCGCTTATTTTTATTTCTACTTTGATTACTCATTTATTCGGAGGTTCTGCCGGACGGGAAGGCGCGGCTTTACAGATTGGCGGCAGCATCGGAAATAAACTGGGGATGTATTTTAAGTTTGACGATAAGGACAGACATATAATGACTATGTGCGGTATGAGCGCAGCTTTTTCAGCGTTGTTCGGAACTCCTATGGCAGCAGCCATATTTTCCATGGAAGTCGTGAGCGTAGGAATTATGCACTATTCTGCGCTGGTGCCCTGTGTGGTTGCATCTTTAGTAGCTCATGGTATCGCGGATTATTTTGGGGCGGAAGCAGAATTTTTTCCGTTGGACGAGGTCCCTTCATTTGCGATTAGTTCTGCGGTTAAGATTTCAGTGCTGGCGTTTTTTTGCGCGTTGGTAAGCATCCTGTTCTGTGTACTGCTGCATCAGACAGAACATCTTTATAAGAAATTTTTGCATAACAGATTCATAAGAGTTGCAGTAGGCGGTTGTATCATCATAGCGCTCACTCTTATTGTCGGAGATCAACGTTATAACGGGTCAGGTATAGACCTTATCGCTCACTGCATGAACGGTCAGGTCGCGCCGGAAGTGTTTATTCTTAAAATGATTTTTACGGCGGTGACTTTAGGTGCCGGATATAAGGGTGGTGAGATAGTTCCCTCCTTTTGTATTGGGGCGGCTTTCGGATGCCTGTTCGGTAATCTTATTGGTTTCTCGCCGGCGCTTTGTACGGCAGCAGGTATGGCGGCGGTATTCTGCGGCGTTACAAACTGTCCGATTTCTTCTCTGCTCATCAGCTTTGAATTGTTTGGTTATGCAGGAATGCCGTATTTCCTGTTAGCGGTTGCATTTAGTTATATGTTTTCGGGATATTATGGACTGTATCATGGTCAGAAGATTATGTATTCCAAGCATAAGACGAGTTTTATTAATAGAATGGCAAAATAAATGAACTAAAAAAGGTCAGGCTGTCTGACCTGACCTTTTAAGATTTTCATCTAAACAGATTGTTTCAAATCCTGGGCAAGTGTAAAGATGTTTTCCAGAATCTCCTTCGTTTTTTCCATGTCTCTGACTGTATTAGCAGAGGCGGACAGACTTTCGTTTGAGGAAGCTGCGACCTCTTCGCTGGTTGCAGACAGTTGAGAAATATTGTCCGAAATAGTACTGGTAGATTTTAAAATGCTTTGAATAATCTGTTCCGTGTTTTTGATGTTGTCTACGAGTTCTGAAACTTCTTCATCTACTTTTTCAAATTTTTCTCTTGTATTCTCAATAAGTTCATTCTGTTTCAAAACAGAGGCCGCTGAATTTTCGATGCTTTCATTAGCGCTCTTGGTATCTTCATTCAACTCCATAATAATACTTGTAATGTTGTTGGATGCTTCCTTGGTCTGTTCTGATAATTGCCGGATTTCTTCGGCAACCACCGCAAATCCCTTTCCTGCTTCTCCGGCGCGTGCTGCCTCTATGGAAGCATTTAATGCAAGCAGATTGGTCTGATTGGAAATACTCAATATAGCGCCTACGAATTCATGTACTTTCTCTACTTTTGCCGTGAGTCGTTCAATGGATTCCACAGTAATATTACTTGCTGCTTCAACGATATGAGCCTGTTCTTTCAGTTCTCTTACTACTTCTGACCCTTCATTAACCATGGCTTCCGTGCTGTGGGAAACCTCAAGCATCCGTTTGGTTCCATGCTCAGCATTATCCATATTGTCCTGAATATCGGAACACATTGCTGCCTGATTCTGAATAGCCTCAGCTGTACTTTCCGTACTATCCACAATATTGTTCATAGCAAAGTGGCTGGTGTCAATGCTGGTCTTAAGATTTTCCATCATATTCATGGCGCTGTCAAAAAGCTGTATGATTTCTTCTGCAACAAGCGCCATCTTCTTGTTGCTCTCTTCCTGTTTATGAGCGGCATCACTGATATTATCTACATTTTCTTCATTAAAGCGAATCAGTAGTGTTACGGCACGAATAGACGAAAATGTAACAAGCGCCAAAGTAATCAATGCGATTATCAATTCTTCCATAACAGAATTATTTCCGCTTGTAATATCCATAACAAGACGAATTATAGTTACCGCCAACGTTACTGCATTGCCGCCGATAATAAGTCTTATGTTTAAATATGCTACTGATGCAAATAAAATAGGAAGTGCATATGCCCATGTGCTTGCCGTAGTACCTACAAGACTGACAATAGCATAGACCACAGAGGCGCTTATCATCAAAATAACACCGCATATCTTTTTCGTTCTGCATGTAATAAATGCTACAGTTGCAACAATCAGACCAAGTACGGCAGATATAAGCTGCATCCACGTATTCCAGGTGGCGCCATTAGTATTGGCCCACATGATCATAGAGAATCCGATATATCCAAGTATTACTGCAATAACCGGAAATACCGCACCGTTTGCCCTTTTGTATTGTTCTTCAGTCATATTATTCCCCCATTCATATTATAACTTTAAATTACTTTTATTATAAAGCAACATTATGTATTTATACAAGTCGTTTGTGAGATTATTCGATACTTTTCCGGATTTTTCGCCAAAATATAAACCGGTATAATAAGCAGTAAGCAGCAAGTCAGCAAACGCCGGCTAAAGTAGAATTGATAAAACGCCTCTCATATGATATACTAAACGCAAGCCAAACGGCTTGGAAAAGGGGAAAAGCAAATGTCAGAAATAAGCGATAAGTTTAGAAAGAATGTTAAAAAGGTCGATGACGCAAGAGATGCGGGATTAACTACGCCGGCTGATATTGTACGGTATGATGATATCGTATATGGAGAAGATGCGAAATGGCAGGCGCTTGATGTATACCGTCCGAAAAATAATGAGGGAAAGAGCCTTCCTGTGATAGTGAGCGTACACGGCGGGGGATGGGTATACGGAGATAAAGAGCGGTATCAGTATTATTGCATGAATCTGGCACAGAGAGGGTTTGCGGTAGTAAACTTTACGTACCGACTGGCTCCGGAATTTAAGTTCCCAGCGCCGTTGGAAGATACGAATCTGGTATTTACATGGATACTGAACAATGCCGAAGAATACGGTTTTGATACATCACATATATTTGCGGTAGGCGATTCCGCGGGAGGTCACCTTCTCGGACTGTATACCGCTATTTGTACGAATCCGAAATATGCAAAAGAATATACATTTAAAACTCCGCGTGGATTTATACCTACGGCAATAGCGCTTAACTGCGGTAAATATGAGATTAGCCTGGAGGGAGATGTAGCGGATAAGCAGACGAAGCAATTAATGGAGGACTTTCTTGCGGAGCGTGGAAGTTCTAAAGAGCTTGAATTGATTAATGTGACCAATCATGTAACAAAGAACTTTCCGCCTGTATTTTTAATGACATCAACAGGAGATTCCTTAAAAGATCAGGCGCCTATTTTGGCAGCAAAGCTTGCTTCCTGCAATGTTCCGTTTATTTACCGCCTTTATGGGGATTCAAAGAATAAACTGGGACATGTATTTCACTGTGATATTAAGTCGGATGATGCGAAGTTGTGTAATGATGAAGAATGTGGGTTTTTCAGGGAATATTGTTAGATGCAAAAAATAAAATATTTATATGACGGGGATATTTAAGAATTAGTGAAATTATTGGCAGCAGCATTTAAGAACGAAAATGCTGCTGTTTATATTTTATTTAAAACTTTTTAAAAACTTCACCCGTTATTTAAGTATAAAGACTATAATAAAGCTAAGCCGTCAAAGGTAATTACCAAGTGTAAAAGGAAAGAGAAAACAGGTGACAGACAAGGAACTGATTCATAAAGTTCATAATGGAGATAAAGAGGCGCTTAATATTATTGTCGGAAAATACTATGATGAAATATACCGTTTCTGTGTTTATCTGACGGGTAACGATACGGATTCATATGACATTACGCAGGAGATATTCCTGAAATTTATTAAGTATGTTGATTCCTATCGCTATAAAAATCTGAAAGGATATCTGCTTATAATTGCGCGTAATTCGTGCTGCGATTATTTCCGGCATAAAAAAGATACGCTTTGGATAGAAGACATGGCGGAATCAGGAAAAGAAGATTCGCAGATAACGGTCATGGAAGATGGGATGCTGCTTAGGCAGGAGCTATTGAAAATACCACCCGAACAAAGAGAGGTAATTATTCTGCATGTTTATGAAGAACTGAAATTCGGGGAAATTGCAAAGATGCTTGGCTGTAATCTTTCCACTGTGAAATCACGCTATTTTCAGGGGATAAAAAAGTTGAAGAGATTGATGCATGCGGAATAGAGCTGGATATGGTAAGAAACACGTATTTTTGAAATAGGCAATTGTGTCCATATGTTAAATAATAAAAAAGGGAGCGAATGCGATGAAAGGCATGGAAGTCAAGGATTTGTTTCGGGATACAGACTCGATAATAAAAGTTGATGAAAAAAGAAAAGAAGAAACAATAATGATACTGCAGAAATATATTGCGGAAAAGCAGATTAGTGTTATAAGCAGCAGAAAAAGGATTTTAATTAACCAGTTCCGGTATATGGATAAGTCAATGATATATGTACATCTGATATTTTGCGTCGTGCTTTTATTGATAGCTGCGGTTATGAAGCATTATGGGGCAGAGGAAAAAGATATTATTTTATATTCCCTGTTCTTGTCAGGTGTTCTTGGTATAGTCTCCGTCGTAGGAATCGGACGTATATTCGGAACAGGTATTGCAGAACTCAGCGAAAGCTGTTACTTCAATGTCAGACAGATTGTAGCGCTTCATAT
Organism: uncultured Bacteroides sp.; assembly: GCA_964600805.1. Lineage (GTDB taxonomy): Bacteria > Bacillota > Clostridia > Lachnospirales > Lachnospiraceae > UBA3282. Next base: position 76,081 of record CAZRKN010000013.1, on the reverse strand, counting down.
GCTTATATCCGGAATTATCAACCTTACGGTCTTGTTTATTGGCATCGTTTTCGTGGGGATTCAGTGGCAGATAAGTCTGCTGCGGCTTGGATTGTATATTCTGGTGCCGTTTGTGACAGCACAGAGCTGCTGCCTTAAGGTTCTGCTTACGGAAGCCGGACGGAAAAATTCATATCTTCTGATAATGGTAGGCGTTTTCCTTGTTATGTTCTATATGATTATAGGTTCTATACCGGAGGTATACAAGGTAACGGCATATGCAGTATGGGCTGTGGCGCTTATTGTCGGGCTGATGTTGATGGGAGTACAAATAAAAGCTTTGTTCAGAGGAATCGAAAAGGGGGAAATCATATGCATGAATTAGAATTAGTGGATATTCAGAAAAGCTATGGGGAGAAAATTGCCGTTCAGAGCATTAATCTTCGATTGCAGCATGGGGTCTATGGCCTGTTGGGAGAAAATGGGGCAGGAAAAACGACGCTAATGAGAATGATTTGCGGAATCTTAGAGCCTACACAGGGTAATATTTTGTGCGATGGCATGGAAATCCGTCAAATGGGAGGCGCTTATAGGAGCCTGCTGGGATATCTGCCACAGGATTTTGGATATTATGAGGACTTTACCGCTTATCGTTTTATGAATTACATGGCTGCGCTTAAAGCGATTCCTGATGATTATGCGAAAAACAGGATTGATGAGCTGTTGGAAACTGTAGATTTGGCAGCGGTAAAGAATGAAAAGCTGAGAACCTTTTCCGGTGGAATGATCAGAAGGATTGGTATAGCACAGGCACTTTTAAATAATCCCGAGATTTTAATTTTAGATGAGCCTACATCCGGACTGGACCCGAAGGAGAGGGTGCGGTTTCGCAATATTATCAGCTCACTTGGACGGAACAGGCTGGTTATTCTCTCCACGCATATTGTTTCGGATGTGGAATATATTGCGGACAAAATTATGATTATGAAAAACGGAAAGATGATACAGATGGGAACGGAGGCGCAGATGCTTGAGGAAGTAAAAGACTGCGTGTGGAAATGCCTTGTAACGGAAGAAGAAGCAGAAGCATTAAATAAAGAATATATTGTAAGTAATCTGAAGAATCAGGGAGAAAAGGTTGAATTGCGGATTGTGTCGAAAGAAAAACCGATTGAGAATGCCGTGACGCTGGAAGCCGGTCTGGAAGATATATATCTGTTCTATATTCAGCAGTGAGCATGAAGACTAAAGTATAGTGGGAATATTCTGTAATTCATTAAACGGACATTGGAAGGAGGAATCAGGAGTGCGATTATATAAAATGGAATTATACAAGCTCTGCCATAGAAAGCTATTTATTATAGGGGCGGCATGCGTTATAGGAATCCTGATGCTTTTCTTCTGTATAAAGGTCTCAGATGAAAGGGCATATGTAGAAGGAATTACATATAGGGGATATCAGGCAGTACAGGTAAACAGACGGATTACGGAAGAGTTTAAAGGTATTCTGACAGATGAAAAGGTAGAAAAAATTGTAGCAAAATATGGGTTTCCTCAAGTGGTAGGAGAACGCTATTATGGATTTAGTGATACTAATTTCCTGAATTTCTTTGTTATGGAGTATTTTTCAGATGGCTATTTTTATGGTTGGGATGATTATAAAGTAGCAAGCCGTGTTTATCCAATAGAGGATACCGAATTGGGAGCTGCTAAAAAGCTTACCGGAAGAGAACTAATATTGGAATATAACAATGGATGGTTTGTCTTCTTGGATGTCCTGGTAATGGGGCTGATGCTTGGAAGCGTCCTGGTTTTGTTCAGTGTTTCAATAACTTTTTCCGGTGAGTGCCGCTCTAAGATGCTGCAATTGTTATTTACGACTAAAGAAGGCAGGAAAAAGGATATCTATATAAAAATAGCTGCAGCATTTACGGTAACCGGCATGATATGGGCGGTAGTAGTGATTCTTGATTTGTTATTGTGCGGTGCAGTTTTTGGCTTTGATGGGCTGGACTGTTTTGTAGGAGCGACGAAAATAATGCTTTTATGGGTGAGAGACGCGTCGCCATCTTTGCTTAATGTAGGACATTTTACTATGATTTCGCTTTTGCGTGGTTTCGTCGGTATGATGCTGCTTTGTGCAGCAGTATTATATATTTCCTCCCGTTTCAGGAGCTCGTTTTATGCTATTACGGTTTCGTCAGTTTTTTACGCAGCCCCATTCCTGATTATGGCGCTGACATTAAGTATAGGTGCAGGTTCATTCTTTATGCGTGCATTGATAAGCATTATACGGATACTGCAGTATATGTCACCGTTTTACATGATTATGCCCAGCAGTGTTATTGATATATACCGTATATGGAGTGTTTTGTGTGGGATATCGGCTGTGGCATGCGTGCCCTGTATTATTGCGGCATATAGAAGATACAGGCGGCGACAGGTTTAGTAAGCTGAAAACATGTCATAGGCACTTGCGAAACTCTATTTCAATAGCCGGAACTTATACTATATAAACAAAATAAGGCGCGATTTCGCTTGCGGTGAGCACCGTTTTTGTTTATATAGTATAAGTTCGTCACTTGCAATAATAGTTTCACAATTGCCTAAGAATATATCAGACAGTAAGGAGCGTGCAGAAACATGATGAGATTATATAAAATGGAGCTATATAAGCTTTGCCACAGAAAGATATTTATCATTGGAGCAATATGCGTTATAGGGATTCTGCTGATTTCATTTTGTTTATATGTATCAGATGAGCTGGCAACCGTAGATGGAATCAGGTATACAGGCTATAAAGCAGTGCAGGTGAACAGGCAGATTACGGAAGAGTTCAGAGGCGTATTGACAGATGAAAAAGTTGAAAAGATTGTAGAGAAGTATGGATTTCCGCAAAAGGTTGAAGAAGGCTGGAATTATTTCAGAGATGGCAATTTCCTGAATCAGTTCGTTATGAGCTATCTGTCAGACGGATATATGTATAGCTGGAGCGGTGATTATAAGGTAGCGGAAAATGTCTATCCGATTGCTGATTCCGATTTAGGTGCGGTAAAAGAGATTACGGGGCAAGAGATTATTCTGGAATACTATGAGGGCTGGAATGTCTTTTTGGAATTAACGTCAACAGTAATGGTACTGGGTAGTATTTTGATATTGTTTGGTATTTCAGTAATATTTGCGAACGAAGGACAGACAAAGATGCTCCAATTGATCTTTACTACGAAGGAAGGGCGGGAAAAAGAAGTCTATGCCAAAATTGCCGCAGCCATGACAGTCGCAGTAAGTGTCTGGTTGGTAATATTCGTATTGGATTTGCTGCTATGCGGCATTGTCTACGGTCTTGACGGCTTGGACTGCTATAATGGAATGGTGACGGGTTATTTGTTTCCGGCGCCTGACAGGATGATACCCATGCGAAGTTATATTATGGAAACAATGATACTAAGTTTTTTCGGAATTGTGTCGTTATGTGCAATTACGATTTATGTATCAGCAAAAAGTAGAAATAATTTTCATGCAGTGGTGATTGCAGCGGTTTGCTGGGGTGCTCCCGTTTTAGCGGCAATGTTCACAGATGGGTTTCATGGTTTATCCAGGATTTTAAGCGCCGCACCTGTTTTTATGGTTATACATGAAGTGTTTGGAGCTATTTATAATATCTGGGTGTTGATATTGGTAATCTCAATTTTGATTTCAATAATTTGTATTGTCAGGGCATACCGAAAATACAGCAGGCGGCAGGTTGTATAGTAAGGAGCGTGGGGTAAAATTGCGATTATACAAAATGGAATTATATAAGCTTTGCAGCAGGAAAATATTTGTCATGGGAGCGATATTGGTTATAGGAATATTGCTGGCCGCTTTTTGCAGGCAGGTGGTATATGAGGAAGCAACCGTGGATGGAATCACTTATACAGGTTACAGGGCGGTGCAGGTGAACAAGCGGATTACAGCGGAATTCAAAGGTGTTCTGACAGATGAGAAGGTAGAAAAGATAATAGAAAAATACGGTTTGGCATACTATTATGTCAGCAGCAGGGGAGAAACATCATTCCATGAGAATTTCCTGAATGGTTTCGTCAATGATTATCTGTCAGATAAATATGCACAGAACTGGTATAGTGATTATGGTGATTATGCAGCAGAGAAAAATATATATCCGATTGCATACTCGAAATTAGGCGCAGTCAGAGAGATAACGAGACAAGAAATTATACTTGAATACTATGGGGGCTGGCATACCTTTTTTGAAATAATACATATAGGAATGCTTTTGGGAAGTGTTTTTATACTATTCAGTGTTTCTGTAATTTTTGTGAACGAAAGACAGACTAATATGCTTCAGCTAATCTTTACTACGAAGGAAGGGAGAGAAAAAGAAGTCTATGCTAAAATCGCCGCTGCAATGACAGTCGCAGTAAGCGTCTGGGCAGTACTATTTTTCCTTGATTTGCTGCTATGCGGCATTGTTTACGGTCTTGATGGTTTGAATTGCTATACCGGTATGGTGACGGGTTATTTAAATACTACGGAGCCATACAGTATGATGCCCCTGCACAGTTACATCATGGAAGCAATACTGCTTAGTTTCTTTGGAATCGTATCATTGTGCGCAATTACAATTTGTGTATCAGTAAATGCCAGAAATAATTTAAATGCATTTACGGTTGCATTAATATGTTATGCTGCACCTGTTGCAGTATCATTGTTTATAGACAGTGCATTTATAGACAGTGTAGGTGGAGTGAATAAAATTTTAGGCGTCGCGCCGATTTTTATGGTTATACATCTTAATATTGGATATATATATAATATCTGGATACTGATATTGGTAATTTCTATTTTGATTTCAATAATCTGCACCATCAGGACGTATCGAAAATACAGCAGGCAGCAGGTTGTATAAAGTATACGCTGCTGCCCGAACATGATTGATTCTGTCTGACATTGATTTATTCATACCGATAGAATCCGCCGAGTGCGAATCCGATTATTTAAGCAGTAACCCTACAGGACAATGGTCGGAACCCATGATATCCTTATAGATAACCGCATCACTAAGCCTGTCCTTAAGGCACTCGGAGGCAACGAAATAGTCGATACGCCAGCCTGTGTTCTTCTCCCTTGCATGGAAACGGTATGACCACCAGGAATAAGCATTCTCTAAATCTGGATAGAAATAGCGGAATGTATCAATAAGCCCCGACTCTGTAATAACCGTAAATTTTTCCCGCTCCTCATCCGTAAATCCCGGATTCTTACGATTGGTCTTAGGGTTTTTAAGGTCGATTTCCTTATGCGCTACGTTTAAGTCGCCGCAGAAAATGACGGGTTTTTTTTCTTCCAGCTTTTTAATATATGCAAGAAAATCATCTTCCCATTTCATCCGGTAATCCAGCCTTGCAAGTCCGTCCTGAGAATTGGGCGTGTATACCGTAATCATATAAAAATCCGGAAATTCCAGTGTAATTACGCGCCCCTCGTGGTCGTGCTCCTCAATTCCTATTCCATATGTAACAGAGAGCGGTTCCGCTTTTGTGAAAATAGCTGTACCCGAATATCCTTTCTTCTCGGCATAATTCCAATACTGATGATAACCGGGAAGCTCTAACGCAATCTGCCCCTCCTGCAGCTTGGTTTCCTGAAGGCAGAATATGTCAGCGTCCGCTTCTTTAAAGAAATCCATAAATCCCTTACCTACACACGCTCTTAATCCGTTTACGTTCCATGATATTAATTTCATTGTGTTACTCCTTTCGTAAATATAATCTTTTTAAGTCACGAGTTTGGTCAAAATGAATAAAAACGGGGTTCCGATGCGGTGGCAAGTCACCCCTTATTTTATTCATTTCGACCAAACTCTGGTTATTAGAATTTCCTATTTCCATAATGTAGTTGTACAATATAAACAACATAAGCAGGGTGCTATGTACCGCTACGAGCGACAATGCAGCGCGAGCGTGCCCTGCGTTGATTTGTTTTTATTGTACAACGACCGTCTTGAAAAATTATTGTTATGAATTCGGAAAATACTCCAAAATATACTCCTCCGAAATCCTCTCCGTCAGCTCATACATACTTTGAACAGCTTCTTCATAATTATCTTCGGTAAGCATGCCCTCTCCTGCAATCATTCTATCACAGATCAGATGATTGATATCACTGGTAAAATGAACAGGGTCCATATAATTATCCAGATTGGTAATAATCTCCTCGTCATTCTGGTAAAAATAGACTTCAGCGTTATCATACTGCAGTATTGCGGCAATCGCCTGCGATTCATTATAAAGAAATGAATCCCGATTTCCGCACCTATAATTATAGTCCCACCAAAGCATGGAATATGGTGAGAAGAAAAACTTGAATGTCGTCTCAGGGTGTGCTTCTATCTGCGCAGTCAATAGAGCAATATTTTCCGCAAGCTCTTTCTCATATAGAGTCTTCTCATACATAGGAGTAATTGATGACGGGCGCCCATAGAATCCAAGTGCATATTCCACACCGAAATTTTTATCCTGTGCCCAATTATATGAAGTTCCCTCATCATAGTCACTTTTCATGGAAAAAAACAGCATATAAGGAATTTTTTCCATTAGAACATCTTTATTCAGGATATAGGGTATGTCGTTAAGATAGTTAGTATCATATAGATACAAGGGGCAGCCGGTAAGCTCATAAGTAGGCTCCGTACTGGCGAATAGAGAAGTCGGGTCAATATTATAAAAAATGTATTTTATATCATGACTTTGAAAAGCTATATCAAGCAGATAACATAAATCGGCGGTTGCACCATAGGAGCGGATAGCTTTTATGGCAGTGCAGTCAAACCCATCGTCAAACCAATGGTTATTATAGTTTTCGCATACGGAAGAACCGACTATCAGGCTGTCGTAGTCAAAATTGCGCAGAGTTCCGATACACTGATATTCCTTGTCCGTGAGTACGCTTTTCAGCCCCGGAAGAGGCTTGTGATATTGATAAAAAGGGTCGAATACTACATCGACTGCAATTACAAGCAAAAGTAAAACAGCACTTCTTATGAAAAATGATTTAATAAACTTTTTTTCCATACTAATCGGCTCCTTATAAATAACTTTGAGAAAAAATCAGGATTATTTATTTTCTCATCTGAGCTTAAAATTTCCTAGAAATTAAAATATAAAAATGTACTTACCTGTGATAATGAAATAATACACCATATAAAGATGATACATATTCCCCAGCATTTTACGGAACTGAACTTCCCGTCTTCCGCAATCTCCAAAGCGTTTTTCCTGAATATCAGGAAGAAGGAAAGCGCCAGATAAATAAGGAGAAAGAGTAGGAAAGCATATTTTATCATATTAGGGGCAATAACCTGAAGCGCTTTTTTGATAACATAAAATTCCGCAATATCTAGTTTGGCGGCAATGTCAAATATTTTCCCTGTATATTCAAATCCAAACAGATTCTTAAACATCTGTATTGCCTCCGAAACGTTTTCACTCCTAAAGAAAACCCATAAAAAATTGAAAATCGTGAAAGTGAAAAGCCAGCCGGCCCAGGCGGGGATATGGAATTTTGACGGCTTCTTTTCCGGTCTTCCTTTGATGCCTACGATTCCAAGGCTGTCCCATGCAACAAAAAGCCCCTGTATACAGCCCCAGATAACGAATGTCCACGACGCTCCATGCCATAGACCGCTTAGGAAAAATACAATAAGAATATTCAGAATAGTACGCAGCTTACCCCGTCTGTTGCCGCCAAGCGGAATATAAACATAAGTGGTAAAAAAACGCGATAGTGTAATATGCCATCTTTGCCAGGTTTCTTTAATGGAACAAGCTTTATAAGGTGAGTTAAAGTTGATAGGAAGTATAATGTTGAACATTCTCGCAAGTCCCATCGCCATATCCGAATAGCCGCTGAAATCAAAATAGAGCTCAAATGCATATGATAAAATAACAAGGAGCGTTGAAAGCGCATCCAGGTTATAAGGCTGTTCAAATCCATAATTGGCAACAAGAGCCAGAACGTCGGCAAGCAGCACTTTTTTTCCTAAGCCCAGAACGAACAGAATGATGCCCTGTGCAAAATTCTGTGCATTAAATCTACGATTAAAAGTATCTTCTAATTGAGGGATCATTTCCGTATGCAGGACTATCGGACCGGCAACCAACTGTGGGAAAAAGGTGACAAAGGCTGCATAAGTTACAAGAGAATAATGGTCAGCCCTGCCCAGACAGCGGTCTATGATAAATGAAAGCTGTTGAAAGGTAAAAAAGCTGATACCAAGCGGCAGCAGAATTTTTTTAAGCGCAAAACCCGTGTGGAAAGCAGAATTTATATTCTCTATGAAAAAGTCATAGTATTTAAAATAAAAAAGCAGTCCCAGATTAAACGTAATTCCTGCAATCAAGCAAATGAGGGGTCCGATTCGCTGCCATAGTTTTGATTTATCAAAAGTAAGAAAAATACTCAGCAGATAGTTGACGGCAATGCTTGCTATAATAATGGTAAGATAGTAAAGATTAAAGTAGCCGTAGAACCACAAAGACATAGCGGTCAGGAAGAACTTTGCCAACTCATAGCGTTTATAATGGTTCAATCCATACCAGCCTATTAGCGTAATCGGCAGAAATATAAAAATAAATATAAAGGAATTAAATAGCATAAGCGCTCCCAATCAAAATAATTTAAAATTCAGTATATCCCGGCAAGGCTGTTTCCATGCAGAAGGAGTTTATCGATATTATCCTGCAGCGAGGCATGACAATTATTACTGCATTATAATGATTGTAGTTCAATCTCTGATGAAGCAGCAATATGATGTTTTATTAATTACGGAATTTATTAATATGGTATAGTATACCAAATAAGGAAAATGGATACAATGATAATATTCCGGTAAAGGATATATAAACGTTATATTGTGAAGAAAGCCCTGTGGAGGAGAGATATATAATGGAAAAAAAGACGCTTAAAATTTTATTGGCCGGACTTCTTTTTATAATAATAACCGGATGCAGTGAATCTGCACCGACAGGAGAGATGGTGTATGAAAAACCTGCAGCCGAATCTTTGTGTTGGGAGTATGTTTTATTATCGGTTAATCTTTTTGCAAATAGTTAATAAAGTTTAGATTTATTTTATGAATTTGTCATGATTTGGACATATTTTATTGCTACAATATTTATATCAAAAGAAGCTGTGGGGTTGTTTGCACGAGGGATTCGGTTCCAACAGCTTCGACAAAAAACAATTTAAATTTATATAGACAAAAAGAGAGTCCTAATGAGAAGGATTCTCTTTTTTGGTAGAAAAACCGGATTATTACCAATTCATGATTTCCTTTATTTTTTGAACCAGCATCCATGCCGATTTATTATGCGTTCTGGAGCTTGGGTGGAAATCAACAACATATCCGTCGCTTTCCTGATATAAATCAAATTTCATGGAATGAATATTTTTGTCATTTGTGTCTTTTTGATATGCGGCGATTGCCTTTTCTATATATGGAAATAACCGCTGATTCATGATTCCGTATGTACACAGGATAAATGCATCAGGATTAAGGCGGCGTATATCCTGCAGGAACTTTTGATATGAAGCTGCAAATTCTTCCTGCCTGTCCTTTTTGTCCTGACAAAAGCTGTCATCATTTGTTCCAAGATTGAGTACAATTAAGTCAGGCTTATAATTTGCAAAATCCCAACTTTTTCCCATTATTGATTCGCTGTTAATGGTGCCTCTGGAAAATCCTATTATAGGATAATGAGGCGGAACCAGCTGGTCTGCCAATCTTTCGTCGGTTTGAGTAAAACCTGAAATAATACCGTAACCGCTATATGATACCATGCTGTAATCGGCATGCAGCGCCTGGGCAGTCAGATAAGCATATGTTTTGGTGACGTCTTCCGTGGCGGTGGAAAAAGTGTGTTCCAGATTACTGTCGTCCACACCATAACCGCAGGTGATGGAATCTCCTATGAATTCCAGACGGCGAAGCCGTTTTTTCGCAGGAGTCAGGACGGCATTTTCATCAGCTATAAGCTGTTTGATGCCAACAATCGACATCGGCGATTCTGATAATTTTATTATTTGTACGTGATATGTATGAATTGTGTTGCTGTCAATGAGCACATATTGCTTTTCCGCTGCAGTGAGCATATCGTCTACAACGCGTATGCCATCAATTAGAACGGCAATGCGTACCTTATCCTGCATGGGTGCATCTTTAGATGCTGCATTGTCATCACCCTGAAGCAATAACTCCAGGCGGCTTCCTTGAAAGTCAAACTCGATTCCGCTTCCGGAAAGCGCGAGCCAGAGGATGTTATCCTGAAAGAGGGTTCTGCCTATGTATTTAACATGGCTGTCATCAGCCGGATAATATTGAAGTGCTGCCATAAATGTAAGTTCCTTTCTGGTGTAATGTTTTACTGAATTGTAATATTGGCAGAGGCTAAAACCTCGTTAACCCTGTCGAGTGTAGTGCCAAGTGCATCTGCAATCTCCACAGATGTTTTCCCGGAAATATACAGACTAAAGATTTTTGCTTCTGCCTTAGCGGCGTTTGCTTCTGTCTTAGCGGCGTTTGCTTCTGCCCTGGCAGCCTTGACTTCTGCTTGAGCGTAAGCTACCTCCTCCTTCATTTCCTCAACCATGAGTCTTTCCATATTACGATCCATAATATATAACGCTTCTGACAACATATTCATCAACTCCTCCGGTTTATATGCAAATTCGGTAATATCCTGATAAATAGGAATAAACATGGGAAAGTGTCTGACTAACGATGTAATTTCATTGACATCGTCAGAGCTTAAAAAAGTCAGCCATGCGTCCTGTAATGTACTGCTTTTGGTTATATTATGTACGATTGAATGAAAGGTGTCAAGACATAAAAATATATCTTCGTGAAGTCCGGCATTATTTTTATATATGCCTGTATCGAAAGTTGCAGTGCGAACATGGATGTACTTTCCACTGACGGAATGGAATTCTGAGGGACTCTTTTCCATCAGAATTATACAATAGACCTTGTGTAAGTCATTAAAAGAAAAATTCTTTCCCTGCTCATTTTTGACTTTTTCATACTGCCGCATAATGATATCGGAAGCATAGCAGTCTGCGCGTGCTAGCGGAAAGCTGTAGCCAATCTTTTGCATTTCTACATTGGCGTAAGAGCCGTCATCGAGACGTACCAACACATCCATAATGACGAAGCTGCCGGATTCGCTTAAGCGGGTGCCATCTCGTGGAAGGATTTCCATAATGGTTACTGTCCTGCCAAGGATGGAAGAAAGTAGGGATTCCAGCCTTTCCTTGTGTATTTCCGGTTTGAAGATTCTGCGGAATATCGGGTCATAAGTGATGCGCAGACCATGTTTACCGATACAGAAATCCAGTAGTTCCTGCTGAATATTCGCTGGAAACTGAAGAAAACCATTCCATGCAGATGGATATTTCGCCAGAAATTGTTTCACAGCCTGATGAGATGGAAAAGAGGGAAATAAATTTTTGCTTTTTGACATGATGTGTCCTCCTTAGAATTGGTGCAATAGAAAAATGCCTTGTAAGGTCGATTGTTCTATTACATAAATGGAAATACTGTTCAGAGCAGGAAACGCTCAAAACAGATGTGAAACAGAAAGTTCCACTGAGTTGATTGTCACGGATAAGAGTATAACAGTTGTACGGCATGATGTCAATTATAAAAAATGTATATAATGCATGTTATATCAAGTTGACATATACTGTCAGATTCCATATAATACTTTCTAAAAAATAACAGCGACATACTAAAGTAAAATAATAAACCTTTATAAATTGAATAATATCCTTTATAAAAGACGGAGAGAAGAAAAATGTTTAACACAAAAAGAAAAGCTGCTTTCCTGCTCATATTTATCCTGACACTCACGGGGTGCGGCAGCCAACTGTCCCGGAGCGATTCGGCACAGACCGTTGAATTAGAACAAGTTTATGCAGAAGCTCAGAATAATGCAGAGGAACAGGCTGATTCAGCATTGCAGAGCATTGAAGCGGAACAGACCGATACAGATTCACTGAGCCCGGCATCAGAGCAGGCAGAGCTATCTGCAGAAGAAATCCATGCAGAAGATACAAGCTATGATTTCACCATCTGTTTTGCAGGCGATATTAATCTGGACGAAAACTGGGGTACAACCCAGCATTTGGATGAGCAGCCTAATGGTATTTATGACTGTATATCAAAAGAGATGATTGATACGATGCAGGCTGCCGATATCATGTGCCTGAATAATGAATTTACCTATAGTACAGGCGGAGCGCCTTTGGAGGGGAAGGCATTTACATTTCGGGCAAACCCGGAGCGTGTGGAAATCCTGCATCAGTTGGGCGTAGATGCCGTGACATTGGCAAACAATCACGTATATGATTACGGAAGAGTCGCATTGCTTGACACTTTTTCGGTACTGGAAGAGGCTGATATACCATACTTCGGAGCCGGACGCACCTTGCAGGATGCAATGAAACCGTTGTATCTGGAAGTGGATGGTAAGACTGTAGCGTTGGTGGCGGCGTCGAGAGCGGAAAAAAATATAATGACGCCGCAGGCGGATGCTGAAAATCCGGGAATCCTGCGCTGCTATGATACGGAGCTGTTTTTGCAGGTGATTAAGGAGGCAAAAGAAAACTCCGATTTCTGTATTGCATTTGTGCACTGGGGAACGGAATACAGTTTTGATTTGGAACAGGTACAGCTGAGTACGGGCAAGGAATATCTTGACGCAGGCGCAGATGCGGTTATCGGAGCGCATTCCCACTGTCTGCAGGGTATGGAATATTATGACGGAAAACCGATAATTTATAGTTTGGGTAATTACTGGTTTAACGGAAGAACTCTGGATACCATGCTGGTGCAGCTGCACTTTTCGGGGGATGATACGGAAAAACAGCTTACAGTTCATGTAATTCCTGCCGTGCAGGATGGATATAAGACAACCTATGCATCTGAAGAGTCCGAACAGCGAAGAATCTATGATTTTCTGGAGGGCATCTCTGTCAACGTGGATATTCTGGATGATGGAACCGTTGTGGAGGCTGAATAGAGATATATCCGTAAACATTCAGGCTGCCACCTTAGGTTTTAATGATATTATTTTTTCTATGTATATTATGCCAGAAATTCCTTCAAAAGAGATTCCAACTCCTGAGCCTCCGTTTTGGAAAGCGCAGGGTAGTCTATTGAATTATCAGGTATTTCTCCGCTGTTTTTAGGTGCAGTACTGATTTGCGATTCAAAAGATGCATCTGAAGATGGTTTATCACTTTGTCCTGCTTGTCCATTGCCTGAAGCGGCAGCCTGGTTATCAATCTGTGCTGCTGCATTTACGTTATCTTGTGCCGCGTCTTTTATATCGCCCTGTATCAGCTTCAAATCAAGAGACGTCTGTTCCAGCCTGTTTGCCAGATGGTTCTCGAGATAATCTATCAGATTGGTGCGCAGGGCCTTTGCCTTGTCGGAGATATCGATGAGGGAAGAAATCGCAAAATAGCAGTATAATCCCAAAAAACTTACGATATAATAAGGAACGATATATGCAATGGATTCACCTGCGGTGATTTCTTTACATGCAGCAATTCCGGAAATGAGGATTGACAATAGAACAAGCTGTCCTGACAGGTGCTTGAGTGTGGATAATGAGATACCGTATATTTTTATCCTGTTCATATACTTGTCCACAAAAACCGGAACGTTGGACATGCCGTCATGTAACTGGCAGCAGCTTGAGAATTTTAATTTCAACTGCTGTAGGGATTTGTTTTTCGTTGAGGACATATTTTCCGTTTGCGCTATAAGTTTGTGATAGAGCACACCCATGCTGATTTGGCATATTATACTTAAAGAGAGCAGAATGAGTATGGGAACCATAAATTCCGGATGCTTAAACATAATTTGAAACATATTATCGACCATGCTCCTTTCTCAGGCTGAAAAGCAGTGCGCACGATACACCATGGTGTACGCGCTGTGTTCCTATAGATTTTTCTGTAGATTATTATAAACAGAACAAATTGTTATCTCAATAATTCCGGCTATGTAACTTATCAACAAATTTCGCTGTTTTTTGTCTGATTCTGTTGGTAAGTACTGGAAACTGTTTCTTTTTTGTGATATAGTGGGAATAATTAAAATTATGCCATTATCATAATAAAAATATATGAAATGGGTTATTCGGGAGGTCTGTGTTATGAGGTATAATCCACAAGGAGTATGTTCCAAAGCAATTGATATTGAAGTAGAAGACGGAGTAATTAAATCCGTTGAGTTCACAGGAGGCTGCAATGGCAATACGCAGGGAATTTCCAAACTGGTTGTAGGAATGAGAGCAGAAGACGCTATTCAGAGACTTAAAGGAATTAAATGCGGTTTCAAGAATACTTCCTGCCCCGACCAGCTGGCATGCGCTCTTGAGAAAATCGCAGAAGGAGCGAATTAGAACATAAAAAAGTGACATAAATTTATTTATAGGAGGCTTTTCTCATATGGATAAGAAAATCGTATTGACCGGCGGCGGAACTGCCGGGCATGTTACGCCGAATATTGCGATGATTCCGAAGTTAAAAGAGCTGGGTTATGATATTTTCTATATGGGCTCTTATGACGGCATAGAGAAAAAATTAATTGAGGATTTTGACATTCCGTATTATGGGATAGCTACAGGCAAGTTTAGGAGATATTTCGACCCTAAGAATTTTTCGGACCCTTTCCGTGTGATAAAGGGTGTGTCAGAAGCTAAAAAGTATTTGAAGGCAATCAAACCGGATGTCGTTTTTTCCAAAGGAGGGTTCGTCAGTGTACCGGTTGTACGGGCGGCGGCTTCTTTGAAAATTCCATGTATCGTGCATGAATCTGATATGACGCCGGGTCTGGCAAATAAGCTTTGCATTCCGGTAGCCAAAAAGGTATGCTGCAATTTCCCGGAAACCTTAAAGAACCTGCCTGCGGATAAAGCCGTTCTGACCGGTTCTCCTATCAGAGAGGAACTGATAAAGGGTAGGAAAGAAGCTGCTTACGAGTTGTGCGGGTTTGATGCTTCCAAACCCGTTATAATGGTAATTGGGGGAAGTCAGGGCTCCGCTGCAATTAATCAGGCTGTAAGAGACGCGCTGCCGGAACTCCTTGAAGATTTTCAGATTGTCCATCTTTGCGGCAAAGAAAAAATGGATAACCTGCTTTTGACGACCAAAGGATATAAACAGTTTGAATATATTAAATCCGAACTGAAAGATATCTTTGCAATGGCTGATATAGTTATTTCCAGAGCCGGAGCCAATGCTATAAATGAACTTCTTGCACTTAAGAAGCCTAATCTCTTGATTCCTCTGCCCTCAACGACCAGCCGCGGAGATCAGATTCTAAATGCAAAGTCTTTTGAATCTCAAGGTTTCAGCATCGTAGTGGATGAGGACGATTTGACAGTTAAACTTCTGGTTGAGAAAGTACAGGAACTGTATTTCACAAGAATGACATATATTGACGCTATGAAAAAAAGCTCCCAGAGGGATGCTATTGGAAGCATTGCCGATATTATTGAGGAAGTGGCGGGGAATAAAGGTAAATAATGTATAAACAGAGAGGATTTATATATGACGGAAGATGACAGGGTTTTATCGGATGAACAGATGAAGCAAAGGGCGGCGGAAGGTTATTTTGTAAGAGATATGGAGAATGACCGTGTTTACTGCCCGATGGGTGAGATACTGAGAAAAAAATGCAATAGGAAAAACGGTGAGGTAAGATATGCAAATAAACGCGTCTGCAAGGTGTGTGAGCAGAAAGATATGTGTACCAGATCACCTTGGAAGGAAATAGACTTTCCGGAAGGAGCCGTGGAGGTAAGAAACAAAAACTGGCTTCGGGCGATGAAGATGGAAAATATGCAAATCTGAAATATACTTTTCTTTTGTCAGACAGAGTCATATATCTGTCTGATTTTTTTTAAGAATAATATATTCACTGCTAAATATCAAAAAAATCTTTTCACTCATATTATTTCACAAGTTAAATTCTTCTTGACATCAGAGACTACATGTTGTAATCTATATACAGACTACAACATGTAGTACCAAAGAAAGGAGAAACAGATATGGCGGAAATACAGTTGGGCGTGATTGAAGCCCGTTTTGCAGATATGATTTGGGAGCGTGAACCGATAACTTCATCGGAGCTGGTGAAGCTGGCGGCGGAAGCGTTTAGCTGGAAAAGAACAACAACGCATACCGTCTTAAAAAGATTATGTGATAAGGGATTGTTTGAGAATAACAAAGGAACGGTGACATGTCTAATCTCACGCTCACAATTTTACTCTATGCAGAGCAGGCAGTATGTTGAAGATGCTTTTGACGGCTCCCTGCCGGCTTTCATTGCCGCTTTTACGAAGAACAGTACATTGACCTCTGAGGAGGCGGATCAGATTCGTAAGATGATTGACAGCGCAGAGGAGGGATAAGGATGGATGCTGTTTTTTTGAAGCTTCTTAATATGAGTATTGCAGCAGGCTGGCTTATTATGGCAGTCATAATACTGCGGTTGATTTTTAAGAAAGCGCCTAAATGGATACGCTGCATACTATGGGCGATTGTGGCAGTCCGCCTGGTATGCCCATTCACGATTGAAAGTCCGCTCAGTCTTATACCAAGCGCAGAGACTGTAAGTCCTGCCGTTATTCGATACTCACAGAAACCGGAAATAAACAGCGGCGTTCCTTATATTAACAGTACGCTTAATCCGATTATCAGTGAGTCGCTTGCCGCGGCTCCCGGAGCCAGTGCCAATCCGTTACAGATATGGATGTTCATTGCGAGTGTAATTTGGATAATTGGCATGGCTGTTATACTTGGTTATGCTTTGGTAAGCTTTCTGCGTATACATGGCAGGGTGAGGGAAGCAGTGCGTCTGCGGGATAATATCTGGCTGTGCGATGCCGTGAAGTCGCCTTTTATACTTGGTTTTTTCAGACCCCAGATTTACATTTCATCCGCTGTTGATGATGAGCAGCTTAGGATTATTCTTGCCCATGAACAGGCGCATTTAAAGCGCAGGGACCATTGGTGGAAGCTGTCCGGATATCTGCTTTTGGCGCTATATTGGTTTAATCCGCTGATGTGGGTGGCTTATATTTTGTTATGCCGTGATATCGAGCTTGCCTGCGATGAAAAAGTGATTAGGAATATGAGCATGGATAGTAAAAAAGCTTATTCTAACGCACTGGTTGACTGCAGTATATCCAGAAGAATGATTATGGTTTGTCCTCTTGCATTTGGTGAAATTGGCGTTAAGGCCAGGGTTAAGTCTGTTTTAAATTACAGGAAGCCTGCGTTTTGGATTGTTATTATGGCTGTTGTAGCGTGTGCGGCGGCAGCGGTATGTTTCCTGACCAATCCAAAGAAAGATGACTTTGATATAAAGATAGTGATTCCGGCAGGCAGCGGACAGACCGTTCATTATTCCGATGAGGAAATTTCTCCCAACAGAAGCAGAATAACCTTATCGTCAGGAAAGGACCTGGGCGATACCGAGGTATCTCTGCTGCCGACAGAGGTAAAAGAAGAAAATGCCTATGATGAGCCTGCCTATATGACGCCCGGAATACGGGTAAAAATGAATGCGGAAAAAGGCGCATGGTATAGAATCGGCGTAGTCGCAGGCAATCCTACAAACGAGGACATTATCGTATATGTGCACGTGGAAGGCGTGGTAGTAAGAATTGCAGATAAAGCCATAAGCGAAAATGTGAATGAAAATAGTAACAGTGATGATAATGATGGTAATGATGGCGGAGATACAAAAGAAGAGCATGATGAAAATATTTCATTTCTTGGGATGATTGTAGAGAGTACAACGGACTTCGTAGGTACGTATATCATGGTAAAGCCTTTTAATGACAATATTCCTTACGAGCATATCTCCTTCAGGCTTCCTGAGGACAAAGCGTATTGGGGAGTGAGGATAAATAACATCGTTGCAATTACATGTACGGACTCATTTTCCGGAGCTGTTGAAGGTGGAAGTGGTCCTATATATGGCGAATTGGTTTCCATAAAAGGCGTAGACCATATAAATGAGGCTGTCATACTAAATGCCATATTAGACAGGAATGAGTCTTCTTTTCCTGACTTCAATCCTTACACATTTTGTAATTTTATCATGCTTGATACATCAGCGGTGCCGATTGACGGAGATACGGCATATATGGTCACGTTTTATGGCTGGGCGCTGTATCAAAGATACGATGTCACTGAAGAAGGCATAGAAGATGTCGGTGGAAGCCATATTCCGGTTGCGCTGACTTTTAAGGTGAATGAAAAAGACTGTAAACTAATAGAATATTGGGAACCCGGCGAAGGCAGTTATTACGAGCCGGATATACGGAGTAAATTTCCTGCACATATTGCGGACGAAGGGATAGACAGCCAGAAGTATATAGTTCAGCAGATACAGGACTGCTACAGTCAGGCTGTCAGGCGCGCAGACCTTGATGCGGATGCGGTAATAGGCAGCCTGCTTGATAAAATATGCTCAAGTCCGGCGGAATCGTCCAATCCATATGACTATATAAATGAACATTCGATAGAATATCGCGAGCTTATATATTATGGGGAATATACACTTAGTTATTGCCTGAATCGTTTTAATCAAGGAAATGAAACAGGTCTGGAAGGAAAAGTTATGGCGATTGTATGCGAGGAACTTTTGCAGACCCGGGATAAGATTCCTGAAAATGCCGGGACAGCTGAAACGGGTCAACTGTGGTATGATACCCTGCGTGCGCATGCAGGTAATAAGGTTAAACCGTATATTGAAAAAATGGGGAATGATTGATTCCCCATTTTTAGTTCCCAAAAATCTTTTCACTCTTATTTTAGTTAATCCTTGAAAAACCCGATAACCAATGCTACACTTAAACATAAGTAAAAAAGCATGACCCTATAAAAAGGAGAGATGGACGATGGGCAAAATTACATTTGATTATTCAAAAGCAGCTTCATTTGTAAAGGAAAATGAAGTTGAATCTATGAAGAAACTGGCGTTAGACGCCAAGGAAGTGCTTGTTGGAAAGACCGGAGCAGGCAATGATTTCTTAGGATGGATTGACCTTCCTGTTGATTACGATAAGGAAGAGTTCGCAAGAATCAAGAAGGCGGCAGCCAAGATTCAGGGCGATTCGGAAGTATTGCTGGTAATCGGTATCGGCGGTTCATATCTGGGCGCAAGGGCTGCAATCGAGTTTTTAAGACACAGCTTCTATAACGTAGTTGATAAATCAATCAGAAAAACACCTGAGATATATTTTGTAGGAAATTCAATCAGTTCTACTTATATTAAACATTTGATTGATGTTATTGGTGACAGGGATTTCTCCATCAATATGATTTCCAAGTCAGGTACGACGACAGAGCCGGCTATTGCATTCCGCGTATTTAAGGAAATGGCTGAGAAGAAATACGGAAAAGAAGGCGCGGCTAAGAGAATTTATGCTACAACCGATAAGGCAAGAGGTTCTTTGAAGAATTTGGCTACGGAAGAAGGATATGAATCATTTGTAGTACCGGATGATGTAGGCGGACGTTTTTCAGTTCTTACCGCAGTCGGTCTTTTGCCGATCGCAGTTTCGGGAGCGGATATTGACAAATTGATGGAAGGCGCAGCGGAAGGCAGAAAGATGGCGCTTAATGCAGAGTTTGAAGAAAATGATGCTCTTCAGTATGCGGCTCTTCGTAATATCTTGTTAAGAAAAGGCAAAGTTATAGAGATCCTTGCTAATTATGAACCGAGTGCTCATTATGTTTCCGAATGGTGGAAGCAGTTATACGGTGAGTCCGAAGGTAAAGACCAGAAGGGTATTTTCCCGGCAAGTGTGGATTTGACGACAGATTTACATTCAATGGGTCAGTTCATTCAGGACGGTTCAAGAACCATGTTTGAAACAGTTTTAAATATCGAGACAAGCAGGGAAGAGATTTTAATCGGAGAAGAGCCTGTTGATTTGGACGGACTTAATTATCTGGCAGGAAAGAACGTGGATTTCGTAAATAAGAGCGCCATGAACGGAACGATTCTGGCACATACTGACGGACAGGTTCCTAACTTCATGATTAATGTTCCCGAAGTTAATGAATTCTATTTAGGCGAATTGTTCTATTTCTTTGAGTTTGCCTGCGGCGTAAGCGGATATTTACTGGGTGTGAATCCGTTCAACCAGCCGGGCGTAGAAAGCTACAAGAAGAATATGTTCGCACTGCTGGGCAAGCCGGGATATGAAGCACAGAGAGAAGAACTGCTTAAGAGATTACAATAAGCCTGTATAAAAAATTTTGGCATGCTGACAGAAGGGTATGGTTATTTAAAATGGCAGATAAAAAATTAGTAGAAGAAATTACATCCATGGAAGAAGATTTTGCGCAATGGTATACGGATGTAGTAAAAAAAGCGGAACTGATTGATTATACGAGCGTAAAGGGATGCATGGTATTAAGACCCGCCGGATACGCGATATGGGAATTGATTCAGCAGCAGCTTGACGCAATGTTCAAGGCAACGGGAGTTCAGAATGTATATTTGCCGATGTTCATACCGGAGAGCCTGCTTAATAAGGAAAAAGACCATGTAGAAGGTTTTGCTCCGGAAGTGGCATGGGTGACTCACGGTGGACAGCAGCCTTTGCAGGAAAGACTGTGCGTAAGGCCTACGTCCGAAACTCTGTTCTGTGATTACTACAAAAATACGATTCAGTCCTACCGCGATTTGCCGCAGCTGTGTAACCAGTGGTGTTCGGTAGTCCGCTGGGAGAAGGAAACGAGACCGTTCTTAAGAAGCCGTGAATTCTTATGGCAGGAAGGGCATACGGCACATGCGACAGCTGAAGAGGCGGAAGAAAGAACTATTCAGATGTTGAACGTGTATGCGGATTTCTGCGAGAATGTGCTTGCGATTCCGGTTATAAAGGGCCGTAAAACTGATAAGGAAAAATTTGCGGGCGCAGTTGCAACCTATGCAATCGAGGCTTTGATGCATGACGGTAAAGCGCTGCAGGCAGGAACCAGCCATAACTTCGGAGACGGATTCGCCAAAGCGTTCGGCGTTCAGTTTACGGATAAGGACAATACATTAAAACATGTTCATCAGACTTCATGGGGGATGACAACGAGACTGATTGGCGCCGTTATCATGGTACATGGAGATAACTCCGGACTGGTGCTTCCGCCCAAAGTTGCACCGACTCAGATTATGGTCATTCCCATCCAGCAGAAAAAAGAAGGCGTGCTGGATAAAGCATATGAGTTAAAAGACCGGTTAAGCAATTTCCGCGTAAAAGTAGACGATGCGGACAAGAGTCCGGGCTGGAAATTCTCCGAGCAGGAGATGAGGGGTATTCCGATTCGTGTAGAAATCGGTCCGAAGGATATCGAAGCAAACAAATGCGTCATCTGCCGCCGCGACATAAGCGAAAAGCTGGAAGTGTCTCTGGACGATTTGGAAACAAAGGCAGCAGAAATTCTGGATAAAATGCAGGTGGAAATGCTGGAACGTGCCAGAGCGCACAGAGAAGATCATACCTATATTGCAAAAGATATGGACGAGTTTAGAAAAATGTTTGAGGAAAAATCAGGGTTTGTCAAAGCAATGTGGTGTGAAAGTCAGGAATGTGAGGACAAGATTAAGGAAGAGCTGGCAGTTACAAGCCGCTGTATGCCATTTGAGCAGGAACAGTTATCAGATGTATGTGTATGCTGTGGAAAACCTGCTAAGAAGATGGTTTACTGGGGCAGAGCATATTAGAGAAAAGGAAAATAAGTAAAATCAAAAAATGTAAAAACCGGTACAGCCTGCGGGTTATACCGGTTTTTCTTTAGAATGAATGCGTAAGCAGTCAGCTCTCTTCCTTTTTTCTGCGATTTTGATGTTTCCAGTATATAACGGTTGCGAGCAGACCGAAAAAAATCTGCACTGCGTAATATATGCCGTAACCCCCCGTAAGTTCATAGAAATAGGACATAGCGCGGACGAAACCGGCAAAGGCGGATAATATAATAAAGATGGCAGCCAGATTGTTCTGTATGTGACTTTGTGTACTTTCCTGTAATTCGCAACAAATGAGTCCCGCATGAATAAAGGTCACGGCCTTGAACAGGACAAGGATAATATACCAGAAGTATGCGGCCTGATAGCGAGGTTCTCCGTTTAATACAAAAGGCATAAGCTGATATCCGATATAGAGAATGAGCGTAAGGCTTCCGAATACAAGAGCGCGGAATTCACGCCGTGTTTTCTTAATCACATAGATAAGTGAGCGTTTTTCCTGCATCTGATTTGATTTATCAGGAAGCTTCATTTTTTGGCTTATTATCATACTGACAGGAATCAGGATTAGAAGGCAGCCGATGATGTCGGAAAAAATATCGATTTTCATCGAATCTCCGATAAGATGACCGATGATCATATCAACAGTGTCGGGAGCAGGGGTTGGGAAGGGCTCATATGGCGGATAATAGATCAGTCCGCTCAGTTTAGTGTCGAGTAAAAGGAAAAGCATTCCTATCCATATAAAAATTGTTTTTTTACGCATAAGACACCGCCTTTCTGCAAATTAATATCCATGCATTTTTCACAGTATTATTGTATATCATGCCACGCTATTTTAAAAATGTCCAGTAAAAATTTACCTGAACTTCGTATAACCTAAAGGATAATCGTAAATCTGCTTCCGCCGCCGTCGGCATCTGTCACAGAGATGCTGCCGCTATGTGCCTGCATAATCTCATAAGCAATAGAAAGTCCCAGACCGAAATGCTCTTTAGCGCTGCGGGACTTTTCAACGCGATAAAAGCGGTCGAAAATCTTCTTTTTATCTTCGTCTGAGATTCCGATTCCGTTGTCCGTAACAGATATATGGAAATGATTTTTCTTATATGAAAGCGACAATTCTATCTTTCCATTTTCAGGAGTATAGCTTATCGCGTTTTGTATGAGAATGGCAATTACCTGACTGATGCGCTGTGGGTCGGCAGTGCATGTCGGAAGCGTATTTTCAGGCAGATTGACGGATAAGATAATAGACTTCTCTTTTGCCAGAGGCTCAAATGCCTCATAAGCATTAATTATCAGCGTATCCATCTCTACAGGCTGCATATTTACGGAAAAATGATGGCTGTACGAGCCTGAGAGGGTAAGCATGTCATTAACAAGCGCAGACATGTGAAGGGCTTCGTTATGTATTGTCTTTAAAAAGCCCGTAAGTTTTTCCGGCGGAGCGCTCTGGCAGCATTCCTCAGTGGACAGTATGACAGCTAATGGTGTGCGCAGTTCATGCGAAGCGGCGGCTACAAACTGAATTTGTTTCTGCTGATTTTCAATAATGGGTTTCAAAAGCCTGCCGGTGAAAATCCATGAAAAAGCGGTAAGCATTATTACAGCCGCAATATCAATTAGTGCAAAGCGGAAACGCTGCTCTCTTATCTGGCTTTTCAAAGTTTCCAATGAAAAAAGAATAATGACTTCCAAAGAAGATTCTTTCCCCATGTTGATTATGCCTGCAATATAGCTTTCATCCGTAGAGGCTGAGGTGAATGTGTATGCATAATGGCTTACGGAAACTTTGCTATGCGAATTATCAAGAAATTCTTCAAGAAGTTTGTTTTTGGATGCAGCCTCGTCTGAATCGCTTAATTGGTTGTAAAGAAAAGGAATGCCGTTATCAATAACAAAGAAAAGATAATTATCCTGCGATTCCATTTTGGACAGCCATTCCATGGAGATTACAGTCTGATGCTCTAAATTGGTAGTAATTGTATTAATGTCATTTTCAAAGGCTTGGAATTGGTTTCTATACAGGCTCTGCTCTGAAACATATAGGTAACAAAGGGACATTATGATCATAATGGCAGCAGTGCTTCCGGCACACAGCAGGGTGAGACGGAGATGAACTTTTTTGAACATTATAAAGCATTTCCTTTCTAGTCCAAACTCTGGTTATTGAAATTGTCTACTGCATACTGTATCCAACGCCACGTATAGTTAGAATTTTAAGCCTGCTTCCCGTTATTTGCAATCGTCTGCGCAGGAAGTGGATGTAGTTATCAAGGTTTCCTTCTTCTACATCACTATCCGGTCCCCATACTTTGAGAAGTAAAGTGGTTCTTGAAAGTGTCTGGCCTTTGGAACGCAGAAATACTTCGAGAAGAGCTGATTCTCTTTTAGAGAGGGTACAGCTGCCGGAGGGTCCTGTGAGACTGCATTCAGCGGAGTGCCATGTGATATCATCAACCGTCAGCGTATCATGTTCTGTCAGGGTACGCGGTCTTCTGGTGACGCAGCGGATTCTGGCAAGAAGCTCTTCAAAAGCAAAGGGTTTTACCAGATAATCGTCGGCTCCGAGGTCGAGCCCTGTCACCTTATCGGACAAAGAACCTAATGCCGTAATCAGAATGATGGGAGTGGTAATGTCTTTTTTTCTGAGGGCTGACAGAACGTCGGAACCTTCCATATGAGGAAGCATTCTGTCCAATAGAATAATATCATATATGTTCTGCTCACCATAGAAGAGAGCTTCTTCTCCGTCCATACAGGAGTCTACACTGAAGCCTTCCTTTTCCAGCCTGTATACAAGGGCATTGTTCAATTGTTTGTCGTCTTCTGCAAGTAGAATTCTCATGGGACATAACCTCGTTCGATATGAAGTGATTATTATACAAATATTGAAATTACATTTACAATTTAATATTTGTATATATCTTATCATAGTAATCTCTAATTATTCTCTAAAAATTTTTTATACTATATGAAATTACGCCACCGTATGTGGTCGGCTTCATAAGTTAATACTGTCTGTGCATGTCCCTAATTTTTTCTCTTGTATAAAATTCATCATTTTACACACTAAATCGTCATCTGTTTTCGCCCAAAAAACATCATCATTGATACCGTTACTGGCCCAAACTTCCAATGTGTAAAATCTAAAGATGTGTATACCGTCTTTAAATTCATAAACTACCTTCCGCTCTTCCCTATCTTCCACAATTATTTGTGAAAACAAAATGACAAAAACATTATTATTTTGTTCTGAGTATCTTGTATACAAATTATATAGTTGATTTAATAATTGTTTTTCATTCGTTTGTGTACATAATCTGTTATGATAAAAAATATATAAATTTTTATTTCTTATTTCTTTAATTCTTTTAATCCTTCTGCGAAATTGTGCGCGGCACCTTTCGCTGCTGATAACGTCATGATGTGTAAATTCAAATCCTTTCATAACAGAATCTTCATATATATTATTTAGTTTTATATAATAAAAATTTCTGACAACGTTCTTACCATTGCATTCGCAGTACTTTAAATAGTCCTTTTCCAGAAAATGAGCAAAATCATCCTTCTCAATAGCATTAATATATTCAATGTTTGACCTTCCGTGTGAATATGGTGTTGTAAAAGATTTTAAACCGTATCTGTCCAACAAGTGGTCCGGTAAACAATTTTCGCCAAATGATATATAAATGTCATTTTCAGACCGGCCATAATAACGTTTAAAGAATTTTTTTAAAATGCTCCATGCTCTCTTGATTAAGGGATACATCATTTTCACATCCGTTTCCTTTCTCAATCCATTACTTCATATACGTTTCATGACAGAATCCACAAATCCAAATTCAGAACTTCTTATTTGCAGTTATAATTGTAATCTACTTGCATGAAGAACACAATATCTAAAAAGTTTTAATATTTGCTTTAAACAGAATTGTTTTGCAGTATAATCAAATCTGAAAATTTTAGAGAGTCTTTAGAGATTAATCTGATATAACAATATCATGCATGCAGTAGAAAGAAATAATGGACAATTGTGAAATCGTTCAGTAATGGCACGAGTTTAGCCATTATAAACTCTGGGTATTGAGAATGAGTTTCGCAATTGGCTGAGTAGTTTTAAAATTGAGGAAGGAGCAAGGTTATGAAAATTAAAACAAGAAGAATACCGGCGTTGCTGCTGGCGATGATAATGTTATTTATATGCCTTACGGGATGTGGGAAAACGAATATGGGTGTTGAAATCGGTACAGACGGGACGCTTTCGAAGAATGGCGGCGGAAGCGGTTCGGATTCACAGGAAGGAAACGCAGTCAGGGGACGTTATGTGGAAGAAGTTACCGATTTGTCAGACAGACTTTGCGGGCATGGGAACAGAATTTATAAATTATCAGATGGAAGATTAGTTATAACGGATAAATATAAGCCGTTTCTGATTTCGGATGATAATGGTGTGACGTGGAAAGAGGACAATAGAGAATGGCGTACCGGAATGCTTGAGGAAGAAACATACATTATGGATATAGCCATTGGGTCGGATAATACGGCAGCGGTTATATATAATGATGATTCGTCTGACGGAGAGGAGGATGAATTTACCATTAATCCGAAGCTGCTTGTAATAAGACCTGACGGAACCGAAAACCTCATAGATATTCCTATGACAGGAGATGATAAGTATCCGACGAATGTCGGAATAGCGGATAACGGAAGGATATTTGTCAGCATGTTAGGCAGCAGCAATCTTTATGAGGTGAAAGAAGACGGAAGCTGCGAAATTTTTATGACAGTGCAGGGAGACCGGCCGGAACTTATGCAGTTTCAGGGGAATCTGATGTTTCTGGATGGAGAAGGCTATAAATACCCGCTAATCTATGACATGGAAAAGAAAGAGTATGTGACAGATGAGGTTTTAGCAGATTTCGTCAAAGAAAACTATCCGGAGGGTAATGCTTATACCGGAAGCGAATCTTATCAAATGTACTTTTTCGCGGGTGAAGAAGGGGTACTATATATCGCAGGAAAAAAGGGCCTGCACCGGCATGTAATGGGCGGAAGCGCGATGGAGCAGCTTATTGACGGCAGCATTTGTACATTTAATAATCCTGCTTATGAGATATCCGGAATGATTATGCTGGAAAATAATGAGTTTTTGACTATATTCAGCGGCGGCAGGCTGGCACGCTATGCCTATGACTCTGATGTGGCAACAGTACCGGGTACAGGGTTGAAGGTGAAGATTTACAGCCTTAAGGAAAATGATACCATACGTCAGGTAATAGCCCAGTATCAGGCAGCTTGTCCTGAGATTGTTGTGGAATATGAAATCGGAATGGCAGAAGGAAATTCCATTACCAGAGAAGATGCATTGAAGAACTTGAATACCCAGATTATGGCGGGAGAAGGTCCTGATGTATTAATATTGGATGATATGCCGCTTGACTCATATATTGAAAAAGGATTATTAATGGATTTAAGCGCCATATTAGGCGGGTTAAGCGGTGAAGATGAAATATTTAGCAATATTGTGCAGGCAATGAAAAAGGATGATAAGGTCTACGCAATGCCTTGTGAAATCCAGATTCCGGTTATTATGGGAGATGAGAGATATATCTCACAGTTAAGGAATCTTGAGAGCTTAGCGGATATGATGGAGGAACTGCGCAAGGATAATCCGGGAAAAGATTTATTGCATATATGTACGGAGAAAGGAATCATGCGTTATTTTGCAATGTCCTGTGTTCCTGCGTGGATGACGGAAAGCGGAGAACTCGATAGGGAAGCGATAGCGCAATTCTTAGAACAGACTAGGAGAATATATAATGCGCAAATAGACGGGCTGCCGGAGAAAACAATTGAGCAGTATAAAAGAACAAATGAAATGTGGCAGCGGGAATTTGGGGAACAGAGAGATGATTCCATATACTTAAGAACGGGTTCGACCGCAATAGATTATATCGGAGGACTCACACAGCTGGCATATGCGGCTGTAGAGCGTACCGGCTCATATTGTGAGTTGACTTCTATAAATAAAGTGGAGGGTTTCGAGGAAAGTAAATGGACCATGATGAACGGACAGAGCAGCAATGTATTTTGTACACAAACTTTACTTGGAATAAATGCGGCATCAAAAAATGTCGCTCCGGCTGAAGATTTCATAAAATTGTGTCTCGGCAGAGAAGCTCAGACAAACCTTTTCTATGGTCTTGCAGTGAATAAGGCAGCGTTTGATGAGAACTTTATCATTGATGAAAGTTTATTGGGCGAGAATGGGGAATATTACTCTATATGCATGAGCGATGAGGACGGGCTTGCTATTGATTTTGTAGCTTACCAGTCTAATGAAGAACAAATTGCAGATTTGAGGAAATGCGTAGAAGCAGCCAATACGCCATATATAGAAGATACCGTGCTGGAGAATGCCGTATATGAGGAAGGCATTCTGTATATGCAGGGAGCGCTGAGCCTTGAGGAAGCAGTGAATGCGATTGAGAAGAAGATGTCGATTTATATGGCGGAATAAAGAATTGTTTCTGCATATTCACTATTTAAAATTGTTTTAGAGATTCTTTAGAGATTCGTGTGATATAACATTATCAAGTATGCATTTAGGTCAGTTGTGTTTCGCATAAATTACAGGCTGGGCGATAAAGCGCTTATAGCGCTGCGCTGACTTGCAGTCTAAGGAAGGAGCATGGCCATAAGAATGAAATCAACAAGGCTGTTGGTATTGATGTTTGCATTGATAGTGTTATTCACATGGCTGACGGGCTGTGGGAAAACAAATACGGACAGTAGTACAGGTCTTTCGGAAAATAGCAGCGGAAGCGGTTCGTACTCACAACAGGCGGACAGCAACATAGCTATGGGTCGTTATGTGGAAAAAATCACCGATTTTGATGCAGACAGAATCAGCGGTTATGGAAGCAGTCTGTACAGGCTATCAGATGGCAGGATTGTTATATCTGATATAAATAAGCCGTTTTTGATTTCGGATGATAATGGGTGACATGGAAAGAAGACGACAGAGAATGGCATACCCGAATGCTCAGTGAATCAAGTTTCGCTTCAAAGATAGCCATTGGTGCAGATAATACGACAGCGGTTATATATAATGGCGGTACATATGATGAAGCGGAGGACGGATATACCTATAATCAGAAACTGCTTGTTATCAGACCTGGCGGTACTGAAAACCCTATTGATATTCCGGTGAGTGGAGATGATAAATATCCGCAGGCTGTCGGCATAGCGGACAGCGGAAGGATTTTTGTCAGTATTTCAGGCAGCAGGGAACTTTATGAGGTAAAAGAAGACGGAAGCTGCGTATATTATATGACAGTTCAGGGCGAGAGTCCTGAACTTATGCAGTTTCAGGGGAATCTGATGTTTCTGGGCGTACCGGGATATGAAACGCCGTTGATATATGATATGGAAAAGAAAGAATATGTGGAGGATGAGGTTTTAGACGATTTCATAAAGGAAAACTATCCCGGTGGTAATTCTTATAATGGAAGCGGAACGTATAAAATGTACTTTTTCACAGGGGAAGAAGGAGTAATATACATTGCAGGCAAAAAAGGCCTGCACCGGCATGTAATAGGCGGCAGCGCGATGGAGCAGATTATTGACGGCAGCCAGTGTACATTTAATAATCCTTCATATGAAATAACAGGGATGGTTATGCTCGCGGATAATACATTCCTGACTTTGTTTATGGAAAATACCACATTTAGCGGCGGCAGGCTGGCTCGCTATGTTTATGACCATGATGAGAAAACTGTGCCTGACAACAGTCTGAAGGTCTACAGTCTTAAAGAAAATGATACCATACGTCAGGCAATAGCCCGGTATCAGACGGCTTATCCTGATATTGCAGTAGAATACGAAATCGGCATGGAAGAAGGCAGTTCCGTTACGAGGGAGGATGCCCTGAAGAAACTGAATACGAAGATTATGGCGGGAGAAGGTCCGGATGTACTGATATTGGATGATATGCCGCTTGATTCATACGTTGAAAAAGGCATGCTGCTGGATTTAAGTACAATTTTGGAAAGCTTTAACGGTGAGGAAGAAGTATTTGACAGCATCGTACAGGCAATGAAAAAGGATGATAAGGTCTATGCGATGCCTTGTGAAATACAGATTCCGGTTATAATGGGAGCGGAAAAATATATCTCGCATGTTAAAGACCTTGAGAGCATAGCTGATATGATGGAGGAACTGCGTAAGGATAATCCGGGAAAAGATTTATTGGGAATATGTACGGAGAAAGGAATAATGCGTTATTTTGCAATGTCCTGCGTTCCCGCGTGGACGACAGAAAGCGGGGAACTCGACAGAGAATCGATAGCTCAATTTTTAGAGCAGACTAAGAGAATATATGATGCGCAGACAGACGGACTGCCGGAGGAAACAATTGAACGGTATAAAATGTCAAATGAACTTTGGCTGGAGTATCAGGGCGAATACAGAGACGATTCCGCAATATTAAGAACGTATGATAACGGAATAGATTATGTCGAGGGAAAAATACAACTGACGCATTCAGCTTTGTCAAGAGTTCTCGTATATGACGGGATGATTTCCATAAATAAAATGGAGGGCTTCGAGGATAGTAAATGGACAGTGATGAATGGACAGAGCAGCAATGTATTTTGTGCCAAAACTTTACTTGGAATAAATTCAGCATCGGAAAATCCCGGTTTGGCGGAGAATTTTATAAGACTGTGCCTTGGGAAGGAAAACCAGTCGAATCTGTTCTATGGGTTTGCCGTGAATAAAGCAGCGTTTGATAAGAACTTCACCGAAAATAACTGGATGGATGAGAATGGAAAATACGCATGGGTAATTATGGGAGATGATGGGATTGAACACACTGTATATATTTATAATGCGAATGAAGAACAAATTACAGATTTGGGGAAATGTATAGAGGCGGCTGATACGGCATATATAGAGGACATCGTGCTGGAGAATGCCGTATATGAGGAAGGAATACGGTATATGCAGGGAGAACAGAGTCTGGAGGATGCGGTGAATGCGATTGAGAAGAAGATTTCGATTTATATGGCGGAATAGTGCATTGTTGCTTGTATTGATAATGTTATTCACATGCCTGATGGGTTGTGGAAAAACAAATGCAGACAACAATACAGGCAGCGTAAATGGTACAGAGGGTATGCTTTCTGAGAATGGCGGAGGAAGCGGCGCGGACTCACATCAGGCAGACGTAAATCCGGCTATGGGACGTTATACGGAAGAAGTTGTTGATTTTTCTGACGACAGAATCAGTTGGTTTGCAAATCGACTGCATAGGTTATCAGATGGAAGTATTGTTATATCTGATAACTATAGACCTTTTCTGATTTCGGATGATAATGGGAAGACATGGAAAGAGGACGACAGAGAGTGGCATACCAGAATGCTTGGCGAAGCAAGTTATGCTTGGGAGATAGATGTTGGTGCAGATAATACAGCAGCGGTTATATATAATGAGGCTTCATCTGATGGAGAAGAGAACTCTTATGAATATATCTTTACTCCGAGACTGCTTGTTATCAGACCTGACGGTACCGAAAACCTTATTGATATTCCTGTGAGTGGAGAAGATAAATATCCGCATAATGTCGGAATAGCGGATAATGGAAGGATTTTTGTCAGTATTTCAGGCAGCAGTGATCTATATGAGGTAAAAGAAGACGGAAGCTGTGAGTATTTTATGACAGTTCAGGGCGAGAGCCCGGAGCTTATGAAGTTTCAGGGAAACCTGATGTTTCTGTATGGCAATGACTATAAACAGCCCCTAATCTATGATATGGAAAAGAAAGAATATGTGGAGGATGAAGTTTTAGCCGATTTCATAAGGGAAAACTATCCGGAAGGTAATTTTTATAACGGAAGCATAGCATATCAAATGTACTTTTTTACAGGGGAAGATGGCGTAATATACATTGCAGGTAAAAAAGGCCTGCACCGGCATGTAATAGGCGGCAGCGCGATGGAGCAGATTGTTGACGGCAGCCTTTGTACATTTAGTAATTCTTACTATGAAATAGAAGATATGGTTATGCTGTCAGATAACGAGTTCCTGACTTTATTCTGCAGTAACAGAGTCGGCAGCGCCGGCAGCGGCAGACTGGTCCGCTATGTCTATGATCCTGATGTGGCAACTGTGCCTGCCGACAGGCTGAAGGTCTACAGCCTTAAGGAAAATGATACCATACGCCATGCAATCGCCCTGTTTATGGCAGCTTATCCTGATATTGCAGTGGAATATGAAATCGGCATGGAAGAAGGCGGTTCCGTTACGAGAGAGGATGCAATAAAGAACCTGAATACAAAGATTATGGCGGGAGAAGGTCCTGATGTACTTATATTGGATGATATGCCGCTTGACTCATATATTGAAAAAGGCATGCTGGTGGATTTAAGTACAATTTTGAGTAGTTTAAGCGGTGAGGAAGAGATATTGAATAATATTGTGCAGGCAATGAAAAATGATAATAAGGTCTATGCGATGCCTTGTGAAATTCAGATTCCGGTTATGATGGGAGAGGAAAAATATATCTCACAGTTAAAAGACCTTGAGAGCATAGCGGATGTGATGGAAGAGATGCGCAAGGATAACCCGGGTAAAGATTTACTTTACATTTGTACGGAAAAGGGAATAATGCGTTATTTTGCAATGTCCTGTATTCCTGCGTGGATAACGGAAAGCGGAGAACTTGATAGAGAAGCAATAACGCAATTCTTAAAGCAGACTAAGAGAATATATGATGCGCAGATAGACGGGCTGCCGGATAAAACAATTGCTCATTATAAAATGTCAAATGAAATGTGGTTGGAGAATAATGGCGAATACAGAGACGATTCTGCAACCTTAAGAACGAACGATAACGGAGCAGATTATGCCAGGGGAGCGATACAACTGGCATATTCAGCTTTGTCAAGTGCCCGCTCATATGATGGGATGGTTTCCGTAAATAAAGTGGAGGGCTTCGAAGGAAGTAAATGGACAGTGATGAATGGGCAGAGCAGCAATGTATTTTGTGCCAAAACTTTACTTGGAATAAATGCAGCATCGAAAAAAGTTGATTTGGCGGAGAATTTTATAAGACTGTGCCTTGGAAAGGAAAATCAGTCAAATCTGTTCTATGGGCTTGCCGTGAATAAGGCAGCGTTTGATGGGAACTTTGCTCCCAATAACATAGGGGTGAATGATAATGGAAAATATGCATGGATAATTAAAATCGATGAGGAAGGGCTCGAATTCACCATGGATATTTATCGGTCGAGTGAATCTCAGATTGCAGATTTGAGGAAATGTATAGAGGCGGCTTATACGCCATACATAGAGGATACTGTATTGGAAAACGCCGTTTATGAGGAAGGAATCCTTTATATGCAGGGAGTACAGAGTCTGGAGGAAGCGGTGAGTGCGATTGAGAAGAAGATTTCGATTTATATGGCGGAGTAGGGTGTTTGCAGTAATTGCATTATGCAAAATTATCTGAGGGAGATAGTGAAAATGAAAACACAAGGAATGAAAACAAGAAGAAGGTCGTCATTGATGCTTGTTTTGATAATGTTATTCGCATTTATAATGGGATGTGGAATAAATGCGGACAGCAATACAGGCGGCATGAACGGAGCAAATGGTACAGACCGGGCATTTTCGGAAAATAGCAGCGGAGGCGGCTCGAACTCACAGCAGGCGGACGGAAACCCGGCTATGGGGCGTTATGTAGAAGAAATTACCGATTTAAGCGACAGAGTCAGTCTGTCTGGATGCAAGTTGTGCAGGTTATCGGATGGCAGGATTGTTTTATCTGATACAAGTAAACCATGCCTGATTTCGGATGATAATGGAGCGACATGGAGGGAGGATGACAGTGAATTGTATGTCAGAACCCATAGTGAGGGAACGTTCGCTTCGGAAATAGCTATTGGCGCAGATAATACAGTAGCGGCTATATATAATGCCGATTTATATGATAAAGAGAAGGGTGGATTTATACATGATCCGAAATTGCTTGTTATCAGACCTGACGGCACCGAAAATATTGTTGATATCCCGAAGAGCAAAGATGAAATATACCCGCATAATTATGTTGAAATAGCGGATAACGGCAGGATTTTTGTCAGTGTTTCAGGAAGCAGCGATCTTTATGAGGTAAAAGAAGACGGAAGCTGCGCATATTTTATGACAGTTCAAGGCGAGAGCCCAGAGCTTATGCAGTTTCAGGGGAATCTGATGTTTCTGGGTGTGCCGGGATATGAGCCTCCGCTGATATATGATATGGAGAAGAAAGAATATGTGGAGGATGAAGTTTTAATCGACTTTATAAAGGAAAACTATCCCAATACATATTTTGACGGAAGCAGAAGGTATAAGATGTACTTTTTCGCAGGGGAAGAAGGCGTAATATACATTGCAGGTAAAAAAGGTCTGTACCGTCATGTAATAGGCGGCAGCGTAATGGAACAGATCATTGACGGCAGCCGTTATGCATTTGCATCCTATGA
Organism: uncultured Bacteroides sp.; assembly: GCA_964600805.1. Classification (GTDB taxonomy): domain Bacteria; phylum Bacillota; class Clostridia; order Lachnospirales; family Lachnospiraceae; genus UBA3282. Next base: position 41,736 of record CAZRKN010000013.1, on the reverse strand, counting down.
GATAGTAGCGATGACCATGCTGGAAGATAATACGTTCCTGGCTTTATTCGACGACGGCAGGCTGGCCCGCTATGTATATGACCCTGATGCAGCGACTGTGCCTGACGACAGGCTGAAGGTCTACAGTCTAAAGGAAAACGATACCATACGTCAGGCGATTGCATTGTATAAGATAGCTTATCCCGGTATTGTAGTGGAATATGAAATAGGTATGGAAAACGGCAGTTCCGTTACAAGGGAGGATGCCTTGAAGAAACTGAATACCAGGATTATGGCGGGAGAAGGTCCTGATGTATTGATAATGGATGATATACCACTTGACTCATATATTGAAAAAGGTTTGCTGGTGGATTTAAGTACAATTTTGGACAGCCTTGACGGTGAGGAAGAATTATTTGACAATATTGTGCGGGAAATGAAAAAGGAAGATAAAATTTATGCAATACCTTGTGAAATCCAGATTCCGGTTCTGGCAGGAGAGGAAAAATATATCTCGCAGTTAAAGGATCTTGAGAGTATAGCGGATATGATGGAGGAACTGCGGAAGGATAATCCGGGTAAATCTTTATTGAAAATCTATACTGAGAAAGGAATAATGCGTTATTTTGCAATGTCCTGCGTCCCGGCGTGGACAACGGAAAGCGGAGAACTTGATAGTGAAGTGATAGCGCAATTCTTAGAGCAGACTAAGAGAATATATGATGTACAGATAGATGGGCTGCCGGAGGCAGTGATTGAAGAGTATAAAATAAGTAATGAAAGCTGGCTGAAAGGAAGCGGAGAATTGGATGGTTCCATAGAAAATACCATATATTTAAGAACTTTACAACACGCACATGAATATATCACGGGAAAAATACAGCTGGCATATACAGCATTGTCACGTGTCAGCGGATATAACGAGATTATTTCAATAAAAGAAGTGGAGAATTTTGAGGGATGTAAATGGACGGTGATGAATGGGCAGAGCAGCAATGTATTCTGTGCCAAAACTTTGCTTGGAATAAATGCTGCATCAAAAAGGACCAATCAGGCGGAGGATTTTATAAGAGTGTGCCTTGGAAAGGAAAACCAGTCGGATCTGTGCTACGGACTTGCAGTGAATAAGACAGCGTTTGATGCGAACTTTATTATTGATGAAAGTAAGCTGGGTGCGGATGGGGAATGGAGCATTATAACTACGACTACTGAGGAAGGGATTACTTTACGTTTTTTAATTTATCCTCCGAATGAAGAGCAGCTTGCAGATTTGAGGAAATGTGTAGAGGAAGCTGATACGCCATATATAGAAGACACTGTGTTGGAGAATGTCGTATATGAGGAAGGAATTCTGTATATGCAGGGAGCGCAGAGCCTTGAGGAAGCAGTGAGTGCGATTGAGAAGAAGATTTCAATATATTTGGCGGAATAGGGTACTGTTGCTTATGTGCGCTTAAAGTAATTTAGAGATTTTTTAGAGATTAATGTGATATAAAGTTTTAAATGGGTATTTATAAAGAAAATTGTGATTTGCGAAAATCATCCGGGGAAATAGTTAAAAATGAAAACAAAAGTAATGAAAGCAGGAAGAATGCCGGCGCTGCTTCTGATAATGATAATATTATTTGCATGTATCGCGGGCTGTGGGAAAACAGGTACAGAGAATAAAACAGGCGGTATAAACGGAGCAAATAATATAGTCGGGACGCCTTCGGAGAATGTCGGAGGAAGCGCTCCGGACTCACAGCAGGCGGACGTAAATCCGGCTATGGGACGTTATGTGGAAGAAATTACCGATTTTCCTGAAGACAGAATCAGTGGGTATGGAAGCAGACTGCATAAATTATCGGATGGCAGGATTGTTATATCTAATTACGTCAGACCGTTTTTGATTTCGGATGATAATGGGATGACATGGAAAGAGGATGACAGAGATTGGCATACCGGAATGCTTAGTAAATTAAGCTTTATCAGGGAGATAGCCGTTGGTGCAGATAATACGGCAGCGGTTATATATAGTGAAGCTTTATCTGATGTAGATGACGGTAAAAGTAAATCTATAGAATACAACAATATTACGAAGCTGTTTGTTGTCAGACCTGACGGCGCTGAAAGTCTTATTGATATTCCTGTGAGCGGAGATGATAAATATCCGCATTATGTCGGAATAGCAGATGATGGAAGAATTTTTGTCAGTATTTCAAACTGCAGAGATCTTTATGAGGTAAAAGAAGACGGAAGATGCGAGTATTTTATGACAGTTCAGGGAGAATGTCCGGATTTTATGCAGTTTCAGGGGAACCTGATGTTTCTGGATGGTTGTGACTATGAACATATTCTAATCTATGATATGGAAAAGAAAGAATATCTGGATGATGAAGTTTTAGCCGATTTCATAAAGGAAAACTATCCGGATGGCAATTCCTATGACGGAAGCGGAACATATCAAATGTACTTTTTCACAGGAGAAGAAGGAGTAATATACATTGCAGGTGAAAAAGGCTTGCACCGGCATGTAATCGGCGGCAGCGCGATGGAGCAGATTATTGACGGCAGTCGCTGCACATTTAGTAATCCTTCATATGAAATAACAGGGATGGTTATGCTGGCAGATAATACGTTTCTGACATTATTCAGCAATGCCAGACTGGCCCGTTATGTCTATGACTCTGATGTGGCAACTGTGCCTGACGACAGGCTGAAGGTCTACAGCCTCAAGGAAAATGATACCATACGTCAGGCAGTAGCCCTGTATCAGAAAGCTTATCCTGATATTGCGGTGGAATATGAAATCGGCATGGAAGAAGGCGGTTCCGTTACAAGGGAGGATGCCCTGAAGAGTCTGAATACAAAGATTATGGCGGGAGAAGGTCCTGATGTACTGATATTGGATGATATGCCGCTTGACTCATATATTGAAAAAGGTATACTGATGGATTTAAGTACCGTTTTGGGAAGCTTAAGTGGCGAGGAAGAAGTATTTGGCAGCATCGTGCAGGCAATGAAAGAGGATGAAAAGGTCTATGCTATGCCTTGTGAAATCCAGATTCCGGTTATGATGGGAGCTGAAAAATATATTTCGCAGTTAAAGGACCTTGAGAGCATAGCGAATATGATGGAAGAACTACGCAAAGATAATCCGGGTAAAGATTTATTAGGAATCTGTACGGAGAAGGGAATCATGCGTTATTTTGCAATGTCCTGCGTTCCGGCGTGGACAACGGAAAGCGGAGAGCTCGACAGTGAAACGATAGCGCAATTTTTAGAGCAGACTAAGAGAATATATGATGCGCAGACAGACGGATTGCCGGAGGAAACAATTGAAGAGTATAAAGTAATAAATGAACTGTGGAAGGGGAACTTTGGCGAATACAAAGATGATTCCGCCATCTTAAGAGCGGCTGATAACGGAAGGGATTATGTCGGAGGAAAGATACAGCTGACATATTCGGCGTTGTCTGGTGTTTTCGCATATGACAAGATGATTGCCATAAATGAAGCAGAAGGCTTCGATGATTGTAAATGGACAGTGATGAATGGGCAGAGCGGCAATGTATTTTGTACCAAAACTTTACTTGGAATAAATGCAGCATCGGAAAATCCCGGTTTGGCGGAGAATTTTATAAGACTGTGCCTTGGCAAGAAAAATCAGTCGAATCTTTATTATGGGTTTGCAGTGAACAAGGCAGCATTTGATGGGAATTTTATCCCCCATCCGGTGGACCCGGATGGGAGATACGCCTTTTTTATTATAAACAATGAGGAAGGTATTGAAGTCACTATAAATATTTATCAGTCGGATGAAGAGCAGATTGCAGATTTGAGGAAATGTATAGAGGCGGCTGATACGCCATATATAGAAGACACTGTGCTGGAGAACGCCGTATATGAGGAAGGTATTCTGTATATGCAGGGAGCACAGAGTCTTGAGGAAGCGGTTAATGCGATTGAGAAGAAGATTTCAATCTATATGGCGGAGTAGAGTACTGTTGCTTTTACGCGCTTAAAGTAACTTAGAGATTTTTTAGAGATTAATGTGATATAAAACTACTAAGTAAACTCACAGGCTGGGAAAGGAGCATGGTCTTGAAAATGAAAACAAAAAGGATATCGGCGTTGTTGCTGGCGATGGTAATGCTTCTTACATGCCTGACGGGTTGCGGGAAAGCAAATGAGGACGGCAATGCAGGCGGCGTAAATAACTCAGACGGAACGCTTTCGGACAATGACGGAAGCGGTTCGAATTCACAGCAGGCAGACGTAAATCCGGCGATGGGACGTTATGTGGAAGAAGTTACAGACTTTGCTGAAGACAGGAACAGTGGGTATGGATGCAGGCTGCATAGGTTATCGGATGGCAGGATTGTTTTATCTGATAACTATCGAGCGTTTATGATTTCTGATGATAATGGGGCGACATGGAAAGAGGACGACAGAGAATGGCGTATCAGATTGAATAAGGAAGGAAATCTGCCTTCGGTGATAGCCATTGGTTCAGATAATACGGCAGCGGTTATATATAATGATTCATCTGACAAAAATGAGGGTGGATACAATTTTTATGGACAGACTTTAAAACCGAAGCTGCTTGTTATCAGACCTGACGGTACCGAAAGCCTTATTGATATTCCGGTGAGCGGAGACAGTAAATATCCTCATGCTGTCGGAGTAACGGATAACGGAAGGATTTTTGTGAGTATTTCAGACAGCAGCGATCTTTATGAGGTAAAGGAAGACGGAAGCTGCGAATATTATATGACAGTTCAGGGAGAGAGCCCGGTGTTTATGCAGTTTCAGGGGAACCTGATGTTTCTGGAAGTACCGGGATACGAGCCGCCGTTGATATATGATATGGAAAAAAAGGAATATGTTGAAGATGAAGTTTTAGCCGATTTCATAAAGGAAAATTATCCGGGCGGCAATACTTATAACATGACCGGAACATATCAAATGTACTTTTTCCCGGGGGAAGAAGAAGTAATATATATTGCGGGGAAAAAAGGCCTGCACCGCCATGTAATAGGCGGAAGCGCGATGGAGCAGGTTATTGACGGCGGTCTTTGCACTTTTACCAATCCTTCCTATGGACTGACAGATATGATTATGCTGGCTGATAATGAGTTTCTGGCTTTATTTTCAGATGTCAGTTCATATAGCGGCGGCAGGCTGGCGCGCTATGTTTATGACCCTGATGTGGCAACTGTTCCCGACGACAGGCTGAAGGTCTACAGCCTTAAGGAAAATGAAACCATACGTCAGGCAATCGCCATGTTTATGACAGCTTATCCCGGTATCGCAGTGGAATACGAAATCGGAATGGAAGAAGGCAGTTCCTTTACGCGAGAGGACGCCCTGAAGAAGCTGAATACGAAGATTATGGCGGGAGAAGGTCCTGATGTACTGATATTGGATGATATGCCGATTGACTCATATATTGAAAAAGGTGTGCTGCTTGATTTAAGTACAATTTTGGACAGCCTCAGCGGTGAGGAAGAAATATTTGACAGCATCGTGCAGGCGATGAAGAAGGATGACAGGGTATGTGTGATTCCTTGTGAAATCCGGATTCCGGTTATGATGGGAGCAGAAAAATATATTTTACAGTTAAAAGACCTTGAGAGCATAGCGGATATGATGGAGGAGATTCGTAAGGATAATCCGGGTAAAGATATACTTAACATCTGTACGGAGAAAGGAATCATGCGTTATTTTGCAATGTCCTGTGTTCCGGCATGGACAACGGAAAGCGGAGAACTAGATAGAGAAGCAATAACACAATTCTTAGAGCAGACGAAGAGAATATATGATGCTCAGATGGACGGATTGCCGGAAAATATAATTGAAGAGTATAAAGGACGCAATGATTCATTCCTGGAGCATCAGGGTTACTCTCTGGACGATTCCGATTACTTAAGAACGGGTGATAACATAATATACTATTATGAGGGGACAAGACAACTGACATATTCAGCTTTGCAAAAAACCATCGCATATGATGAGATAGTTTCTATAAAGAAAGCGGAGGGATTTGAGAGAAGTAAATGGACAGTGATGAATGGGCAGAGCAGTAATGTATTTTGTGCAAAAACTCTGCTTGGTATAAATGCAGCGTCGGAAAATCCCGGTTCGGCGGAGAATTTTATAAAACTGTGCCTTGGCAGGGAAATTCAGTCGAATCTGTTCTATGGGATTGCTGTGAATAAATCGGCGTTTGATGAGAGTTTTATCGTTCCTGATAATACGGAGAGATATGCTACCCTTTTTAACACCAAAGAAGGGACTCAACTCATGATGACTGTTTATCCGTCCGATGAAAATCAGATTGCAGATTTTAGAAAATGTATAGAAGCGGCTGATACGCCATATATAGAAGACATTATGCTGGAGAGCGTCGTATATGATGAAGGCATTCTATATATGCAGGGAGAACAGAGTCTGGAGGAAGCGGTGAATGCGATTGAGAAGAAGATTTCGATCTATATGGCGGAATAGAGTATTTTTCTTATTTATGGCTCCAAGCGTGATTGGAGTAGTGATTTTCGTACTGATTCCTTTTCTGGATGTGTTCAGACGCTCATTTAATACGGCAGTGACCGGTCAGTTTGTAGGAATGCAGAATTACAAGACGATTTTTGCGAATCAGGCGTTCCGGCTCGCGGTGAAAAATACTTTCAGGTTTATAGCAGTCTGCATTCCGCTGTTAGTTGTAATCGGGCTTATTATAGCGCTGCCGCTTAGTAAATTAAAGAGTGCGGGAATTATTAAGTCACTGTACCTGTTTCCGCTTGCCATGCCGACGGCAACGATAGTTCTGGTGTGGAAAATGTTTTTTTACAGGCAGGGCTTCTTAAATCTGTTACTGACACGGTTAGGGGAATGGAGCGGACTCTGGGGAGAAATACATACGGATTATCTGGGAAGCAGCGCGGCTTTGTGGGTACTGGTATTCAGCTATGTATGGAAAAATACGGGCTATACGGTAGTTCTATGGCTGGCAGGAATCTTGGGAATCCCCAATGAACTTATAGAGGCGGCAAGGGTGGATGGAGCCTCAGGAATACAATGTTTTTTCAGAATTATGCTTCCTAATTTGCTGGGAAGCCTATATACCATAGTGATTCTTTCGTTTTTGAATTCTTTCAAAATATACAGAGAAGCATATCTGGTTGCGGGTTCATATCCGCAACAGGATATTTATCTGCTGCAGCATTTGTTCAATAACTGGTTCGTAGGGCTGGACTTTGATAAGATGGCGGCAGCGGCGGTCTGCGTGGGAGGATTCCTGTTTGTGGTTATTATGCTGCTGCAGTATTTGTGGGATAGAGAGACGTAGGTGATTGCGAAACTAAGTTTTTCAAGACGTCCGTTGTACAATATATACAAATCATCGCAGGCACGCTTTCGCTGCATTGCCGCTCGTAGCGGTACATAAGGTGCCAAAATACGGCACCTAAAGTACAAGTCCACTTTCAGTGGACTACGGCGGCAGAGCACCTGCTTATGCTTTGTATATATTGCACAACTACATTATGGAAATAGGGAGTTTCGCAATCGTTTAATAGAGTGGTAGAGGGAAAAGAGGAGTTGAAGAATGAAGAGAATTAATAAGACAGTAAAGAATGAAATAACAACAATTGCGCTCCTGCTTCCGGCGCTCTTTACCTTTTTACCTATAATACTGCTTATAACAGGTTCCGTGATGGGGAATGATGAGTTGAGACGGTATTTGTCACCGGTTTTTTCGAGCGGAATGGAATTTATAAGTTGGAAGATTGTACCTGATTATCCGACCTTTGATAACTATGGCAGACTGCTGTTTATGACGCCGCAGTTCTTTGTTCTGTTCTGGAATTCCATTAAAATGACAGGATGCATTCTGGCGGGACAGCTTTTAATCGGAGTGCCTGCTGCATGGGCGTTTGCCGTATATAAGGTAAAAGGCAGCAGAGTGCTTTTCGTGCTTTATGTAGTGCTCATGCTCCTGCCTTTTCAGGTCACGATGCTTTCAAGCTATCTGGCGCTGAAACGTCTGGATCTTTTGAATACGCAGATGGCGGTTATTCTGCCTGCGGTGTTTTCTACTTTTCCAATCTTCCTTACCTACGGCGGATTCAGATGCATCCCACAACAGCTGTTCGAGGCGGCGAGGATAGACGGGGCCGGGGAAATCAGCATTTTTATAAGAATAGGACTGCCTCTGGGGAAAAGCGGACTTCTCTCGGCAATGGTGCTGGGATTTCTGGAGTATTGGAACATGATGGAGCAGCCGATGGCGTTCATAGAGGATAAATCGCTGTGGCCGTTATCATTATATTTACCCGAAATAACATGGGCAAGGGCGGGGTATGCGTTTGTGGCGTCAATTATTACGCTGATTCCGGCGGTGTTTGTATTTGTCTGGGGACAGGATTATCTGGAGCAGGGGATTATTTTTTCGGGGTTGAAAGAATAGTGTGAAAATGTGAAAAATTAATTTTTCACACACATACTTGTATGTGTTATGCTTTGCATGTGTTATGCAATATTTGTGCTTGAGGGCACAAATTCACAGGTTATGGAATAATTACAGGAGGAAAGTGGATTGAAAAAGAAAAAGATAATAGTTGGTTTTTTGGGTTTTCTGGTGTTTATGTGGCTGTGTACGGTTATATCTAAAAGTATATATGCGTCGAAGCTTCCTGTAGTTACGACTACAAGCATAGAGCAGAAATATATAGAGCATATCGTGGAGGCGGAAGGAATCATCATTGCGGGAAACAAGAATCCGATTAATGTTTTGAGCGGGCTTCGTATAGATAAGATTGCGGTACAGGAGGGCGACAGGGTAGAAGAAGGAGACGTGCTCTTTTGGGTGGACACGGAAGACTTGGAAGAAATCATGGAAGCGAAGCAGCAGAAGATTTCCGACCAGCAGATCTTAGTTACCAGGCAGCAGAATCAGATTACCGAGAAGCAGCTTCAGATCAATGCACAAATATATAACGGACAGCTTGCAGAAGTAGAAAAGATAATTGAAGAACAGCGTGCCAGAGAAGACTATGATGCTTTGGCAAGGCATGAGGACACTTTAGTCGGCAGGGCTTCAAATGAAGTGAGCAAGGCAGAGGAGGAACTTGAAAACCACAGAGGTGAAGATGGATACAATGAGGAGATGCTGGAAGATGCGCTGCAGGCAGCGGCATATGCGGAGGGAGACGCTAAATGGCAGAGGTCCAATACCATGAAGGAAGCGCAGAGAAGGATAGACGATATGCAGCTCCCTGATCAGGCAAATCCTGCATTAGAAATCAGTCAGATAGAACTCTCAGAGATGCAGCTGACACTTTCTGACTTACAGGCGGAGCTATCCGCATTGCAGGAGGATTTGGCGGTATATAAGGAAATAAAAGAGGCGGAAGGTCAGATTACGGCAGCAAGCGGAGGACTTATTACGGATATTTATATCAGTATAGGAAACAGAACTCCCGACACAGCGGCGATGCTGTTCGCAGACGATAGCATTCCCTGTCAGTTTAAGGTGTCCATTGATAAAGATCAGAAAAAATATATCAGCCTGAATGATATAATAACCCTGAAGCTTGACGGAAGCAGCAAGGGAGAGGACTATAAAGTAAACTATCTGAGCGAAAGCGCGACTTCACCCGGAAATTATGAAATATACGTAAATCTGCCGGAAGGAATAGGAACGCCCGGACTGTCCGCTACTATGAGACGTTCCGAATCCGGTGAAAAATACACCTGCTGCCTTACTCCTGCGGCGGTCCATAAAGAGGACACCAGAAGCTATGTGTATGTGGTGAAGGAACGTGAAGGAATCCTCGGCATGGAGTACTATGTGGAACAGCTATATGTAAAGATACTGGATGAGAATGAGTATTGGATAGCAGTGGAAGGCGCGCTGGATGATGATAGTAAGGTGGTTGAGAATTCGACGATGGGGTTGAAGAATGGGGAGGTTGTGAGGTATTGACGGATTCCATAAAAATCAATTATTGTTAATTTTTAGGACTTTTCGAAGTTTTTTCGGAGAGTCCTTTTAAAATTTGACGATAGTAGAAAATATTTTTACTGACATTTAAATAATATTATTAAAATAAATGTCCCAATATTGACAAAAATGTCCCAAGGCATTAAAGTATATATAACAAAGAAAAATAGAGGTATAACATATGAAAAAGAAGAGCGTTATTAATTTAATAAAATATTATGCAGAGAATAATGATGCCGGTTTTCGAAGTGAAGCTTATGAAATAGCAAGATATTTTGATCAGGCAGGGGACTATCAGCTTGCGGAATATATTATGGCGTTGATGTCAAACGCTAATACTTTCATTCCGCAAATGAGCGAAAATGAATCTGCAATGTTTGAAAAAATAGAAAAGAAAAGCGATCCTTTATGGTTACCGGATGAGATTACACAGGATTTATTAGGGATTGTGCACGCAGTAGCACATAATGCAGGAATTAATAAATTCCTTTTTCAGGGAGTACCCGGAACAGGTAAGACGGAGGCTGTTAAACAATTAGCGCGAATATTGGAAAGAGAAGTATACATGGTTGATTTTTCCGCCATTATTGACAGTAAAATGGGCCAGACACAGAAGAATATGTCAGAACTATTTAAAGAAATAAATGGTTTTGTTCATCCGGAGAAGGTCATAGTTTTATTTGATGAAATAGATGCAGTTGCCTTAGATAGGACAAATGCCAATGATTTACGTGAGATGGGGAGAGTGACAACTTCGCTGCTTAAAAGTATGGATCGTATGGATGAAAGAGTTGTGCTGGTGGCAACAACGAATTTATATGAACATTTTGATAAAGCGCTTATTAGACGTTTCGATTCCGTTATTGATTTTAATAGATATTCACAAGAAGATTTGATGAATATATCGGAGGAATATTTGAATAAGTTTTTAACTAAATTTAATTTGGCAAAAAAGGATATTAGATTATTCAGAAAAATAATGATGTTACTTTCACCATTACCATATCCGGGCGACTTAAAAAATTTAATTAAGACAGCAGTAGCATTTAGTAATCCGGATGATGAATTGGATTATTTTAGAAGGCTATATTATACGGTTACAGGTGAAAAACCGGAAGATATAAAACGGCTGCAGGAGCAGAATTTCACTATAAGAGAAATTGAAATTTTGAGTAAAATACCAAAAAGCAGTGTTGCCAGAGAATTAAAGGAGAAGGTCGAAGATGAATAATATTTTGCAATTAAAAGGCCAATTTCAAAAACGAAAGGCACCGAATGTTTTTGGACCTGCTAATCTGCCAAAGGGGAAAACTGTTAGTTCGGAGCATGTTTTGAAGCTAAAAAATCAGTTACAGGATATTATTTTGTTTTGGAATCAGGAAAAAACAATTAATGGAGCATTGGTTAGCGTACATTATAGAAAAGTTGTGGCAAAGAGCAACAGAATTCAAATTCTGCTGTCGGATGGCGGAAAACATCCAAACCAATCAGTGAGAGGGTCAAAGTTTTCAGAAGGATATAATGAAGATAATAAATGGGTAAAAAAACACGTATTTACTTACTTTGTCGCCATTGAGTCTCTGCAGAAATCAGTAATACTTTTGGACAAATGTGCGGCTGTCATTCAGAATTTTTATGATGGAAATATATCAAGTGATGATACAGAACATATTAATTCGGGCGTATATAATGATGGTATTATGAGCAAAAGTTCATTCTTAAAAACGCTTGTAGATTGTTTCTATGTGGAGGATTTTCGCATAGACCGTGCGCCCCAAACAGCAAGAGAGCAATCTATTATAACTATATACAAAACTGGAATTGATACAACTGAGTTATTAAGCAAATTAGGCATAAATATGATTAATGCTAAAATGATAGACGAAACAACGTTGAGGATGGAAAAAGAAGAGATAGATATTTTATGTGATAAGGCTCCCTATTTAATTGCAATGAGTGTTAAAGACTTTGCAGAAATAGTATATGAGATTTCGGACAGTGAAAGTTATGAAGAGCAACTATTGATTCCTAAGCCGGGAAATGAGCCAATTGTAGGAGTTATTGATACACAATTTGATAAAAGTGTATATTTTGGAGAGTGGGTAGAGTATCAGAAGTATATAAGTGACGATATTGAGTTGCAGCCGGAAGATTTTTTTCATGGTACTGCCGTAACATCAATTATTGTCGATGGCCCGTCATTTAATCCAAAATTGCAGGATAATTGTGGTAATTTCAGAGTTCGTCATTTTGGAGTCGCTACAGCAGGCAGATTTAGTTCGTTTGCAATTTTGAAGCAAATACGTGAGATTGTTCAAAAGAACCGAGATATAAAAGTATGGAATCTGTCATTAGGCTCCGCCATGGAAATTGATGCAAATTTCATATCTCCGGAGGCTGCTGAATTGGATAAAATTCAGTATGAATATGATGTTATTTTTGTAGTTGCAGGTACAAATAAGAAGAAAAATTCAAATGTAAATAAAATAGGAGCACCGGCAGATTCGCTGAACTCCATAGTTGTGAATGTGGTGGATTTTAGTGGTAAACCGGCATCCTATACAAGAAGGGGTCCGGTGCTGTCTTTTTTTTACAAGCCGGATGTTTGTTACTATGGAGGAGATGGTTCTGAAAAAATTGTGGTTTGTGAACCTCTGGGTAAAGCAACTGTAACAGGTACATCTTTTGCAGCGCCTTGGATAACCCGCAAAATGGCGTATCTCATACATGTTATGGGATTAAGCCGTGAAGTAGCAAAAGCATTAATAATCGATTCCGCTGCGGGGTGGAATCGGCAGGATAATATAAAGTATGAAAAAGGGTATGGTATTGTACCAAAGAAGATTGAGGATATTTTATATTCTCAAGAGGATGAAATTAGATTTATTATGTCGGGAAGTATTGATGAGTATGAGGTATACACATACAATATTCCGGTACCACAAGATATGAATGCACATCCTTTCTTCGCAAAGGCCACACTTGCTTATTTCCCTAAAAGTGATAGAAATCAAGGTGTTGATTATACTTCGACAGAGATGGATATTCATTTCGGAAGAATTATGGAGCAGAAAGGTAAAGCTGTAATTAAAGCTATAGACTACAACAGACAAGCAGAGGAAGGTCTCAATACAATTTATGAGGAAGATGCACGCAAATTGTACCGTAAATGGGATAATGTCAAACATATCAGTGAGGCTTTAAGGGAAAATGCCCGTCCCCGTAAGGCTTATCAATCAGGTATGTGGGGACTTAGTATTAAAACAAAGGAAAGGCTTGATCCGAAAGCAGGTCGAGGGCTGCAATTTGGAGTTGTTGTAACTTTGAAAGAAATGAATGGCGAAAACAGAATTGATGACTTTATTAAAATGTGTATGATGAGAGGGTGGGTTGTTAATAGGCTTGATGTACATACGCAGGTGGAGGTTTATGTTAAGGCGGAGGAGGAGATTGAGTTGGAGTGAGAGGGAAAACATTATTGAAAATATTCGCTATAGAGAATATAATATAAGTGGATTTGTTTGAGTATACGGAGGAATAAAAATGAACTATGTGCCATCATCCATTAAGGCAGAAGAATGGAAAATATCACAGCGGAGAGTTGCAATTTTGTGTAAAGAAGGGCGTATAAAAGGAGCTGAGCTCGTAGGTAATCGCTGGTTTATTCCTAATGATGCTAAAAAGCCGGAAGATCCGCGTAGAGTACGAAAAAACGGACAGAAAAAAGAGTAAAGTGGAAAGCAAGAACGAAGTTGCTATAGAAATATATATGGTAGTTGCGAAATATTTTGAAAACGGAGAGGAATAACATGGGGTTATTAGACAAGCTTTCAGACGCACAAGCAGAGGCGGTCAAAACAATTGATGAAGACCTTGAGATAATTGCTTGCGCAGGGGCTGGAAAAACGGGTGTAGTTACAAGAAGAATAATCAATATTTTAAAATGCAAACCAGATATTCAGCCTAAAAATATTGTTGCGTTTACATTTACAGAAAAAGCCGCTGCGGAATTAAAAAGTCGAATTTACAAATATGCAAAAGAAGAACTTGGAAGTACGGTTGGTTTTGCAGATATGTACGTTGGAACGATACATGGTTTTTGTTTGAGAATGTTGCAGGAATTTCTACCCCAGTTTCAAAATTTTACTGTGTTAGATGAGATAAAAACGAAACTTTTTATTGACAAGAATTATTTTGATTCTGGAATGAAGGATTTTGGACTTAAAATGTATGTTGAGACTTCATTGTTTTTATCTACGATGAGTATATTAAATGAAAGTTGGGATGAACACGCTAAGTGGGATGCAAAAACATTGGCAGCGGTTGAAAAATATAAGAGTTTATTTTACGAAAAGCACTACTTTGATTATTCTCTAATTCTTAGGGAAATGTTAGAACAGATGCAATACAATGAAGAATTTTATAAAATAATTACTGATAGAGTGAAATATCTGACTGTTGATGAATACCAAGATACAAATCCGATTCAGGAGCGATTGATAAGATGTATAAAAGATTATGGGTGCAATCTGTGTATCGTTGGAGATGATGATCAGACCATTTATCAGTTTAGAGGAAGTGATGCTGATAATATTCTCACATTTAAAGAAAGATATGGGATTGAAAAGTATATTGTTTTGGATACTGACTATAGGAGTTCGGAGGCTATCGTTGATATCGCACATAGAGTTATCGTTAACAATGCAAAACGACTTCCAAAAAAGATGAAATCCGGTGCTGAATTTAAGTATGAGGATGGTGATACAGTTTATCGGGAATTTGAACAGATAGAAGATGAATGTGATTTTATTGCACAGCGAATCAAAGATTTGCACGAGGTTGGGATTAATTATTCGGAAATGGCTGTTCTGCTTAGAAAGAAAAAGTTTGGGGATGATTTTTCTAAAAAGTTTGATGAATATGATATTCCTTATATTGTAGAAGGAGTAAATGCACTATTTGAAACCGAGGAATGTAAAGCGGCAAAGGGCATATTTGACTACCTTGAAGGAAGTATAAGCATGCATGATTTGTATGAATTATGGAAAGGGGTAGAATATCATTTTGACCTTAAGGATTTAACTGATGCGATAGGATATCTGGCAACAATAGATGTTAATTCCAAGAAATTTTATGCAGATTTTATTCTTCAAGATGTGTTTCACAACTTTTTAAGAAGGATAGATATTACGGAAGATAGCGGGAATATTCATGCGGAAGTAATTCTGTACAATTTGGGGAAATTCAGTCAAGTTATTCATGATTTTGAAACGATTAATTTTGCAACGTTGCCTAAAAATAAATTAGAGCGTTTTTGCAAGTTCCTTCAATATACAGCAAGTGATTACTATCCGGAAGGACATCTTGCAAATACCTACATAAGACCGGATGCTGTCAATATTATGACCGTGCATCAGGCGAAAGGTTTGGAATATACGGCAGTATTTGTGCCACAGTTAAGTAAGAATAATTTCCCAGCGGCAGGGGTAGGTGGAAAAGGCATATGGCATGTGATTGATAAATCGTGGATTTCTAATTCTGAGCGTTTTAAAGGTGGCATAGATGAGGAAAGGAAACTGTTCTATGTTGCGGTAACAAGGGCGAAGAAATATTTGTATTTGACGAGAGCGCCACATGGAAGAGATAAAATAGTGTCACAATTTTTGATAGAAGCTAAAGAGTCGCCTTATATGCTTAGTTATGATGCTCAAATGGAGTATACAGATTCACAACTTCCGCCTATGAATAAAGAACAGGCAGCAATTAATCTCAATTTTTCGATACTTCAGGATTATTTCGACTGTGCATATCGATTTAAACTATCTATGTTTTATGGATTTGTTCAGCCGCTTGCCGCTTCTATGGGACATGGAATTGCTATGCATAATATTGTGAGGAATATTCATAGGAAGTATCTAGAAGGTGGAAATCTTACAAGAGAAGAAGTTGCGGCGATTGTTGATGAAACATTTTACTTGCCTTATGCGAATGAGAAGTTAGCAGAGAATATGCTTGCCGGGGCAAAGAGATCAGTAGACAGTTACTTTGTAAAAAACGAGGCTGATTTCAAAAACATCGAAATGGCAGAGGCATATATAGAGCTTGATATGGGAGATGGAATCAAGGTAAATGGTCGTATTGACTTAGTAAAAAGACGGGAATTATCCGGAGAAGTTAAAACAACCATTGTTGATTTTAAAACAGCGGATAGAGATGTGACGGAGTGCGTAAATGCAGAACAGCTCCGTATATACGCATTGGGATATCAGGAGCTTACCGGTCATAAGGCGGACTATTTAGAAATTTTGAATTTGGATAATGCAGAAAATGAAAGAGTTCGCGTTACGGAAGGGTTGATAGATGATGTTGCAACTGAAATAAAGGAAGCGGCAAAAAATATCAGAGCGAATCATTTGGAGAAAAAATGCAGCAAAGAAAAATGTTCAGATTGTTATCTGAATTATCTATGCCTTAATAAAAAGGAATATGCAGAAATAGCTAGGTAGGAGTATGTATGGGATTTGATAAAAAAGAGATATTATTAGAACCATTACCCGCCGCAATTATTGTAAAAAACTTTATAAAAGGACATCCGGCAGATAATGAAGAATATTTAAGTGATTTTATTAATTTATCAAAATTGGTAACAGAAAAGAAAAATGAAAAATTTACTTGGAGAAAGCATCATGAACAAAGTGATGGGCAGTCTGATATTTATAATTCTGATTATGAACTTGATTTTAAGATATTAATTGATTTCAAATATATGGAGGGAAAAAGCCTGTTGAGTAGCTCTATTACAGAAATAGCTCCGGGAGTAACTGCTTATGGAAATTCCAAAGTAAATGGTAAGCAACAGGCATGTTTTATAAATTGGTGTTTTCGTGACAAATCATTGACCGATTTGAAAAAAATTCAGCAGAATGGTGCCTCTTTACCTGAAGAAAAATTGATAATTCATATATTGGCGGAAATGTCTAAAGACAAACATATATTATTTTTTCTTCCCTTTAATTTTTTCTTTCAGGGGATTGAAACTGACGATGAAGTTGCAAAGTTTTTAATCAAATGGATAAATGATGACTTAAGGGGATTGATTGAATATCGAAAAGAGAAAGTTGATAAGGATACGTACATATCATTTATATCCAATCAGTTTTTTGTGATTTCAAAGGCGCAAGAAAAGAAATTAAGATTATACGATATGGTAAATACAAACCAAAGTGAATTGTACAAATATCTAATGAATGTTAGTAAAGAATTCTAAAGAAATTTTGCGGAGGATACTATGGCAAATTTATCACAGATTAAGAGAGAGCAGATGATAAGCTTTCTGGAAAAACTGAAAGAACAGCATAGTGATGATGAGTCTCTGATTGCGATTAATCAGATAGAGAAGGAACTCACTTCTAAGAAATATGGGCTTGTATGGGAAGAACACGAGGAAGAAGTGGATGTAAAAATGCAGACACATATTCCAGTGTTTACGGAGGTGAAGGAGCGGGAGATTATTGGAAATCCGAATAGTGAGGAATATAATTTTCTTCTGGAAGGAGATAATTTACATTCTTTAAAATTGTTGGAGAAGACACATCGAGGGAAGATTGATGTGGTTTATATTGATCCGCCGTATAATACGGGAAGTCAAAAATTTATTTATAATGATTGTGTCGTGGATGACACAGATAGTTTTAAACACAGCAAGTGGTTAAGCTTTATGTCTGAAAGGTTGTTAGCTGCAAGAAATCTTTTAAATATTTCAGGTATTATAATGATTTCCATTAATGAAATAGAGTTATATAATTTAAAGTTACTTTGTGATAATATTTTCGGTGAATATAATTTTTTGGCAAAAATGATATGGCAATCAACACCGGGATCTAATACAGGGATTGAAATAAAAACTGTAACGGAATATGTTTTAATATATGCTAAGAATAGAGATAGCTGTCAGGTAGCCGGTAAAGTAATAAAAGATGATAACAAATATAAATTTGAGGATGAATATATTTCTAAACGGGGGAAGTATATTTTAAATAAATTGGATAGACGTATGACAGGACATCATTATTCTGATGCATTAAATTATCCTATTAAAATGCCAGATGGATCATACATTTACGCAGGTGGTTACAAAAATAAACAGCCCAATTGGAATTGGAGATGGTCTAAAGATAAAGTGAAATGGGGCATAGATAATGGTTTTATAGTCATGAAACAAGGAATAAATGGTCAGTGGGTTATATATTTTAAGCAATATCAATATGTAAATAATAATGATGAAGTTATTGAGAGGGTATTGCCATATCAAAATTTGATTAAAGATTTAGAAGGGGCGAATTCAGCGAGAGGAACTCAAGAAATCATGACTCTTTTTGATGGTAAAGTATTTGATTATCCCAAGCCGATTAGTCTTATAAAATATTTATTGGAAATTCATCCAAATAAAAATGCTTGTGTACTGGATTTCTTTGCAGGATCTGGAACTACGGGACAGGCAGTATTAGAACTTAATTATGAATATAATAATAATCGTAAAGTGATCTTATGTACTAATAATGAAGGAAGTATTTGTGAAGATGTTACATATCAACGATTAAAGACAGTTATAACAGGAAATCGCACAGATGGCAGTGAGTATTCTGAAGGATTACCAGCTAATTTAAAATACTATAAAACAGATTTTATAGCTAAAGATAGTGAAGAAATCTACGATGATCTGCTAGATCATATTGAAGAAATGACACAGTTGCAATATGGCATCAAAATCGACAATAAAAAATATGTCATCATCATGGATGATGAAGAAATGGATGACTTTGAAAAGAAATTTGCTGATTACAAGGATTTGCAAGCTGTCTTTATCAATCAGGATGTGTTGCTTTCCACTTCACAAGAAAAGATGTTGCAGGATATAAATACATATATTATTCCAGACTGCTATTTTGATTTTGAATTGCGGGAGGCAGGAGAACTATGGTAAATGGTATTAGAGATTTTGAATTTCAGAATGATTGTGTGGAATTTTTGATTGACAAGACATCTGATATAAGCAGTAAGCAAATTATTACCATAAAAGCCCCTACTGGAGCCGGAAAGACAGTCATCCTTATCAAATATATAGATGAATATTTGAAAAATACAGATGGTCATACGGCATTTGTTTGGCTTTGTCCGGGTAAAGGGAATCTGGAAGAACAGAGCAGGGATAGTATGGATGCGCTGACACCGCAACGGGATACCAGAAATCTGATCCATTCTATGTTGTCAGGGTTTGAAGCGGGGAGCATTACGTTTATCAACTGGGAACTTGTGACAAAAAAAGGTAATACCGCATTGAAGGATAGTGAGCGTTCAAATCTATTTGAGAAAATTGCAGAAGCACATAAAGAAGGCGTGCGTTTTATTGTTATTATTGATGAGGAACATCTGAATAATACGAAAAAGGCGGATGATGTTATTAGCGCATTTGCGGCAAAAAATATTATACGTGTATCTGCTACTGCAAATAAAGTTCCGCATCAGGAATATTATGAAATACCGGAAGAAGAGGTCATTAATGCAGGATTGATTACCCGTGCCATCCATGTTAATGAGGGTGTAGATGAAAGCCGGGAGATTCAGAATGATTATGATTATCTTCTTGATTTGGCTGATGAAAAGCGAAAAGAAGTGGCAGAAGCATATAAATTAATGGGAGTTAATATTCGTCCACTTGTTCTTGTCCAGTTCCCGATGGGACAACCGGAAACAATTAATGCGGTAGAAGAAAAATTGGCAAGCATGGGTTATACCTACGATAATGGAATGGTCAATATCTGGATGAGTGATGAAAAAATCGTAGGAGATGATCTTATAAATCTGGATGGTTCTGCTGCATTTTTGCTTATGAAGCAGGCGATTTCTACCGGATGGGATTGTCCGCGAGCAAAGATATTGGTTAAGCTTCGTGAAGGTGGAAGTGAAGATTTTCAGATTCAGACTATTGGACGAATCAGGAGAATGCCGGAACGCAAACATTATGGTATCAATACGCTCGATTACTGCTATATTTATACTTTAGACACGCAGTATAAAATGGGTCTGCTTTCTTCGCTGGATAAGGCATATCAGGTACGTCGGCTATTTCTCAAGGATGAGGCGAAAGGCTTTACGTTGACAAAAGAGTTGCGTAATCTTGATTTTGATGGATTGGGAGAGCGGGAGACTTTAATCAAGGTATATGATTATTTCAAGGATAAGTATTGTCTTGGAAATGATAAGCGTGTAAATCGAGAAAATCTGGAAACTGGAGGATATAATTTTAGCCATGAGAAAGATAGTAAAATATTGCAAGGTGTTTTTCAGACAACAGAAGATTTAGCGGGAAGTGGAGTGAAGGATCAAATTAGGATAAAGACCACTGTCAATACTCATTCTCATGGTATTTATTTGCTACATTCTGTTGATGAAATAAAGAAAGTGACGGGAATGCAGGCGCAGAAAGTAAAGAATATATTACGGAGAATGTTCAGTAAGGGGAAGAAGACAAAATATAAACTTATTGAATTGGATAACTCAGATTTTTATGCGTTTGTAATAAATAATGCGAAACAATTAAAGATAGATTTCAAGAATGTTACTGCACAGATGGGTGGTGCGCAGATGTCATTTATGCTGGAACCTAAGACAGCGTCGTTTACGATTCCGGAAATGGAAGTGTACAAATACAGTGAAGTTAAAAAGCGAATGCTGTTTCGATTGAATGCTTACAAAGAATATACGAATGAATTTTGTACGGACAAAACAAGGAGTTTGCCTGAGAGGCTTTTCGAGCGCTATTGCGAATCAAATGAAAATGTAGAATGGTTTTACAAAAATGGGGATACTGGACAGCAATATTTATCGGTTGTATATACAGATGCCCTCTTAAAACAATGGTTATTCTATCCGGATTATGTTGTACATTTAAAAGATGGTACAGATTGGATTATTGAAACAAAGGGTGGCGAGGTGTCAGGTCACAGCAAAAATATTGACCTGCAAATTGGTAACAAGTTCAACGCATTTAAGCAATACGCAGAAAAATATAAGCTGCATTGGGGATTTGTGAGAGATTCTCAGGAAGAACTGTTTATCAATAATACGGAGTATGTTGATGATATGTCAGATGATAGTTGGGTGCCATTGGAGGAAAAGTTTTAGCCGAAAATATCAAATGTTAGAGAGATATATTTATAAATTGTAAAGATAGGCAAGTATAGATGTGGGGAGGAGAGCATTATGGCAGGGTTTACTATAGATTTAGTGGGGAGAGTTAAAAACTTTGATTTACCCAAAACGCAGCCATTAATTCCATTATACGAAGCAGTGGTAAATTCTATTTATGCCATTGAGGAAAGGCAAAGTAAAGAGAACTTTGAGGGACGCATTGATATTAAAATTATTAGAGAGCCTCAACAAGTTGCTAGTATTGATGGAATTGACAGTAGCATAAATGAAATTATCGGATTTACAATAATAGATAATGGAGTTGGATTAGATGAGAATAATATGCGCTCATTTTTACAGTCGGATTCTGCTTATCGTGCAGATAAGGGAGGCAAGGGAGTTGGACGTTTTTCTTGGCTAAAAGCATTTCAAAAGACAGAAGTTGAGAGTATTTTTAAAGATGATGGAGTATGGGTTAAACGTTCATTTGACTTTTCATTAGATAATTTGGACATAGATGATAGATTAAATGAAGTAAGTGATGTTTCGGATAATATGACAAGAATAAGTTTGGTAAATTATTTGCCGATGTATCGGAAACATGTAAATAAGAATGCTGAAACTATTGCGATGAAGTTAATGCAGCACTGTATGATGTATTTGATGTCACCCAAATGTCCGCAAATCAATGTGCTTGATGAAGAAAGATTTTGCTTAAATTCAATGCTTGAGGAAAAAATAAAACGTGAAGAGAAAGAAATTGATATGCTTGTAAAAGATCAAACTTTTAAATTATTAAATGTAAAGATCGAGGATGCCTCTATTGATGGAAATAAACTTTTTCTTTATGCGAATGATCGTATGGTAAAACCTATCAATTTAGATAAGGAAATTGTGGATTTAGATAAAACAATTTATACAGACAGGGGATACTTTTATGTTGGTATTATATCGGGTTCATATTTGGATGATAATGTTGATGCGAGCAGAACATCATTTGATATATCCGAGGATAAGGAAGATAATGACATTTCAATGAAAGATATTATAGAGTGCGCAAAAGAACAGGTAGAGAATTATTTGTCAGAATATCTTAGTGAAGTTAGGGAAAATAAAGAGGAAAGAATTAAAAAATATATTTCGGATCAAGCACCTCAATTTGGCCATTTGCTTAGGTATATGCCAGAAGAGATTAAAAAAATCAAACCTTCAATAAAAGATAATGGATTGGATGAAGAGCTATATAAAATAAAGAGAAAATTTGATGCTGAGTTGAAGAAATCAAGTAAAGAAATAATGGATAAAATGGATGTTGGCGCAGAAAGTTATGAAGAGTATAGTGAAAAATTAGAAAAACAATTAGAAAAAATTAGTGATGCAAATAAGTCAGCATTAGCAGATTATGTGGCTCATAGAAAGATAATTTTGGAATTGTTAAAAAAAGGAATTAAGAAAAATGATGATGATAGATTCAATAAGGAGTCTTATTTGCATAATTTGATTTATCCAATGCGTAGGACTTCGGGAGAGATTGAGTATCAGGCACATAATCTGTGGTTAATTGATGAACGGTTAGCGTATAGTGAATATATATCGTCAGACATTCCATTTGATAACAATCCTAAGGAGGAACGTACAGATATACTAATTCTTAATAATCCGGTTGCTGTTTCAGATGAGGAGAATACTGGAAGAGAGTATGGAACAATTGTTATTTTTGAATTGAAGCGTCCTATGAGAGATGATTATAGTCGAGCGGAAAATCCAATTGTTCAATTAATTGATTATGTAAATAAGCTATCCACAAATAAGGTTGCTGATAAATATGGGCGAATTATTAAAGTTGGTGATAATACTCAGTTTTATTTGTATGCGGTATGTGATTTAACACCTAGTTTGATAAAAGCAGCAGAAAATGAAGATTTTAAAGAAACACCGGATAAAAGGGGATACTATAAATATCATGACAAGAAACACGCGTATATAGAAATATTATCGTATGACAAGATTATTGAGGATTCAGAGAAGAGAAATAGAATATTATTTGACAAGTTAGGAATTTAAAGATAGAGGTGGGGACAATAAAGACTATTAAAGATTATATTGAAGAAGCAACAGAATATGATAAAAATTTACTTTAGAAGAATGGAGACATAAAAGTTGGCTTAAAAATGTCAACGGTTTGCAAATGGTCAAGGTGGTATTATATTTCATAGGCTGGATGATGATATTAAAAGTTAAAAAGTACAGAAGCATCTGATATTTATTATTTCAGAGAGGAATGCAGACTGTTGGCAAAGTAAAATATAACATGCAAATGTAAGTATTTTTATAAGGGGGATGTATGAAAAGCAAACTATCAAAAGTGATTGTAGTTTTACTTATAATAGCTTTAATTCTGTTTTCTTGCTTCGGGGTTTTCTACATGTTTAATAGCCTTGTTGCTTATAAAAACGCAAGCGGAAATGATTTTATTAATTTTGCAGGCGGGATCATTGGTTCTTTGATTGCGGGTATGATTGCTGTAGTTACATTTCTTTGTACACTAAAAAATAACAACAAGAACCAAAATGAGGCACATGAATTACAAACAAAATTGAATATTGAAAATAACCATCTTCAGACTTCTTTAAAGGTGGAAGATAACTTGAATAGAATAATGGAAAAAGAACGCTCAGTGCTTGAAAATACATATAATCAACTAGAAAATTTTTTGTTTACTGTTGCAAATATGTTATATAAAAATGACGATTTTATAGAAATGAAGAATGACTTTATACGCCTTTATGGGGAATTTCTTTCTTCTATAAATAATATTAAATTTAATTCCGCAATCTTTGATGACAGAAGCTTATGCGAAAACTGCAATATGTGTGAGATAAAAATCTATGGAACTCTTGTAAAAGTTGCTATGGATATTCAGAACGAAATATTTGTTATAGATGAGGAATGTCGTGGTGTCTTGGATCATCTTGTATCAGCTTTAAATGTGGCAGCTCAAAGCAAACAGTTGCTTGATGAAAAATCAAATTTAGAGCAAATCAATATAAATACTGAAAGACTTATAGCAGTAAAAAAATCACAGATTACACACCTTATAGGGGAATTAACATCGCAAGAGCAAACTTACTATAATGAAATTCTCGCAATGTTAGAAAATATTAATCAAAACAATCTGAGAATTTCAGAAATTGATGTCATTAAAGGAAATAATTTGAAATTTATAGATGATGAACTGAATCTGGCAAAGAGCAAAGCAGCACAAGTAGATAATAAGCTAAAAGTACAACTATTCCTACTTATACAGAAATATTTTTCGATTTATAACTCCTATATAAAAGAAGTAGTGTATGATGTTCAAATGAGCGGAAAGAAAATAAATAGAGGTTGTGCAAAGCTTGATTTGGAAAAGAATCATCCGGCAAAATAACGTGACGGATTGTTAATGAGGTGTTACTGAAAGAATTGTAAGATGCAAGAACGAGGTGATTATAGATGAATGTAGATATAGATGTTGAAAGTCTGGCGGTAAGCACTGTGACAAGTATAATTTCAAAAACAGGTTATTTAGTTCCGTGTATTCCTACAAAGGACAAGGGACCATCTTTTGATGGTTGTATTCTTGTTTATGGGAATAAAGGAATGAATCATAAAAAGAGCAATATGGATAGTGTTAATGTGCAAGTTAAAGGGTGTATATTGAAAGCACCTGAAAAAAACAAGACCTCATATTCGATAGAAATAAGTGACTTGCATAATTTCTTGAACGCAGGCGGAGCAATGCTTCTTGTAGTGTCTTTTGACTTAAATGGAGATCATGAGCAGATTTACTATTCTCAGCTTTTGCCATATGAACTCAAACGGCTGCTGAGAGATTGTACTGAGGGACAAAAGATGAAGAGTGTTCCATTAATACCGATGCCTAAGAGCATAGATGAAATTTCCGATCTATTTATGAACTTCGTGAGAAATTATAAATTGCAAAGAGCATATATTGACTCATCATTTGAGATTGATGGTGATAAAGTAAAGAAAGAGGACTTTAGAGAGTTATTGTTTGGCTTTACATCTGTGCAGAATCAAAGTGGTAATAATTATAATCTTCCAATTAAGTACCTCTTAACACACGGAACATATCTATATACAGATATTGGGTATGACGTGCAAATGCCTGTTGATTATATAGAAAAGATAGAGGTTATTTTTTCGGATAGGCAGGGAGTAGTTAAAGCAGGAAATGAAATATTTTATAGGAAATTTAAAAGAATGATCTATGCAGATCATGAGGAAATTCTGATTGGGAAAAGCCATAGGTTGATCTTTGATATGGAAAATAAATCTTTGAAATATAATTATAAGCTCAATGGCAACTTAAAAGAACGATTGAATGATGAAAAATTTTTCTTGAATATTTGGCAAGCGAACGGTATGGAAATTAATGGGGTTTTTATGCATTTGAATTTGAAAGAAGATGATGCAGGAAAGATACCGGATTTGGAGGAAATTCAGGAACATGTCGAATGGCTGGAGAAAGTGGATAAGGCGTTGCAATTAGTTCATACAAAAGAAGAACTAGATTGTGAGAATCTTTCTGAGAAAGATGAGAGAAATATTCAGTTGCTTGTAAAAGGTATAATTGATAAGAAGAAAGTTGATTTGAATATTAAAGAAAGTAGATTTGGAACTATATCATTTGGGAACCTGAAACTGTTGATTTGTGCGCTTTGTAGAAAAGATAGCGGTAAGTTTGATTTATTTGGATATTATGATGCTCCAGCTATTTTTAAAGGTATTACTGCGGATAAAACGGAGTTTGACAGTACATATTTTTTAATGTTGACAAAGAATGAGATGATTGAGGCATCAAATATCGATTTGCCGGAAATTATAAAGCAAATAAAAAAGATTCCTATATCTCCGTATTATATCAATAATGTAACGCTGTTCCTATTGGAGTTGATAAAAGTTTATGATGAGACAAATGATGATGAATACTATGACACTGCACTGGAATTGTGTGATTGGCTCAAGAAGCAAGACCCTAATAAAGAAAGTGCAATTCATATGATAAATAAATATCAGTTATTGAAACGCAAGAATGATCTCTCAAAAAAAGAATTGGTAAATTTGAGAAAGATTACAAGAGATAATATGGATTTGTCATTAAAAGTGGGCGCGTATATATTGCTTGGAGAAGGAGATAAGGCAAAAGAAACTTACGCAAGACTAGATGAGGAAAAAAAGCGGGACTTCCGAGATTATCCGATATGTAAACTTTGTAAAGATTTGGAGTTTATTCCGAGCAAAGATTGAAACAAATAAAATGGACATAACCTATCAATCACCTGTTGTGTTTTATCAGTATCCAAGCGAGCGGCAAATCGACCTTTTACCATGAACGATTTAAAGATTATGTCCACGTCAATCTGGATACCCTACATACAAGAAATAAAGAGAATATGCTATTACAGGAATGCATGGAAAGCGGACGCTCATTTGTGGTGGATAATACCAATCCTACGGGGGAGGACAGAGAGACTGTTCATTCAGCAGGAAAGTCCGTAAGATTAATACAACTCCGACAGGAGAATTGCATTGGAATTCCTTAAATGCGCACTGCTATTGGAATCTGCGTAAAGAAGGGGGAAGCCGGAATGCTGATACGATGGAATTGGAAGGGAAGAGGGATTCAATCCGGTGAATAACGAAAAGGTCATTTAATAAATATCCATTTGAAGGATTAATATGGATAAAAATGATAAAAAATGATTAAAACGGATAAAAAAGGATAAAAAGGATTAAAATGGATAAAAAATGATAAAAAAACCCTCTAAATTATTAAAATACGTACGAAAAGAAAGTTTCGAACAAACAGATACATATTATCATTCATCGGCCTAAGATATTATAAGGCAGCAGAGATTATTTGTCATGGAGTAGATCATGAAAAGGAAAATATGGGGCTAACAACATAGTTATTGAATTAAAAACGAGGTACATACATGAAAAATAAACCACATATTTTAACAGATGATGAAATCGTCGATGTTCTTATAAATTATATTGACGAGAATATATATAATTACGCGGTTATGATTGACGGCGAATGGGGATGCGGGAAAACCTATTTCATAAAAGAGCGTCTGCGTGGTGAGTTGGAAAAACATGAAAAAGACAAAGTACGAAATTTAAAGGAGTATAAGCCGAAGAAAATCATATATTTATCTTTATACGGAGTAAATTCTCTTGAAGAAGTATCAAAGCAAATATTGATGGAATCGTATTTGACGAGGTCAGGAAAAGCAAAAGGCATATTTAAAAAAGGGACAGAGATAACCGGTAAAATGCTGCCGGTGATTTTTGACATCATAAACCCCATCGCCGGATTAGAATTAAAATCTGAAAATATTGCAAATGCTCTTGATGGATTTCTTTCAGTAAAAAACAGTATTCTTATTTTTGATGATTTGGAAAGATGTAATTGTCCTGTCAATGAAATATTAGGGTACATCAACACATTTGTTGAGCACGAAGGGATGAAAGTGCTCATTGTTGCCAATCAAAAAGAAATAGGGAAGAGTACATATTTGGCCAATCAGGAATTAAAATATTTGGTTGCGGCAAATAAAAATATTAAATTTGAGGAAAATACGGAAGGGAAGGTTAATTTAAATTTTCAACAAGTCAGAAAACCGGAGACAGAAGATAATACGGTAGCGATTAGCACAATAAAAAACAGAATGAATAAACTGTTTGGACAAGATGTACTTTACGAAAAGGTCAAGGAAAAATTAGTAGGCGTTACAATATATTATTATCCGGCTTTACAGGATGTTTTTTCAAAACTCATTAAAAGCAAAGAGATTGACGGCAGATTGCAATCACTTCTGTTGGAAAAACTCTCTTTTTATGAGGATTATATGGTCAGGGAAGAACATCCTAATTTACGCACATTTCAATTTTATCTTTCAAAAATGAGAGAGTTATATAATAAAATCAACAAACTGGATAGTATAGGTAAGGAGGCATTTCTTAAATATATTATTCAATATTGTTTTAAGGTTTGTGTCTGTTATAAAAATGATACTCTTAAACAGGATTGGAAAGGGCATGAGGAGTATGGGTTTAAAGCCATAGGTAAAACGGATATATTTAGAAATGATTTAGCTTTTAGATTTGTTGATGAGTTTGTAACAAAAAGTATTTTAGATGAAGAAAAAATTAAAAGAATGCTTGAGGTTTATGAGGCCGAATACATAATTAAAAGAGAAGAAGAGGTGGATGTATTCAGGGACTTGGAGCAGGGGTGGTTTTTGTCAGATGATAAAACCGTGGAAGAAAAGATAAATAAAGTAATTGAAGCCCTGAACGGAAATAAGTTTGAAATAAAGGAGTATCCAAGGATAATTTCATTGTTTATAGAATTGGAATACGCAGGATTCTCCGGTGAAATTGTTGAAAACATGATTTCTGCAATGAAAAGCGATGTCAAAAGCCTTAAAAAACGTGTGAATATCAGTGAAGAGTATAGTATGATGAAGGATGGTGAAAAGAAGAAACGTTGTAAAGAGATTATAGCAGATATTCAGAATGAAATAGATCAACATTTTCAAATACATATTTCAGGCATTATGGAGTCCTATCTGGAAAAGGAAGACAGATGGGCGGAAGCTTTGTATGATTATGTTATAAAAAACAGAGCAGAACTCAGTAATGCAGATGGATTCCTGTCTCGATATGATATATCTGAATTAGCTGAAAAGATTGAGAAATCGAAGTCTTATGACATAAATGCCTTTCGAGGCTGTATATTATATTTGTATGTTCAGGCTGCTATGGGCAATGCGCTAAAATCAGAAAGAGAAAAGGTAGTAGAGCTGAAGGATAGAATAGAAAAAATGGATAAGTCTTGTTTTGATAAAATAAAGAGCATGCAGATAGGATATTTGATTTCAAATCTTCAAAGGGCTATTGAGCAGTATGAAGGTAATGGAGAGTAAAATATCAGAAGTTAAAATAAAGGAGAGAGCGCTTATGTTATTCATACAATACCCCAAATGCACCACCTGCCAGAAGGCTAAAAAATGGCTGGATGCACATAATATTACTTATACAGGTCGTCACATTGCAGAAGATAATCCGTCCTATGACGAATTAAAAAAGTGGTATGGAAAAAGCGGTTTGCCGCTTAAGAAATTTTTTAATACTAGCGGCTTACTGTACAAAGAAATGCAGTTAAAGGACAAGCTGCCTGCAATGAGCGCGGAAGAGCAGTTAAAGCTTCTTGCAACAAATGGAATGCTTGTAAAGCGCCCGCTTATCGTAGATGATAATAAGGTTCTTACGGGATTTAAGGAAGCGGAGTGGGAAGAAAAGCTCTTGTAATATGCCGGGACAGAGCTGGTGCATGCAGGAACGCCCGCAAAGTATGTGCCGGATTTGATGAAGCAGTTGTTTGCTTGGTTGAAGGAGTCAAAATATTATCCGCTCGTGAAGTCATGCGTCTTTCATTATGAGTTTGAGTTCATTCATCCTTTTTCGGATGGTAATAGTCGGACAGGAAGGCTGTGGCAGTCGTTGATTTTGCAGAAATAGAAGGATATTTTTGCATGGATTCCGGTAGAAACGCTGGTGTATGAAAACCGGAACGAATACTATAAAGTATTGCAACGGGCTGATAATGCAGGGGATTCTATTCAATTTGTCGATTTTATGCTGGGGATGATTTGCAATGCCTTGAAGGAAATCAGTGAGACAAATAGTGAAACAAATGTCGTAAAATGTCGTAACAAATGAGGAAAAATAATAGCTCTTTTAAGACAGGATGGCAGTATGTCAGCCAATATGCTGTCCGTAGCTGTGGGAATAACTGAACGACAGGCACAGCGTATCTTGGCTAAATTAAAAAAGATGGAAGAATAATACGACATGGGGCAAATAAAAACGGTTATTGGGAAGTTAATTCAAACGCAACCTAACGCTCAGGAAAGGTCATACAATACCATGCTGAAAATCCTCAAAATTGCTGCCGGAAGTGTCGCAGCTATTTTGCTTGCCGACGCTATTGGGCTAAACTATAGTGCGTCTGCAGGCATTATTACACTTTTGACGATACAGGATACGACCAAGGAAACCATTGCCATTTCCGTAAAGCGGATTATGGCGTTTGTGCTGGCAGCAGTACTTGCATATGTTGTATTTCATCTTGCCGGATACCGGGTGTTTTCTTTCGGTATCTTCCTGTTCTTATTTGTTGCCTGCTGCAGGCCGTTAGGTCTTGGCAGCGCTGTTTCCACCAATGCTGTTCTGGTTGCGCACTATTTGACGCAAAAGGATATGTCGCTTCCTGCGGTTGGAAATGAAGCCCTGTTGTTATGTATCGGTGCGGGAATCGGCACGCTGCTGAATCTTTATATGCCGGGCAAGGTAAAGGAAATCCGTAAGATGCAGCACATATTGGAAGAGGATTTAAGAAACGTACTTTTTCGAATGTCGGAATATATACAAAAAGAAGATAAATCAGATTATACGGGAGAATGTTTTGATAAGCTTGCTTCGGATGTGTCTATAGGTAAAAAACAAGCGCTCGACTACACGAACAATACATTTTTCCAAGAGGCTGAATATTTTATTACCTATATGAATATGCGAGAGCAGCAATGCGTCGTCTTAAAAGAGATTTATAAAAAAATTGTCAGTATCCGTAAGATTCACCCTCAGGCGGAGCAGATTTCGGCATTTATTCATGAAATTGCCATGTCATTTGGTGAGTCCAATAATGCCAAAGCGTTGCTTAAAGACCTTTCTGAGCTGCTTTCACAGATGAAAGATTCGCCATTGCCTGTCACAAGGGAAGAATTTGAGGAGCGGGCTGTACTTTTTTCCATATTGATGGATTTGAACCGCTTCCTACAGTTAAAAAAGAATTTTTCGGACAATCTTACTAAAGAACAAATCCGGAGATATTGGCATGTAGAATGACAGAAGGCGTTGTTTTATGTTCATTGCTTTTATATCTGGAATTGCTTTTATATCTGAATTATATAGTGGTAAATGCAGCGTAGGAATGATATAATCAGAGAGTTAAACAGTAATTAATTAAGCAATAATTATCAGGGAGAGGAAAAATGATCGTTTTAATAACCGGTGCATCGCATACAGGCAAAACAGCGCTTGCACAGAAACTTCTTGAAAAATACAAATATCCCTATCTTTCTATAGATCATTTGAAAATGGGGCTTATTCGCAGCGGTAATACTACGCTGACGCCGATGAGTGATGATGGGGCGCTGACAGAATATTTATGGCCGATTGTATGTGAGATGATTAAGACTGCCATTGAAAACGAGCAAAATCTTGTTGTGGAAGGCTGCTATATTCCTTTTGAATGGGCGAAAGATTTTGAAGAAGAATATTTGAATCAAATCAGATTTTATTGTCTGGTCATGAGTGAAAAATATATTGAGAATCATTTTGATGATATCAGAAAGTTTGCAAGCGTTATTGAAAACCGCCTGGATGATGAAGGCTGTACATTGGAGACGGTGCTAAAAGATAATGCCGAAATGCTTGAGAAGTGCAATAGGCATGGAGTAGAATATATTTATATTGATGGGGAATATCAGGTTGATATTGAACTGTAACAATATCTTCCTGTTGCTCTTCTTCATGATTATGTCCATATAGCATCGGAGTCATGCCGCATACTGCTCATAGACTGCTGCTCTGCTTCCTGCCCACATCCATATAGCAGCTCTGTTGCAGAGTAGTCAGTATAAACAATTCTGCTGTCGTGGCTGCTTTCCCAAACATCGTCATCCATCATAATCCACCACTTGGTAACGTTTGCTTCGCCGTTCTCATCCCACACAATCAGAAATTGTGCCGTGGCAACACATTGTATAATTCCGCCTTCTCCATTTAAATATTCCGATACCTGAAGTGCATTCTGGCCTTCATATTTCACGCATTGAAGGTCAAAATAACCTCTCACATTGCCGCCTACTATCTTAGTGGCATCAGACGGTTCCAAACTATTGAGGGCACTGAAGGAAATGATTTCATCGAAGTATGGGCAGTATGCACCGTAGCTGTTTTCCTCCGGATTCTGAGTAACTATGACCTTAAGCCCACAGTCATAATATTCCTTAAGGTCTGAAGGAAGCTCCATCCTTTCTATGCAGTGATTCTTGTATTTAAAAACCGTCTTGTAGGAGTCTCCTACTGCACCGACGCCGCTGCCCTGCGCGCTGAACACGATTTCCACATTTTCGTCATTGTCAATATCAGCTGCGAAGGCGTCGAAATAGCCTAAATAAGAACAGTCTTCTTCTTCAAAGCGGTAAGGTTCGTCATCATTCATATAAATGCACAGGCAGCCGGAACCGTACCATGCTTTTTCTTCTGTCTCCGCCACCGTGACCAGCATGTCCTTCTGTCCATTGCCGTCCATATCTTCTATTATGAGTCCGGTAAGCTCCATGGTGCCGTCCTGAAAAACATTATCATCAAGAAGTGTCTGAAAGTATGTTTCTGCACTTGCACCATCAATTCCCTGGCGGCCTGCCTTTTCATAAAAAAATTCTTTATTTACATCCTCGGATATTTTTTCGGAAAAGTCATTTCCGACTCCATTCTCTGCGGTCCCGTTATCATTGCTGTTGTTTTCGGGTTCTTCTACCTCAGATTTCCTGTATTCGAGGTCATCGTTTTCTGATTCATCGTCCTCAGATTTCCTGTGCTCCCATTCTGTCTTGGACAGAACATTCTCACTTTCGGTCTGCATCTGTGCCTGCGGTTCATTACCACAGCCCCGGACAAATCCCATACATGATATAATAAGAAGTGTTATACCTGCTTTTCTGATGTTTTTTTTCACAGTAATCCTCCGTTCATACACATTCATTCTTGCTTAACGCTTTATAGTTTTTTTACAGTAATTCTTCACTTATACTCATCTCTCGAGACATTTTATCATTATAATACCCATGCTCTTTCCTCAGCCCGTGAATTTGTAGGTGTGATTTGTACACTGCTCTTTTTTTTGCATCAATTTCCAATATCCATTGTACAGGAGGGATGCATCAAAGTTTCATCAAAATTGCATCATTTTTGCATCATTTTTGAAAAATAGGTTGACATGTGTATACCAATGTGCAATAATAGGTATACACAAGTGTACCATGGAGGACTGCATTCCGAGACGCGAGTGTACCATACATAATATTTTACCTTATAGGAATTACGCCACAGCATAAATCATTCCAATGAGAATGCGAAGCATTCTTGGAATCGTCGCTGCTGAGCGACGATTTTTACATAATGAAATGGAAAACGAAATAAATTAGTGCAGATATAATTGATGTTTGGGGAAATGTGTGAAAAGCACGCATACAAATTCACAGGCTGAGAAAGGAGCATGAATATTATCATGACGAATGTAAATTTATCGGACGGAGAATGGAAGATTATGAATGTATTATGGGAGAAAGGAGCGGGAACCATAACCGAATTGACGGCATCACTTCAGGCTGAGACCGGCTGGGATAAGCATATAATTATCACGATGTTGGGCAGAATGGAGAAAAAGGGAGCTGTTGCTTTTAAGGTGAATGGCCGTGCGAAGCAGTTCTATCCGCTCATTTCCCGAAACGAAGTTTCCATTCGGGAGACGCGGGGATTCTTAAATAAAGTATATAGGGGCAGCATAGGCATGATGGTGAATGCCATGATAGACGACAGAGCGCTTACAAAAGAAGATATTGCACAACTTTATGAGATTCTGGAACAGGCGGAAAAGAAAGAGAAGGAGCGTGAATCATGAGAGAAACGATCATAACATCTTCTGTATTAATTTTGTGTATTACACTGCTCAGGAAGCTGTGTAAAGGGCGAATCAGTGCGTGTCTGCAATATGCGCTTTGGCTGATAGTGGCAGTAAGGTTGATTATTCCGGGAATAGCGGTTGTATTTCCGAATATACTTCCGAAAAGTGATTTGAGCATCATGAATGTAGCGGACAAGATGGCGGTAGTGGCACAGACGGAAGAGACGAATAATTATGATATTACGCCCGGCGGCCTGCCTTTTCTTAGCACAGAGACTGAGCGCGGATCAATTGCTGATTTCCTTACATCGGACGTTATACCGTCATGGACAGATTTTTTCAAAGGAATCTGGTATCTGGGCATCGTGGCAGTCGGTGTATGGATGATTGCCGTCAATATCGTATTTATGAATAAGCTCCGTAAGAGCCGCATCAGATATGAAAAAGAAGAATTTGAGCTGCCTGTACCGCTTCCGGTATATTTGGCAAAGAACCTGCCTTCACCGTGTCTGTATGGTTTGCCCGGAAATCAGGCGATTTATCTGTCGGAAGATGCAATAGATGACGAAAAGCAAGTTAAACACATTCTGGCGCATGAGTATTGCCATTATAAGCACAGGGATATATTCTGGTCAGCGCTTCGCTGTGTCATTGTGGCAGTTTACTGGTTCCATCCGCTTGTATGGCTTGCTGCAGTTATGTCCAAACAGGATTGTGAGCTTGCATGTGACGAGTCTGCAATCAAAATGCTGGGCGAAGAAGAACGCGTTGCTTATGGTAAAACGCTGGTTTCACTTATTACCAGAAAAACCAGGGCGTCGGATATTGTATGCGCTGCGACGACTATGACAGGCGGAATTGAAGGTGTAAAGGAGAGAGTCAGTAGAATAGCAAAGAAGCCTCACAGATTGATGATTGCGCTGATTCCGGTTATTGTGATAGTGTGCGCAGCAGCAGTATTAACTTTTACACAGGCTAAGGAAGAGCCGGACGGCGCTTATATTCTTGATGGCGAAAGTCCGCTTACAGTGACAACGGAATGTTTTCAGATGACGTTTCCTGACTATTTTGCAAATAAGGCATATTACCGCAGTGAAAACGGTACGGATATTATCGTATATCATAAGGATACAGGAAGGGAAATAGGGCGTTTTTGCAGGCTGTCCTATGAAGAAGCTTCTCAGCTTGCTGATGAGGAAGAAGTGATTCTGATTGGAAACTATGGTTCAAATAGGGCGTTGGATAGTTATATTAAAAACGGTTATGTTATAGAAAGCGACGAGGAGTCATATGTAATGGTAGATTCTGATTCAGAAACGATGCGGGAATATACTCCTTTAGATAGTCCTATAGAGCATGATTATATTCCTACAGAGACAGAAGCTAATCTTGCAACAGAGCATGAGTACATTCCGTCGGAGGCAGCCGGAGGGGTGGGCGGCATGCCGAGAACGGATAGTAATACACCCACTGAAGAAAGTATGGATTACATGCCTGCCGGGAAAGCTGCTGATGAACAGCTGCCTGATGATGTAATCGCTCATGAAGATGATTACCTGCCAAGTGAACGCGTATATACAAATGCAGTTGCAGGGACAGACCGCAATGTCACCGAACAACACATTTATACGCCCAATGAAGAAAGCACGGATTACCTGCCTAACGAGATAGTTCCTAACGAGCATCTGCCTCAGGAGAAAATCGACGAGGTTTACCATGTTTATATGCCGGATGAACGTATATCTTTGGTTGAAACTACGTATTATCCATCGACAACTGCGGCATATTGCTATCTGTATATACCTGCTGATAATTCTGACGCGGATTCAGAGATTCGGAAGGAGCTGTCTGAGATGAATCAAAAGCTCGTGGAACTGACAGATTGCGTGAGTGTATTATCCGTTAGTGAGGAGTCCATGCAGAAAATGCTTGATATTATTATGGAGAACAGAATGCCTTATGTGGAGGACAGTTTGAAGATTTCTCATATAGCCTCTGCTATTCCGTCAGCCGCAGAGTTGGAGTATAAATCTCTGTCAATGCGCTACATGGGCGATGAACTGCCTGATACAGTGACTCTTAGCTATAATCTGTATGGAAACTACAGTACTGCTGACTCAGATATGCAATTTATGGGAGCCGTCCTGATGTTTGCTTCGATTGAGAACTTAAAGCATTGCAATGTACAGTTAAAAGATACAAATAATCCTGTCCTGACAGAGGCAGTTACGGAATACTATTATTCCAGAGAAGAGATGGAAGAACTGTTCGGGCCGCT
The DNA here is from genome assembly GCA_964600805.1 of uncultured Bacteroides sp. GTDB lineage: Bacteria > Bacillota > Clostridia > Lachnospirales > Lachnospiraceae > UBA3282. Next base: position 5,475 of record CAZRKN010000013.1, on the reverse strand, counting down.
TTACCCCTGCTCCGAAACGAAGGAGGACTTTGTAGATTTATATAACAGGGTGCTGAAATACTTGGAAAATGAAAAAAATGAAAATTAACAAATGGAAAAAATTAAAAAAATTAAAAAAAATTTAATAATTTTGTGACTTTTTCATAATATAAAGCGTCTAATATATAGTATATTATATATTAGGCGCTTTTTATAAGCTTTTAAATATATAAAAATATATAACGAAACCTTAAAAACAACAGTACAATATATATTTAGAAACTTTTTAGAGATAGGGATGCTAATATTTTTACAACAAAAGTGGATAAAGCGGACAGGCAAGTCGAATTAATCAGGCAAAAAATACAGTAAGAGGGCGGGGACATCGTGCAAAGCAGCGTACATAAGGAAAAAGGTGAAATTATGTTGTGGGAGTCTGGCGGACATAAAAAAAGAAGGTCCGGAAATGCCAGACAGAAAAGAAGCAGGTCAGAAAATATTCAATTGATTGACAGCGGGCATACAAGCGGAAGGGCAAGAGATATAAACGGGAATACCGTCAGAAGGTCCGTAAACTATGAAAAACAGTCCGAGCAATATATAAGACGCAGGAAGGCGAGAAGGCGACGCGCTTATTTATACCGGGCGCTTGCAGTTGTCATGCTCATATCCATGGTTGTGTTCATTGGACTGTTGGTTGGGCTTATTTACAATTTAGTTCATGGAGAGAAAAAGCCGGACAAAGCAATTCCGGCAATGCAGGATTCCGTTATGGATGAGATTAAAACAGAAGGGGTAGAAAAGCCGGAGATAACGGTTGATTTGCTGAATGTGAATGAGTATTCCCGACCCGGAACTTACATAGAGGATGTAAAAAGTATTTTCGTGCATTATACTGCCAATCCCGAAACGAGCGCGGCGCAGAACAGGAGCTATTTTGCTAATCTTGAGCTGACTCATGAACGTTCCGCAAGCGCACACTTAATTATCGGTTATGAGGGAGAAATAATACAGTGTATACCGCTGGAGGAACAGGCATATGCGGTGATATCGAGAAACAATGATTCCCTCTCAATAGAGTGCTGCTATCTGGAAGAAGACGGGAAATTTACACAGGAAACTTATGATACGTTAGTACATCTTCTGGCATGGCTCGTGCAGAAATATGATTTGGAGTGTACGGACATCCTAAGGCATTATGATTGCGGAGGTAAGAAGTGCCCGCTGTATTATGTAGAGCATGAAGATGAGTGGGAGAAGCTGCTTGAGGATGTGGAGGAGTATTTACAGGATTGCTAATCTGCACCTTTTGCCTCTGCCGTGTAGATATTTTTAGTGGCAACTTTGTCTCAAATGTGATAGACTTAACTCATATAGTTACCACAGCCGGAAAGAAAGAGACACATATAGGATTGAATCGAAAAATGGCTGAATATGAGTAAAAGGAGACAATGATATGAAAGAAGCTGTTCTGAAAAAGTTCGGAGAAATTTTTGGAAGTACGGAAGGGGTCAGCGTATACTTTGCGCCGGGGCGCGTCAATATGATCGGAGAACATACGGACTACAATGGCGGACATGTTTTTCCGTGCGCATTGACAATCGGAACTTATGCTGCAGTAAGAAAAAGAGAAGACGACAAGCTTCGTTTTTACTCTATGAACTTCGAGAAGCTGGGAGTGATTGAATCATCTATCGTTGGTCTGAAACCGGAAAAAGAAGCTGAATGGACCAATTACCCAAAGGGCGTTATGTGGGCTTTTGAAAAGAGAGGCTTTAAGATGCCGTGTGGATTGGATATCGTATTGAATGGAAATATCCCGAACGGTTCAGGACTTTCTTCTTCCGCATCTTTGGAAGTCCTGACAGGTTATTTCTTAAGGGACTTATTCGGTTTTGATGTCACGAATATAGATTTGGCGCAGATCGGACAATATTCCGAGAATAATTTCAACGGCATGAACTGCGGAATCATGGATCAGTTTGCGTCTGCTATGGGTAAAAAGGATAATGCTATTTTCCTGAATACAGCGGACTTATCTTATGAGTATGCACCGCTTGTTCTGACAGGAGCGAAGATTATAGTAACAAACAGTAATGTAAAACATGAACTTGTTAATTCCGAATACAATGTCAGAAGAAGCGAATGCGAGACAGCATTAAAAGAATTGCAGACTGTTATTGATATAAGTGGACTTGGAGATTTATCGGAGGAAGAATTTGAACAGCATAAATCAGCTATTAAGGATGAAGTGAGGATACGCAGGGCAAAACATGCAGTATACGAGAATCAGAGAACGATTCGTGCAGTAGAGGCATTGAAGAAAAATGATCTGGAACTCTTTGGAAAACTGATGAATGCTTCTCATGTATCGCTTCGCGACGATTATCAGGTTTCATGTGACGAGATCGACGTACTGGTTGAGGAGGCGTGGAAGGTTCCGGGGGTTATCGGATCACGTATCACGGGAGGCGGTTTCGGCGGCTGTACTGTAAGTATTGTAAAAGATGATGCTGTAGAGGAGTTCAAGGAAAAGGTTGGAGCAGCATATCAGGAAAGAGTCGGAAAGTGCGCAGATTTCTATGTAGTGGAAATCGGAGACGGGCCAAGTAAAATATAAAAAGAAGACTGTGTCCGCAAGGCATCTGTTGTACAATATATAGAATTTTGTAACTGGGCTTTTGTAATATAAATATTAGACAATTGCGAAACTCCTTATTTCCATAACGTAGTTGTGCAATATAGACAATATCATAAGTGGGGTGCTCTGCCACCGTAGTCCACTGAAAGTGGACTTGTACTTTAGGTGCCGTATTTTGGCACCTTATGTACCGCTGCGAGCGGCAATGCAGCGCAAGCGTGCCCCGCGTTGATTTGTCTATATTGTACAACGGACGTCTTGAAAAACATAGTTTCGCAATCACCTAAATATAAATATTTGTAAAAGGAGTATCCGTATGATTCAGAGTAATATTAGAAAATTGGTAGAGTATGGTTTAAAGACGGGGTTGATTGAAGAGGCTGATAAGATTTATGCAACTAATCGTCTGCTGGAATTATTTCAATTAGACGAGCCGGAAGACAGTGATGCAGATATCACAATGGAAATTGATGAATTGGAAACAGTGCTTAATGAAATGATGGATTATGCTTATGAGCATGGCATTATGGCGGAGAACAGTATAGTGTATCGCGATTTGTTCGATACGAAGATTATGAGTTTGCTGGTTCCCAGACCGAGTGAGGTTATTGCGGCATTTGAAGCCAAGTATGAGAATAGCCCGCAGGAGGCTACGGATTATTTTTATAAACTGAGTCAGGATACAGATTACATCAGAAGGTATCGAATTAAGAAAGACCAGAAATGGATTGCACCTACCAAGTATGGTGATCTGGACATAACTATTAACCTGTCCAAACCGGAGAAGGACCCTAAAGCGATTGCGGCGGCTAAGAACGCAAAGCAGAGCGGATACCCTAAGTGCCTTCTTTGCAGGGAAAATGAGGGGTATGCGGGAAGAGTCAATCATCCGGCGAGGCAGAACCACAGAATTATTCCCGTGACGATTCATGGAAGCAGGTGGGGATTCCAGTACTCTCCATATGTATATTATAACGAGCATTGTATCGTTTTCAACTCCAAGCACATTCCTATGAAGATTGAGCATGATACCTTCTGTAAGCTGTTTGATTTTGTTAAACAGTTTCCTCATTATTTTGTGGGCTCCAATGCGGATTTGCCGATTGTCGGCGGTTCTATTTTGAGTCATGACCATTTTCAGGGCGGACATTATGAATTTGCTATGGCGAAGGCTCTGGTGGAAAGGACTTTCGTGGTAAAGGGCTTTGAAGATGTGGAGGCAGGAATCGTAAACTGGCCGATGTCTGTTATCCGTATTTCATCAGCAGATACAGACCGACTGATTGCGCTTGCAGACGTGATTCTGGATAAGTGGAGAGGGTATACCGATGAAGATGCTTTTATTTTCGCTGAGACGGACGGAGAGCCGCATAACACGATTACTCCTATAGCCAGGAAACGCGGTGATAAATTTGAATTAGACCTGGTTCTCCGCAACAATATTACTACGGAGGAGCATCCGCTTGGAGTATATCATCCACATGCAGAGCTGCATCACATCAAGAAGGAAAATATCGGTCTCATTGAGGTTATGGGTCTCGCCGTTCTGCCTGCCAGATTAAAGGATGAGATGGAGCGTCTGGCGGAAGCGATTCTGGATAAAAAGGATATACGCAAGGATGAAATTCTGGAGAAGCACGCGGATTGGGTAGATGAATTCCTTCCCAAATATAACGATGTAAATAAAGACAATATAATGGATATCCTTCATAAGGAAATCGGATATGTATTCATGAAAGTATTGGAAGACGCCGGAGTCTATAAGCGCACTGCAGAAGGACAGGAGGCATTTGATAAGTTTGTCAAAATTTTATAAAATTATTTGTTAATTTTTGATTGATTTAACCATTTAGATAAAGCCGGAAGGACCTATTAACACTCCTTTCCGGCTTTATTAGACGCGTAATTTTATTACGCAGAACAGATAGGAATTATCTGTAGACGTGCAGGTATGAATTGTGATATGTATTATATTTCATTGGATATATTGAGCATACTGCTGAGAAAGGTAAAGCAGTCGCCCTGTTGTTTATGATTCATTTTCTGATATAAGGATATGAGTCTTTGATACTTTTTGAGATTGTGCATATTATCTGCGAGCAATGAATCTGCATTTGTTCGTTCTTCTGAAAGATAGAGAATATAATCCGTAGATACTTTGAAAAACCTTGATAGATTAACTAACAGCATGGCATCGGGCATGCTGGCGCCATTTTCGATTTTACTCAACATGGTTTGGGTAGCGCCGAGGTGTTCGCCAAGAACTTTCTGTGTTAAGTTTTTTTCTAAACGCAATTCCTTTATTCTTGTCTTCATGTACCGTGTCCTTTCTTATATTGTAGACCCTTTTTAGGCAGTTGACATTCCAATTCATAATAGAAATATTCCGTAGGGAATATTATTCTATGCGATTGGCAGTGCATATTTAAGATTTTAATATAAGAAAGTTCGTATTAAATTGTTTTGGAAAAACAGTAAAAAAGGTAAAAAAAAGCAGGAAACCCTGCTTGAATTTTTTGTGTTTTAATTTGCATTGTTCATCGAGGTGGAATCCGTTTCGCTTATCACAGCTCCTGTAGCGGAATCCACATACCGTACAACAGTTACCGCTTCCTCGGCGCTTACGCCATTATATATCTGATATTTGTCTCCGACAATATAAAATGACATGACCAGCATGGACTCATAGACATTTACATTTCCTGAGGCAAGAGTAATAGTAAACTCTGTGTAATCGTCATTCGGAGTAATGGATAGGATGATTGAAAACGATGAATTTTTAATGGGTGCGGCAGCATTGTTTATCTTATAGGAAATTACGCCGCAGTGTAAATCAATCCAATGAGAATGCGAAG
>CAZRKN010000012.1:0-83196 GCA_964600805.1 uncultured Bacteroides sp. | reverse complement strand
ATAAATCATTCCATTGAGAATGCGAAGCATTCTCTTAATCGTCGCTGCCGAGCGAAGATTTTTTATTCTATAGAAAAATGAGGAGGAGAAACATTATGAAAGCAATCACAGTAACAGATTTATCCAAAACTTTTCTGGTTAAACAGAAGGAAAAAGGAATGAAAGGAAGCTTACGAGCGATAGTGCATCCCAGAACGGAAGAAATAAAAGCGGTCAATAAGCTCTCCTTTGACGTGGATGAAGGTGAAATCCTGGCCTTTATCGGACCAAACGGCGCCGGAAAAAGCACTACTATTAAAATGCTGACAGGAATCCTTTATCCGGACGGCGGAAGAGTTGAAGTGCTCGGAATTGACCCGGTGAAGAAAAGAAAACAGCTTGCCTATGAAATAGGAACGGTATTCGGACAGAAGGAGCAGCTTTGGACGCACTTAACTCCTTATGACAATTTCCGTTTCTTTGGTGCGATTTATGATATTCCGGATAGTGAGATAGGAGCGCGGATTGACGAACTGGCGGGTACCTTTGAACTTGGAGCATTTATTAACACGCCTGTTCGTAATCTTTCTTTAGGACAGCGTATACGTTGTGAAATTGTGGCATCACTTATTCACAGACCTAAAATCCTGTTTTTGGATGAACCTACGATAGGGCTTGATCCGGTTGTAAAAGAAAATATCAGGAAATTAATAAAGCAGATGAACAGGGAGTTTCATACGACAATATTCCTGACCAGCCATGACGTGGGGGATATCGAGAAGTTGTGCAAGCGGATTATCATTGTGAACAACGGACAGATTGTATTGGATGATTCCATGCAGCATTTGAAGTACAACTACCTGAATAGAAAAATAGTAGAGGTCAAACTTCATGAAGAGACCGAACTTCCTGCTGCTGAAGGGATAGTGGTTCTTAAGGAAAAAGGCAGACATATCAAGTTCGAAGTGGATACGTCAATTCTAAAAATTAATGAAGCGCTCCATTTTGTTGATGCAGATAACATGGAAGATATAAACATATCCAATATCCCGCTGGAAGAGATTATCACGCAGATCTATAAGGCGGAGGGACGAAAAGAGTCAGTGTGAAAAATGAATTTTTCACACATGCTTGCATGTGTTATGCAATATTTGTGCTTGAAAAATGTGTGCAAAGCACACATACAAATTCGCAAGTTGAGAAAGGAGCATGGTTATTATTATGAGAAAATATGCTGTGATATATAAATCGGTACTGATTGAAAACCTGCAATATATAATGAATGTTGCTATGGGATTTGTCAGTTACTTTATTATGATTTTTATCTTCATTCAGCTATGGAATTATATGTATGATAATCCGGAAGAACTGATTGCAGGATACACTAAAACACAGATGATCTGGTATGTCATGCTTACGGAGATGATGTGGTTTGGCAGCCGTTCAATGACTGTATCCAGACAGGCGGCGGCAGATGTACGTGGCGGCAATATAGCTTATCATGTCAACAAGCCGTATCATTATACGCTGTATGTTTTAGCAAAATATACCGGTGAATGGAGTGTTAAGCTTCCAATGTATGCAGTGCTTGTCGTTGCAGTAGGCGTTTTGATGGTCGGAACGATACCGGGCTTAAATTTCGTCGGACTTATTGCCGGAATCTTAAGCTTACTGCTTGGGATTACAATAAACGCGGTTTTCAAGCTGACAATCAGCCTGTTCTCGTTTTGGATAGAGGATTCTAATCCGTTCCAATGGCTGTATGACAAAATGATTTTGATAATAGGGACAATATTTCCGATAGAAATATTTCCGGAGTTTTTGCAGCCGATTTTTAAGCTTACTCCTATTTATACGGTTTGCTATGGTCCTGCCAAGCTGTTTATCGACTTTAGTACAGAAAAATTTCTGGAAATACTTTCGGCTCAGATAATATATCTGGCTGTCGGTTTTATGATTATGTTTTTTATTTACGGAAAGGGGGCTAAGAAGCTCTATGTTAACGGCGGCTAAAAATCAATTGAGGGTATGTGCGCTTTCGGTTAAGTATAATATAATGCGGGAGATGATAAATAAAGTTACATTTTTAACTAATATCTGCTTCATGATGCTTAACAATGCCTCTTTTATAATCCAATGGGTAATTTTATTCCGTCTAAAGAACAATATAGGCGGTTATACGATTAATGAGGTTATGTTATTATGGGGGCTTTGTGCAAGCAGTTTCGGACTTTCACGCATCTTTTTTGCAAGAGCATTTTCGCTGTCTGACCTTATTATAAACGGTAAACTGGATTCTTATCTGGTTCAGCCTAAGAATGTACTGCTTAGTGTTCTGACATCGGAAACCAATACCTCGTCAATAGGAGATTTTATTTATGGAATTATTGTTATTTGTATATTTTCATTCAGTTTTAGAAGATTTTTGTTGTTTCTTATTTTTTCAGTAACAGGCGCGATAATCGGAACGGCATTTGCACTGCTAATGGGAAGTTTGTCTTTTTGGCTGGTCAGGGTGGAAATCTTCGGGGCAAATATGGTTAATATCATGATAAGCTTTTCGACATATCCAGACGGTATTTTTAAGGGTGTTGTAAGATTTCTGATATATATGATCATACCAGTAGGTTTTTCAGTATATCTGCCGGTGCATATTATGATGGATTTTGATTTGATTAAATTCTTAACAGTACTAGGGTATACGGTCTTGCTCTCAGTGTTATCCGTATTTGTATTTTACCGCGGGTTAAGAAGATATTCCTCAAGTAATCTTATGGAAGCGAGAATGTAAAAGTACAAGCTGTTTCGTGATTTTCGGAAACATAAAAGAACTCAGATTCAAATTGAAAAAATAATTTTGCCAAATTTTGTATACATCAAAAAAAGATTATGATAAAATAAACAGTGTATGTTTATGGGAGGTAAGTATGAGTAAGAACAACTGGGCGTGTTTTTTGTTAATACTGGCAGGCATTGTTATAGGAGGCTTCATAGGTAATTTATTACCGGTAGCATGGCTGAATTATGGACAGTCTTTCGGTTTATCATCGCCGGTTGTTTTAGACCTTGGTATTTTATGCATAACCTTCGGTCTTTCGATTAAGATAACTGTAGCCAGTATTATCGGAGTCATTCTGGCGGTTATCATTTATCGTTTGATTTAAAGATTGATTTCCCATGCAAAGGAGAGAGTTGCTGTCGGGAAAGAGATTGAATGAAATTGGTAAAGTATGAGAACAATGATAATGGCACTATGCAGAATCTTCCATATGAGAAATTTATTTCCTATGGCGCAGAAACGCTGACGGATTCAGAGCTTCTTGCAATTATCATACGGACCGGAACACAGGAAATGAGCGCGCAGGAGCTGGGAGAAGAGGTTCTTAAAGAAACCGGGAGATATGGAAACGGTCTGCTTGGACTGTATCACATTCCGTTAAATAAGCTGATGGGAATAAAAGGCATAGGAAAGGTCAAAGCCATCAAACTGAAAGCACTCGCTGAATTATGTACGAGAATGTCACAGACCAGAGCCAAAAACAGACTGGCGTTTACGGAGCCTCATTCAGTTGCAGACTATTATATGGAGCGGATGAGGCATGAAAAGGTAGAGCATATTCTGCTTCTTATGCTGGATTCAGGGCTGCATCTGTTGGGTGAAGAGTTGATTTCGACAGGAACTGCCAATGCTTCCCTTTTATCACCGAGAGAAGTCTATATCAGTGCATTCAGGTCGCAGGCTGCCCACATAATGCTGCTTCACAATCATCCGGGTGGTAATCCGGTGCCGAGCAGTAATGATATTGATATCACAAAAAAGATTGCCACAATAGGGAAAACAATTGATATTTCCTTATTGGATCATATCATTATCGGTGATAAAAGTTATTTCAGTTTTAAAGAAAGTCAATTAATTTAGTTAGAGAAAGGGGTCATCTACCTTGGCAAACAATGCATTTGGAATTGATTTAGGAACGAGCAATATCAAAATATACAGCCGTACTGACGACAGCGTTTTGGTAGAAAAGAATATGATAGCGATTGAGAACAAAAGAGATGTGTTCGCATATGGCAATTCAGCATTTGAGATGTATGAAAAGACGCCGAGTAATATTCATATAACATATCCGTTGACTAATGGAGTCATTGCAGACATACAGAACATGGAGAACCTGATTAAATTTTTTATGGTTGATCTGATGAAGGGAAATATTCGTCCTGCTGATTATTATATTGCGGTGCCATGGGATGTTACGGAAGTTGAGAAACGTGCTTTTAAGGATTTGATTAAGGAATCCAATGTCAAAGCCAAAAAGGTCATGGTGGTAGACAAAGCGGTTGCGGACGGACTTGGACTTGGTATTGATGTAAAAAATTCGCAGGGAATTCTTGTGGTAAATGTTGGCTTTGATACGACAGAGATTTCCATTTTGTCTCTTGGCGGCATCGTTTTGAGCAAGCTTATCAAAGTCGGCGGAAGAAAATTTGACGAATCCATAAAAAGTGCGGTAAGGCGTGAATTTAATCTGGTTATAGGCGGAAAAACAGCTGAAAATGTTAAAATATCGCTGGCTGAGCTGCAGGCGGCAAAAAGCGGCGCGGTAGTATATGGGCGCGATATAGTGACAGGTCTGCCTGTGGAGCGTGAAATTCCTATATCATTAATAGAAGAGTGCATGATAGAACATTTTAATACGATTATCGATAATATAAAGGTTATTCTGGAGCGTACTCCTCCGGAACTGGCCGCGGATATTTACAGGCATGGCGTATATTTAACAGGCGGCGCTTCACAGGTCAGCAAACTGGCGCAGCTTATGAGCAAAGGAACAGGACTTAAAGTTAATATTTCCGAACACCCGATGGAGAGCGTTGCTTTGGGGCTTTCCAAGATTATAAATGACGGTAATTATAAATCAGTAGCTTATGCAATAGAAGGAATGAGTAAATGAGTCCAATCATAAAAAGAAAAGGAGAAAAATTTACTCTGCCGGGTAAATATCTCCTTTTTATTTTAACAATTTTATGTACCGGTATGGTATTGCTCACTTTTAACACCACTATATTCAGCGGCCCCTTAAATGTGATTGCCGGATACGTCATAGTTCCTTTTGAGGAAGGCATAAGCTCAGCAGGAAGTTTTCTTCGCAGCCGTTCCGAGGAACTTGGGCAGATGAGGGATTTACTTGCAGAGAATGAAGCTTTAAAAAAACAGATAGACGAGCTGACTATAGAAAACACAGGGTTACAACAGGATAAGTATGAACTTACCAACCTTAGGGAATTATATAAGCTCGATTCACAATATGATGAGTATGAAAAAGTCGGAGCAAGAATCATTGCGAGAGATTCAGGAAACTGGTTTTATTCTTTTGTGATAAATAAAGGTGAAGATGATGGTCTGGCAGTAGATATGAATGTAATGGCAGGAAGCGGACTTGTGGGGCGCATTGTGGAGACCGGTCCACACTGGTCCAAGGTCAAGGCTATTATAGCTGACGATTCCAATGTCAGCGCCATGGTACTGTCCAGCTCAGATAATATGATGGTTTCCGGTGATTTGAAGTTATACGCTTCAGGCGTAATTGCTTTCGAGCAGTTAGTAGACAGTGCAGATGTCGTAGTGGAAGGTGATAAAATCGTAACATCAAATATCAGCGATAAATATCTTCCCGGCATCCTAATCGGATATATCAGTACCATCAACAGGGATGCCAATAACCTTACAAAGTCGGGTTATATTACACCTGCCGTAGATTTTGAGCATCTTGAGGAGGTACTTGTAATTCTGGAAATGAAACAGACATTTGGAGCACAACCGGAGTAAGAATGGAGATTATTGATGAGACGTATTCTGATAACCGCTATTTTGATATTGGTATGTTTTTTGATGCAGTGTACCGTATTTCATGCGCTTGATTTTGGTGGAATCGTTCCTAATCTTTTGATTGTGCTGACAGCCTCCTTTGGTTTTATGCGCGGGGAAAAAGACGGTCTGCTAATCGGTTTTTTCAGCGGTTTATTGGTTGATATCTTTTTTGGTTCAGTTATCGGTTTCTATGCACTTATATATATGCATATCGGATATGTGAATGGTAAGTTTTGTACCATTTTCTATCCTGAAGATATTAAGCTTCCGATGATTCTGATTGTATGCAGTGATTTCTTATATGGCATTATCTGCTATACGACTCTGTTTTTATTACGAGGAAGATTTGATTTCAGTTACTATCTGGTACATTTAATAGTGCCGGAAATCGTATATACAGTTGTGGTCACGCTGTTTTTATATCCTGTAATTCTGGGAATAAATAACAGGCTGGTACAGAGAGAAAAAAGGAGCGAAAAGAAATTTGTTTGAAGAACTGTGGGAACATCTGAAAGAAAATATATTCACTATGGTAGCTTCCAGACTGCTCGTTCTTTTTTTGTTTATTATAGGTATGGGCGGTTTTCTGATATATAGAATATTTCAATTACAGATCGTACATGGAGCGGAATATTATGACAATTTTCAGTTAAAAATCACCAAGGAAAAGACAATAGCATCAACACGGGGAAATATCTGGGACAGAAATGGCAGACTGCTTGCTTATAATGAACTTGCATATTCCGTTACCATTGAAGATGTGTACGAATCCGGACGTGAAAAAAATACAAATCTGAACAACACGATTTATCGGTTGATTCAGATGGTTGAAAGAAACGGAGACCATATTATTAATGATTTTAACATCATTCTGGATGGCAGCAACAACTATCAGTTTAATGTTGAAGGAACACAGCTTCTTCGTTTTCTTGCAGATGTCTATGACCATGCTCTTATTGATGATCTTAAAGAAGAAGAAAAAAGTGCGACGCCTAACGAAGTTATTGATTATTTATGCGGAACTAAACAATATGGAATCGGCGGATACGAGGATGAAGCAGACAGGGACAGCTTTGTAGCAGGACTTGGATATACGAAACAGGAGGTATTGAAGATTCTGACTGTCCGTTATGCATTGAACGCTAATCGATATCAGAAATATATTGCAACCACGGTGGCAAAGAATGTCTCGAAAGAAACGGTTGCCATAGTCATGGAAAATTCAGATGTATTAGACGGTGTCTCCATTGCAGAGGACACCATCCGCAAGTATAATGACAGCATTTATTTTGCGCAGATTTTAGGATATACCGGTAAAATTTCCAGTGAGGAATTAAAAACCCTGCAGGAAAGCAATCCTGATTATGACCCTAATGATACGGTCGGAAAATCCGGAATTGAAGCCTCTATGGAGTTAATGCTTCAGGGGACTAAAGGTTCCGAAACGGTACATGTGGATAATCTGGGAAAAGTAATTGAAACTTATGACAGGGTAGAGGCGGTTGCCGGAAATGACATTTATCTGACAATAGATTCGGATCTCCAGAAAGCTATGTACAGTATTCTGGAGGAGAATATTGCAAGTATTATTGCAGATAAGATACAGAACATTAAAGAATCCGAAAATTCGGACAGTAGTAATATTGTTATTCCGATTTATGATGTGTATTTTGCCTGCATAGAAAATAATGTTATAGATACCGAACACTTCACTGACAAGTATGCGGGAGAAACTGAAAAAGCGGTCCATGAAGCTTATTTGGAGAGAAAACAGCAGATTTTTGACGAACTGAGAGAAGAACTTACGGATACTTGTACGCCATATGACAAGCTGACTAAGGAATTTCAGGTCTATGAAAGCTTTATAGCAGCCATGCTTTATGAGGATAAAATTATTCCGCCAAGTGAGGTGGATAGAAAAGATGCAACTTATCTTGCATGGACAGAAGAAGAGACGATAAGCTTAAACGAGTATTTAAACTATACCATATCCAAGAACTGGGTAGATGTTTCCAAATTGGACATTACGGCACAGTATTCGGACTCTCACGAAATTTACGATAAGATCATAAGCTATATCTTTGAAAAACTGTATACTGATAAAGACTTTCAGAAGAAAATATACCGTTATATGATAAACAGCGATAAGATAAGCGGGAGGCAGATATGTTCCATTCTGTTGGAACAGGAAATCGTGGAAGTGAAAGATGAAGAGCTTGTCAAATTTGAAAACGGTTCCCTGACTCCTTATGCATTTATGATGAACAGGATCGAAAATCTGGATATTACGCCCGCGCAGCTTGCTCTTGACCCATATTCGGGATCAATTGTCATTACCGATGTAAACAGCGGCGATGTACTGGCGCTTGCATCTTATCCAAGCTATGACAATAATAAAATGGCTAATGGCGTAAATGCCGATTATTTTGCGAAGCTGCAGAGCGACCTTTCCCGTCCGCTTTTAAATTATGCGACACAGCAGCGGACGGCTCCGGGTTCAACTTTCAAGATGGTTTCTTCTACAGCCGGACTTATGGAAAATATAATCGGAGTAAGAGATACCATATCCTGTGTAGGAACCTTCGATAAAATCCGCCCTGAGCCAAGGTGCTGGATTGTTTCATACGGTGGTGCGCATGGTTCATTGAATGTAACCGGAGGGATAGAACATTCCTGTAACTATTTCTTTTATGAATTGGGCTATCGGCTCGGTATCGTCGGAGATTCATATAACAGCGATGTGGGTTTGAATAAGCTGGCAAAGTATGTAAATATGTATGGGCTTTCGGAGCCTTCAGGAGTAGAAATAGACGAGTATACTCCCATAGTATCCGACACTGATGCTGTCCGTTCTGCAATTGGACAAGGACGTAACGCTTATACAACTACGGGTCTTGCGCGATATGTTACAACTGTCGCAAACAGTGGAACATGCTATAATTTAACATTGATAGATAAAATAACTGACCATAACGGAGATATGATTTTGGATAATCATGCGGAAGTCCGAAATCAGATAGACATGGATGCTTCTTACTGGAATGCCATACATCTTGGCATGCGCAGAATGGTAGAGAGCAAAAGTTATTATAAAAATTTTGAAATAGAAGTTGCAGGCAAGACAGGTACTGCACAGGAGAGCAATTCCCGTCCTAACCATGCGTTATTTGTCAGCTATGCGCCTTATGAGAATCCGGAAATCAGTGTTGTAGTCCGAATCGCCAATGGATACACTTCGGATTATGCGGCACAGATAGCGAAAGAAGTATATAAATATTATTATGGGCTTGCTGATGAAAGTGAAATCATCACAGGTACTGCCGGTACACTTGAAAGCGGCTCTATCAATGGTGATTAAAAAAGTACAGTAATTAGAAAAAGGATAGGTGAGGTGCTATGAAGAATCCTGTTATAATCAAAAGCTTTCCTAATGGGTTATCTATTTATCTGGATGAAGATATTGATTTTGATAGTCTGCTCGATGAAGTTGCATTAAAATTTAAGGAATCAGCCAATTTTTTTAAGGATGCAAGAATGGGCATATCGTTTGAAGGCAGAAGACTTACGGATGAAGAGGAACGCAGGATTGTTGACGTTATATCAGCTAATTCATCTTTAAATATTGTCTGCGTTATTGGCAAGGATGAGGAAACGAACAGGAACTTTATCCGTGCTTTGCAGCAGCTTGACTTTCACAGGCAGGAGATGGAGAACGCAGGACAGTTTTATAAAGGAACATTAAAAGACGGACAGATACTGGAAACCGAAAACAGCATCATCGTTTTAGGAGATGTATACCCCGGGGCCTGTATAATTTCCAAAAAGGACATTATCATTCTGGGCGGATTGTATGGACAGGCTTATGCGGGTGGCAATGGACTGGACGGTCATTTTGTTGTGGCGCTTGAAATGTCACCGGAAAAATTAAAAATAGGTGAATTCAAATATAAAACTTCAGAGAAGCAGAGCAAGTGGTCAATAAGACCTAAGGTTCAACCTAAAATTGCTTATGTAAATAACGGTTATGTAATTATGGAAGCCATTACCAAAGAATTACTGAGCGGTTTGCCTATTTAGTATACAAAAGGCATGGCGTTTGGCGGACGATAACGATTCATTTGGGAGGTTTAAGCATGAGTGAAGTAATTGTCGTCACATCAGGGAAAGGCGGAGTAGGTAAGACCACTACTTCAGCAAACGTTGGTACAGGTCTGGCAGCCATGGGGAAAAAGGTAATTTTGATTGACACTGATATCGGATTGCGCAATCTGGATGTTGTAATGGGGCTTGAAAGCAGAATTGTATACAATCTGGTAGACGTGGTAGAGGGTAACTGCAGGATTAAGCAGGCGCTTGTAAGGGACAAGCGTTATCCTACGTTGTTTCTTCTGCCATCCGCACAGACAAGGGATAAAAGCGCGGTTAATCCCGCACAGATGGTTAAAATGATAAGCCACTTAAAAGACCAGTTCGATTACATTATTCTGGATTGTCCTGCAGGTATAGAACAGGGGTTCCAGAATGCCATAGCAGGTGCCGACAGGGCATTGGTAGTTACCACTCCTGAGGTTTCCGCAATTCGTGACGCTGACCGCATTATCGGTCTGCTTGAAGCAAATGAAATACAAAAGATTGATTTGATTATTAACAGGATACGATATGACATGATAAAAAGAGGCGATATGATGTCGTCGGCTGATGTTGTAGATATTCTGTCAATTCCGCTTATCGGACTTGTTCCGGATGATGAGAATGTGGTAATTGCAACGAATCAGGGAGAACCGCTGGTAGGAAGCAGTACTCTTGCCGGACAGGCGTACCAAAATATCTGTTACAGGGTGAGTGGAACAGATACTCCTTTTCTTGATTTCGAGAGAGGAATATCTTTCTGGACCAAGATATCAGGTATTTTTCATCGGAGTTAGGGGGTAAGGGGATTGTTAAAGAATATTTTAAAAAGAAAAAGTTCCAGAGAAATAGCAAAAGACAGATTGAAAATATTACTGATTTCCGACAGGGTGAACTGTTCGCCTGAGATGATGGAAATGATAAAGAACGATATAGCAAAGGTTATATCAAAATACATGAAAATAGATGCAAAAAGCATGGAAATTCAAATCACAAAAACAGGAGGCAGGGGCAGAAACATGAAGCATCCCGCTCTGTACGCAAATATTCCGATTCTTGATCTGAACAGTTTTAAGGATTAAACATTTTAAGAATTAAAGCATCTTTAAGAATTGAAGTTTTTAAGAATTAAAATGAAAGGGGCAGACGCATGATAAAGCACTATCGTATCAGGGATTATGATTTAAAGTTGATTATTCTTGTTGTGGCGCTTACGGTTATAGGCATTATGGCAATCGGAAGCGCAAAAGCGGAGCTGCAGTCGAAACAGATTGCGGGATTTGTTTTCGGTTTTTTCCTTATGGTAGTGTTATCCCTTTTCAATTATTCGGTAATTCTCCGATTTTATTGGATACTGTATGCAATAAATCTATTCTTACTGCTGCTTGTTAAGCAGATGGGAGAATCAGCCGGAGGTGCGCAGAGATGGCTCAATATCTTTGGTATCCGGTTTCAGCCGTCAGAAACTGCTAAGATTTTACTAATACTTTTTTTTGCACACCTCATCATGAAGCATAAGGAAGAGATGGGCTCTTTACGGTTCGTCATCATCTGCATTGTTTTGTTTGCCGTTCCGTTATATCTGATTTATAAGCAGCCGGATATGTCGACAAGTATTATGGTTGCCATCGTGTTCTGCGTTATGATGTTCGTAGGCGGACTGCACTGGAAATATGTTATTACGGCATTGGCAATTGCAATTCCGACTTTAGCCATTTTACTTACGATTATCTTACAGCCCGAACAGGATTTAATCGATGATTATCAGCAAAACAGATTTCTTGCATGGCTTTATCCGGAAAAATATGCCACTACCGAAGCATACCAGCAGCTTAACTCCGAGATGGCTATAGGTTCAGGGCAGCTCTATGGCAAGGGATATAAAAGCAATGAATTCAGCTCGTTAAAAAACAGTAATTTTATTTCTGCACGTGAAAATGACTTTATTTTTGCGGTAATTGGTGAGGAATTCGGATTTATAGGCGGATGCACCGTAATTGTCATATTGATTTTAATCTCAATTGAATGTATTATGGTAGCTAGGAAGGCAAAAGATTTAGCAGGAACTATTATAGCAGCAGGTACTGCCGCGCTGATAGGTTTTCAGGGAATTTTGAATATTGCGGTTGCCACGGGCGCTTCGCCCAATACCGGTATTCCGCTTCCGTTTGTCAGCGCCGGACTTACATCCTTGGTGAGTTCATATATAGGAATAGGATTTGTGCTTAATGTACGGCTGCAATGTAAAAAATAAGGCAGAGGGGTATGACTATGAATATTGCGCTGATTGCACATGATGCAAAGAAAAAACTTATGCAGAATTTTTGTATTGCATATCGGGGGATTTTGAGCAAAAACGAATTATATGCGACAGGTACGACCGGCAGATTGATTGAGGAAGTAACAAACCTGTCCGTGCACAAATATCTTGCCGGACATTTAGGCGGAGAACAGCAGATAGGGGCACAGATTGAGCATAATCAAATTGATTTGGTTATTTTTCTTCGCGACCCGCTGGCGCCTAAATCGCATGAACCGGATATAAGCAACATCATTCGTCTTTGCGACGTTCATAATATTCCGGCGGCGACCAACCTTGCATCTGCGGAACTGTTGATTAAATCACTTGACAGAGGAGATTTGGAGTGGCGTGAAATGTATAAATAGGATAAGGTTACATAAGAAAAAGAAAATTGATAAGAAATTAATATGTACATGTATACTGCTATTTATGGCGCTTGCCCTGACAGGCTGCGGTTCAGGAAAAATTGATATGCCGTATGACAGTAATTATCAGGTCAGCAGCTTCAAACTCGTACAGACGGATCAAAAGCAGATTGCTGATACGTTTGCTTCTGATTTGTGCGTAGTTGACGGTAATGTTTCAAATCCGGATGTCGAACTGAATGATATAGGTGCAGCTGCTTTATTTGATTTGGGAAATAACGAGACTTTGTATGCCCAAAATGCAAACGTACAGCTTCATCCCGCAAGCCTGACGAAGATAATGACAGCATTAGTAGCCTTAAAATACGGTTCTCCCGACGATGTGCTTAAAGCTTCCGAGAATGTTATAATTACGGAGGCCGGCGCACAATTGTGTGGTTTGAAGCCGGGGGATTCAATGACTTTAGATCAGGCGCTGCACATTCTTTTGATTTATTCTGCAAATGATGTGGCAGTTCTGATTGCCGAAGGAGTCGGAGGCTCAGTGGAAAACTTTACAGACCTTATGAATAAAGAAGCTCAGGAGCTTGGAGCGACCAACTGCAATTTTCTCAATCCAAACGGACTGACACAGGAAGGGCATTATGTGACGGCATATGACCTATATCTGATTTTTGCGGAGGCGGTTCAATATAATCTGTTCAACGAGATCATACAGATGTCTTCATACAGCACTACATACTCAGGAAGCGACGGAACGCAAAAAACATTTGATAAACAGACTACCAATTTGTATCTGCGTGGGGATAAGGCAATGCCGGATAATATTACTGTAATAGGCGGGAAGTCCGGAACGACTAAGGCGGCAGGTCATTGTCTGATTCTCCTCGTCAGAAGCAGCAGCGGAAATCCTTATATATCCGTAATTATGAATACTGATTCTACGGAGGCTTTGTATGACAAAATGACGGATCTGCTGAATTCCGTAAATTAGGACACATTTTTGAAAACTGTCATTGAGAATGATATTTTTAGTTGTTTTTTTATATATTTTACAGTATAATGTTTATAGCAGTAAGATTATGCATTTATTTTACTTTAGGAGGGTTTACAATGGTTCAATTAATCGTAGGCAGAGCAGGAAAGGGCAAGACAAAGCAGTTATTGGATAAAGTAAATACAGAAGTAAAAGATATTGCGGGTAATATCGTTTATCTCGACAAGAGCACTAAGCACATGTTTGAACTGAATAATAAAATCAGATTGATTAATGTTGCTGATTATATGGTTTCCAACAAGGATGAGTTCTTGGGTTTCATCTGTGGTATTATTTCTCAGGATCACGACTTACAGCAGATGTATTTTGACAGTTTCCTGAAAATTGCATGTATGGATGCGGATGAAATAGAGGGAACAGTTGAGAAATTAGATGCTATCAGCACAGAATTCAAAGTTGATTTCGTTTTGAGTGTTTCTCTGGATGAGCATGAATTACCGGAAAGCTTAAAATCTAAAGTGATTGTTTCATTATAGTACAGGATACATAAATTATACGCAGATAAAACAATATGACGCAATAATGTTATAATGAATTTAATAAAACCTCGGAATTTCCGGGGTTTTGTCATATGCATTTATATAGCACAAATTCGCAGGTTGAGAAAAGATCATTGATATTATTTATGAAGGGAGGCTGTATTTTGGCAAGCTCAGAAAATAAAATAAGAAAATATAGGCGTCCTGTTAATCTTAATATCGGTATGATTATCTTTGCCGTTATTTTTATTTATGTTGTCATCTGTATATTCATGTATTTTTCAACAAAACATATAGTAGGATATGAAGTAAGGGAAGGCTCTCTGTCTTCTGATAATATCTATAAAGGCATAGCACTTCGTGACGAGACGGTTTTCACCAGCACAAGTGCCGGATATACCAATTATTACGCAAGAGAGGGCGAACGTATTGCTGTGAATAATCTGATTTATACAATTGATGAAACAGGCAGACTGTCAGATTATATTAAAACAAGTGAAACAGGAGAAAACTCACTTTCCGATAAAGAACTTGCCGAATTAAAGACGGAAATAGAGTCTTTTTCCAATGGTTTTGAAAGGACAAGCTTTTCAGATATTTATAATTTTAAATATAATCTACAGGGAACGGTCATTAAACTGGCAAATTATAATATTCTGGAAAATGTTGATGCATTGAACGATGCTTCCAATACTACATTGATTGGCCGCTATTATGCAACTGAAAGCGGAATTGTCATATATTCAACCGATGGCTATGAACATCTAACCCTGCAGGATATGAATATGGATTATTTCAATCAGGAGAATTATACAAAGAATCATTTATTAAGTAATGAATTGGTTGCTGCAGGCGATCCGGTTTATAAATTATCCACGAATGAAGACTGGTCAATTGTAATTCCGGTAGAAAAAGAGCTTGCAGAACGGTTAGTGGCAAAAGAATATGTCGAAGTCAAGTTTCTCAAGAATCAGTATACTTCATGGGGACTGGTGGAAGCATTTACCAATGAAGCGGGAGATACCTTTGTATCCCTGACTTTTACTAATTCTATGATAACCTTCTGTACGGAGCGTTTCATTGATATAGAGCTGCTGCTTGAGAATGAAAAGGGACTTAAGATTCCCAATTCCGCAATCGTCACAAAAGAATTTTTCATCATTCCCAAGGAATATGTTACGCAGGGCAGCAACAGCGGCGCATATGGCGTCTTATTGGAAACTTATGGTGAGGAAGGTACAACGACGCAATTCGTGGAAACGACTATTTATGAAGAGACGGATGAAGAATACTATGTTGATGACTCCACACTGAGAATAGGTAATTATCTGATTAAGCCCGATTCTACTGACAAATACCCAATCAGCAGGATTGGTTCGCTTGAAGGGGTTTATAACATCAATAAAGGATATGCTGATTTTAAGCAGATTATTATTCTGTATAATAATGATGAATATTCCATCGTGAAGTCAAATACTAATTATGGCTTGAATGAGTATGATTATATTGCGCTGGATGCTTCGACGGTGGGGGATAATGATTTTATATACGAATAATCAATTCAAGGCTGTGAGGCATATGCAGACAATATCGTCTGTTCAAAGCCCGTTGAGCCGGACACTACACTGAACTGGAAATGCGCGTTTCAGTTCCGTGGCGCAGAGGGCTTTTCACAGAAGAGATTGTCTGCATATGCCGCGTAAGGATATTGATGAGAATGTTGTTTTTTAGGTATTTCAGTATAGAGAGGGTAGAACAGAGATGATTCGGGATAATATTGAATGTATAAGAGAGAAGATTAGGGAGACATGCGAAAGGTGCAGCAGAAATCCGGAAGAAGTTAAGTTGATTGCGGTCAGCAAGACGAAGCCGGTTTCTATGCTTAAGGAGGCTTATGACTGCGGGTGCCGGGACTTTGGTGAGAATAAGGTGCAGGAGCTTGTGGATAAATGGGAACAGATGCCCAAGGATATAAGGTGGCATATGATTGGACACTTGCAGCGTAATAAAGTAAAGTATATTGTGGACAAGGTATATCTGATTCATAGTGTGGATTCCCTGAGGCTGGCTGAGGAAATCAGCAAGGAAGCGGTTAAAAAAGGTATAACGGTATCTATTCTGGTTGAAGTCAACGTAGCACAGGAGGAGACAAAGTTCGGAACTACCTGTAATGAGGTCTGCGATTTAATAGAAGAAATTGCAAAACTGCCGGGCATTGTAATAAAAGGTCTCATGACAATTGCACCATATGTAGAAAATTCGGAAGAAAATAGACAATATTTTGAAAAATTGAGACAAATATATGTTGACATAATTCAAAAAAACATTGATAATGTTTATATGGAGGAGCTTTCTATGGGAATGACAGGTGATTTTGTTACTGCCATTACAGAGGGAGCCACATATGTCAGAATAGGTACAGCCATATTCGGAGAACGCTTGTATATTAATAAAGAATAGATGCAGGCTTAGGAAAGGAGCTTGGTTATTAGCATGAGTGTTATGGATAAGTTCTTGAATGCGATGAAATTGAATGATGAGGACGAT
This sequence comes from uncultured Bacteroides sp., assembly GCA_964600805.1. Taxonomy (GTDB): domain Bacteria; phylum Bacillota; class Clostridia; order Lachnospirales; family Lachnospiraceae; genus UBA3282. The sequence goes on along the minus strand of CAZRKN010000012.1, from coordinate 66,470 downwards.
GACGATTTCTATGATGATGATTACTATGATGAGCCGGAACCCATGAAAAAATCAGTGCCTGCAAGGGAAGATAATTTGGACGAAGATAAACCGGTAAAGAAAGTTATGCCAAAGGTAACACCTATGAGGCAGACAAAGAAAATGATGGGGTCGGGTATGGAAGTATGCGTTATTAAACCTACTACTGTAGAAGATGCAAGGGAAATTACGGAAACATTGTTGGCGAACCGGACCGTTGTTTTGAATTTGGAAGGTCTGGATGTTGAAATTGCACAGAGAATAATTGATTTTACGTCGGGTTCCTGTTTTGCAATCAGCGGAAATCTGCAGAAAATATCTCAGTACATATTTATTATCACGCCTGCAAGCGTTGATATTTCCGGTGATTTTCAGGATATTTTGGCAGGTTCTTCTTTCGACGTTCCTATTAATAGAGGAATTTAACTTAAGGAAATCATTTAAAGGAGAATGCGGAGAGTTTGCCGTAGGCATACTCTTATTCTCTGAATCGTCGCTGTCAGGCGACGATTTTTTATAGGATAACAGATAAAAGGATGGAAAAATACTATGGCAAACAGATTGACTATTAATTATGAGAAAAAACCCTGCTATGATATTGTGTATGCGTCTGATTTTGGAGGACTGTTAGAAGAACTGCAGGATTTAGGGATAGAAGAGCGCAGAGCGGCAATTATTGCAGATTCCAACACGGCATCACTTTATGGCGAAGAAGTGAAAAATATTCTTAACGGACATTGTAAAAAGGTCATTTTACACACTATTCCTGCCGGAGAGGAAAACAAAACTTTAGATAATATTAAAGAAATATACAAGACTTTGATTGAAGAAAAATATGACAGAAAAGATTTATTGATTGCTTTGGGTGGAGGCGTAGTAGGCGATATGACAGGTTATGCTGCGGCTACCTATCTTCGCGGTATAGATTTTATTCAGATTCCTACTACTCTGTTATCACAGGCTGACAGCAGCATAGGCGGCAAAACAGGCGTAGATTTTGACGGTTATAAAAATATGGTAGGCGCTTTCTATATGCCTAAGCTCGTCTATATGAATATAAGTACGCTTAAGACTCTGGATGATAGGCAGTTTTACTCGGGATTTGCGGAAATTATGAAGCATGGGCTGATAAAAGACGCCATATACTATGAATGGCTGCTCGATAATATGTATGAGATACAGGATAGGGATTTAAATATATTGGAAGAAATGATAATGCGGAGTAATACGATTAAGAAGCTTGTTGTAGAAAAGGACCCTAAGGAACAGGGTGACAGGGCATTGCTGAATTTTGGACATACGATAGGACATGCGATTGAGAAAGCAAAAAATTTTGAAATGCTCCATGGTGAATGCATTGCGCTTGGAGCTGTTGCCGCCGCATTCATCTCATGGAAGCATAATTGGCTGTCTATGGAGGAATACTATGAAATCCGCGATATGTATGTACCATTTAAACTTCCTATCAGTATTCAGGATATTGATCCTGAGGAAATTCTGGCATTGACCAAGTCGGACAAAAAAATGTCAACAGGACAGATTCGCTTTGTATTGCTTAAAAAAGTCGGAAAAGCCGTTATCGATATGAATGTTACCGATGAGGATATTTTGAATGCATTGAAGGAAATTCATTTTACATTGGAAGATGAAAAAGAGTGAGGAAAGATGCAGTATGGGTAATAAGAATAAGTCAGGAAAGAATGATAAAAATACAGCGTCAGATAAAGCAGTCATTGAAAACAGAACTTATAAAAAAGCAAGAAAGAAAATCAATGTACGAAAAATATGTATTTTAACAATTGATATACTATTGATTGCAGTACTGATTGCTCTTGACCAGTTTACGAAATATATAGCCGTCGTGCGCCTTAAGGATAAACCGGCATATCCGATTATTAACGGAGTTCTTGAGTTTAATTATCTGGAAAACCATGGCGCGGCTTTTGGTATGCTTCAAAATCAAAGGGTATTTTTCATTTTTGTAGAAGTTATTGTTCTTGGCGTTATTGCTTATGTATTGTATAAGGCTCCTTCAAATAAGAAATATATACGGATGCATCTGCTGCTTTCCCTGATAGCGGCGGGCGCTATCGGAAATATGATTGACAGGATACGTCTTAATTATGTTGTTGACTTTATTTATATTGTACTTATCAATTTCCCTATTTTCAATCTTGCGGATATGTATGTGACTTTTTCCACGGCGCTATTGGTTCTATCTCTTTTATTTTTTTACAAGGAAAGCGATTTATACTTCATCAGTCTTAAGCAGAAGAAATATAGAGATGTTAAATAACAGAATCCACGCTCTGCCAGAATTCTGTTATCGTCAATAAAAGGATACACATATGGAAGAATTTAGCTATCGTGCCTCTTTGGAGGATGAAGATGAAAGAATTGATAAATGGATAAGCAATGCTCTTAAGGATTTATCTCGCTCATATATCCAGAAACTGATAAAAGATAATCTGGTTTTTGTCAATGACAGGCCTCAAAAAGCAAGCTATCGCATTAAAGCGGATGATGAAATCCGTTTTCAGATTCCGGAGGCTGTCAGACCTTCCATTCTTGAGGAAAATATTCCTATTTCCATACTCTATGAAGATGATGATGTGCTTATAGTTGATAAGCCGAAAGGAATGGTAGTGCATCCGGCTCCGGGGCATTATAGCGGCACGCTTGTAAACGCTGTAATGTTTCACTGCAAAGACCGGCTTTCGGGTATAAACGGCGTGATGCGTCCGGGTATAGTGCATAGAATCGACAGGGATACTACAGGTTCGCTTATTATCTGTAAAAATGATAATGCGCATAATTCAATTGCCGCCCAGTTAAAGGAGCATTCCATTACGCGTAAATACCGCGCTATAGTGCATGGCAGGATAACGGATGAAGAGGGATGTATCAATGCGCCCATAGGCAGGGATAATAAAGACCGAAAGAAAATGGCGGTAAATGAACAGAATGGAAAACCTGCAGTCACTCATTACAAGGTTCTGAAGGCATATAAAGAATATACATACATAGAATGTCAGTTAGAGACAGGGCGGACTCACCAGATTCGTGTGCATATGACGTCAATAGGTCATCCGCTTCTGGGCGATACAGTGTATGGTAACCGTAAATCTAATTTCCATACGGAAGGGCAGACTTTGCATGCGATGACCATCGGATTCATTCATCCGTCTACCGGAGAATATATGGAAGTATCGGCGCCGCTGCCGGAGTATTTTGAGAGAATTTTGGAGAATCTTAAGTAAATTCTTAAATTCTTAAATTTTTATAAATTAATGATTGAATTTTATGCATATGTGTGATAAATTGATAATAGTTTTGTTTTAGATATATGATTTAACAAGCTCAGCAGCCTGAGCTACAAGAATTACTTCGTAATTCTTATTGGGATGATGTATTTTTATCGCTTCTAAGGCTATGATATTATAATATTATAAACAATACAAAGGAGTATTGCATGAATACGGTCGATTATTTAGACAGACTGCTGGCAAAGTACTCCGGTACGTTCGATATTTATCAGCCATATGTAATTAATGGAAAAGAGTATCCTGCGTATGGATACTTTTTTTCGCACGTAGAGAAATATGTGCTGGTCAGGGAAGCAAATATGTGGTCTTCCGACAGTTATGAGCATATCCTTTTTATAGAAACGGATGAACTTAAGAGAGAACTGCTGGAGGAAGCTTACATGATTGTAAAAGACTATATGGAACCGGTTCTTGTGAGAAAAGGAGAGGAGCAGCCTGCTCCAAACCATATGTACAGCTATCTTACGATTGCCATTATGTCCAAGACAGCTATTTCAAAACAGCTTCAGAAAGCAATAAAGAAGTTTAAGTTTGAAAAAGGGTATAAATTCAATATGAGGGGTTTTTCACAGGCACATATGATTTGTGCCACAATGGAAGACGAATGTGTATACAGCAATTTTGCGGCACGCAAATCCGTAAAGGCTTTTAAAGATACCTTTAGTGATGTTAAAGCCGGAAAACCGGGATATAAGCAGATACAAGCAGATAATAATCAGCTTATATAATAGAGAAATCTATTTAATATAAGAAGTAATTTTTTTAACAAACTTTTTTTAGGAGGGATAATTGTGAACTCAGTAGTATTAATCTTACTTGCTATAGTTATCTTCGTAGTTGCATATCTTACATACGGAAGATACTTAGCTAAGACATGGGGAATCGACCCCACTCGCAAAACACCGGCTCATGAATTGGAAGACGGTGTGGATTACTGTCCTGCCAAGACGCCTGTTCTGATGGGACATCACTTTTCATCCATTGCCGGTGCAGGTCCTATTAACGGTCCTATTCAGGCGGCATTTTTCGGATGGCTTCCATGCTTCTTATGGATTGTTGTCGGCGGTATTTTCTTCGGCGCAGTTCAGGACTTCGGCTCAATCTTTGTATCCATTCGCCATCAGGGTAAGTCCCTTGGAGAAGTTATCGAAGAGAACATCGGACGCAAAGCAAGAATTCTTTTTACCGTATTTGCATGGCTGGTACTTTTACTTGTTATTGCAGCGTTTGCAGATATTGTTGCTAACTCCTTTACAGGCAGTGAGGCAAACGGTTCGGTTGCAACGGCATCCATGCTGTTCATTTTGCTTGCTATAGGATTTGGTTTCGCTGTATATAGAAAGAACGCTCCAATGGTAGTAGCTTCTATCGTCGGTGTCATCCTGCTTGCAGCGTGTGTAGCAATCGGTCTTGCTTTCCCGATTCAGCTTCCTAAGTCTGTCTGGATTGCAATTGTATTTATCTATATCATGATTGCATCTGTAACACCTGTGTGGATTCTGTTACAGCCCAGGGATTACTTAAGTTCATTCCTGCTTTATTTCATGATCATTGCTGCTGTAATCGGTATCTTTGCAGCGCATCCGGCAGTAACGGTTCCTGCATTTATCGGATTCAAGGTAGGAAATGCTTATATGTTCCCTACACTGTTTATTACAATTGCCTGTGGCGCTATTTCCGGTTTCCATTCGCTTATTGGTTCCGGAACCACATCCAAACAGCTGGATAATGAAAAGGATGCTTTAATTGTAGGTTATGGCTCCATGTTAATTGAATGTGTGCTTGCTGTTATTTCACTGATTGCAATTGCAACTCTGACTACTGACGGCGCATATGCATCTTTCGGTTCACCTACAGTAGTATTTGCAACAGCTATATCAGGATTCTTTGCAACAATCGGTTTCTCTGAAGGCGCTGTAAATGCTACATATACAATTATTGCACTGGCAGTATCATGTTTCTGTCTTACCTCTCTGGATACCGCAACAAGACTCGGACGTTTCCTGTTCCAGGAGCTGTTTGCAGGTACGGAAATCGGAAAGAAGCTTAAACTTGAAAATATGTATGTTGCAACAGTCGTTACAGCATTCCTTGGTTTTGTACTCTGTCTTGCAGGATATGCAAAGATATGGCCGCTGTTCGGTGCAGCTAACCAGTTGGTAGCAGTACCTGCATTCCTTGCAGTTGGTACTTACTTAAAGAGAATTGGTAAGAACAACAAAATGCTGTATATTCCGATTATCTTTATGGCATGTGCAACGCTTACATCTTTGTGCCTGTCCTTTAAGAACAATCTGGTAGCATTAATAGGCGGAGGACTGGATGGAACTGCATTATTTACAAATGTTCTGCAGGATGTCATCATCGTTCCTATGGTAGTTCTTGCTGTTATTCTTCTTATTGATGGCGGCAAAGTATTGTGGGGCAAAGCAGAGAAATAATAAAAATATTTTTGATGAATATTAGTAATATGTGAAAAGATTAAGAAAGAGACTATGATTTCATGGTCTCTTTTTATTGTGAAAAATTTATATAAAACTACTAAAGTATTTGCTATTTATGGTAAAAATCTATATAATAATATATAAGATTAAGCTTAGTTGTACAGCGGATATCTTAAATATAATTTCATAATTACTTAAGCTTATGATATAATAAACGCAAGCTCAGCAGCTTGCGTTACAAGAATTGCGATGCAATTCTTGCTGGAATGATTTACTTTTGTTGCTTTAGTGGCTATGATATAATAGAAAGGGTGGGACAGCATATGAATACAATTATCACAATCGGCAGGCAATTCGGTTCAGGCGGCCGCGAAATAGGAGAGAAACTTGCGGCGCATTTTGGAATTAAATACTACGATAAAGAGCTTTTAACAAGAGCTTCCAAGGAAAGCGGATTCTGTGAAGAGATGATGCATAGTCATGATGAAAGACCGACTAGTTCTTTTCTGTATAATCTGGTTATGGATACCTATTCATTCGGTTATAATTCAGCATCTTTTGTAGATATGCCGATAAGCCACAAGATATTCTTGGCGCAATTTGATACCATCAAGAAAATTGCAGATGAAGGTCCTTGTGTCATTGTCGGAAGGTGTGCAGACTATGCCTTAAGTGAATATAAGAACTGTCTGCATATTTTCATCCATGCAGACGAGCAGAGCAAAATCAAATTTATTATGAATAAATACCCCGATGTTACGACCGAGCAGAAGGCAAGGGATATGATGATCAAGAAAGATAAACAGCGTCAGAGCTATTATAACTATTATTCATCTAAAAAATGGGGACGCTCCGACAGCTATGACCTCTCCATCAACAGCGGTATTCTGGGAGAAGACGGAACTGTTAAGCTTTTAATACAGTTCATTGAGGACTTTGAAGCAAGAAGACAATAAATTATATTAGACATTGAATCGAGATAAATTAGTGAAATGAAACAGACTGATAATTTACAAATGCGATATGCGGTGTATTACCGCGTTCTTACGGCAGGATTGCTGGCAATATTTGTTACTTTCCTGCCGTATCTTGCAGATTACTATCTTTTACAACCCCCTACCACGGTACTTGATTATTATGCAAAAAATTCCGTTAACATATATTACAGTTTTGAAACTAATATTGTCATTATGTTATTCGCCGCTTTATGGTGTATCAGCGGAAGGATGGGAATATCTATATTTATTCCTTCGGTGCTTTTTTTGTTTTTATCTTATGTAAGCAATATCAAATATGCCTCTCTCAACGAGCTTTTCCGACTCAGTGATTTACAGCTTACAGAGGCGGCAGGCATTGCAGTTCGGTATCTCAATCTGAACTTCACTCCGAAACAGCTTATGGTCATTATCGCACTTTTGCTTCTGTGTGTTGGGGGCTTTGCATCGGACAGATTCTGCAGAAAATATCCCCTTTTTAAAAAGTGCGGTGATAAATACGGAAAAACATTATACATACTCCGTATTTTTCTTGGATTCGTCTGCCTGACGGCAATGTTTTTTTATGAGGAACGTTTTATTAAAAACGCATACAGTATGGAATCTATTGATAACGCCACTGTTTCCGGAGCCGGAAATGACAGGTATATACTTTATAATTTTTTAAAAAATGACAATCTGGGAAATATAGACATAACTCACGTTGAGGACAGCTACCGTTTCTTTCTGGACAACTTTGATTCTGACGATGAAGAGTCCGGAGAGCGGCAGTTTCCTAATGTCATTGTTATTATGAATGAATCATGGTGGAATACCGACAACATACCTGACAATGCCGTTACTTTTTCATCCGACCCAATGGAACCTTTTCACAGACTTGCGGGGAACTGCTCGGCCGGTGAACTGTCAGCCAATATCTTCTGTGGTGGCACAATCGGTTCCGAGACGGAGTTTTTAACCGGACTCAACATAAAATACTTTACTTCATTTACGGGAATTGCTACGGAAATACGAGAGCACAAGATCCCAACCGTTGTAGATTATTTTAATGCTCTTGATTATGATACAGTTGCAATTCATCCATACGATGGCAGCTTTTATGGCAGAGACGCGCTTTATTCGTCCATGGGCTTTGATAAAATAATCTTTGAGGAGGATATGACGTATAAGGATATTTATTCCTGCTATATCTCCGATGAAAGTCTTGCAAAGCAGATTATTAAGGAATACGAAGAGAATAAAGATATAAATAAGTTTATTTTTGCAGTGTCTATCGGGAATCATATAAGAGGGTTGGATTCCAAACATAATTTTATCGAAAATTACCCTTATCCTGTTTCTGTAACACTGAACGGAGACCTGGACGAAGAGGCATACACGGATTTAGTAAATTATATCAATGGAATCTATCTGGCAAATGAAGCTTTTGCAAAACTGGTTTCCTATTTTGAGCAGAAAAAGGAACCAACGGTGCTGGTGATGTACGGCGATCATATGCCCGGTTTTTCCAAAGAAGCCCTGACGTTGTTTCAGTTGGACGGCGATGATTTGGAAAGCAAACAGCGCCAGTATGCCGTACCTGTACTGATGTGGAGTAATTTTGAAACAAAACAGATCGTATTTGAAGGGGAAAATATCAGTTATCTTCCACAGATGATACTTGAATATGCACACCTTCCGGAATCGGATATGAGCCGAATCCTTAAACGGCAAAGAGAAATGTTCAGAACCAATACAAGATTTGTTCTTGACTGCTATGGTCAACCGATAGAATCATATGATGAAAAGCAGATAGAAGCAATACGCCATTTTAAAGTTGTGGATTTTGATATTTTATGTGGTTCCAGTTCGTTACGGGACAGAGTATGGCAGCCATATGATTGAGCGATTCACGGATATACTTCATGGTTCTTTTTTTGAGGGTTTCTCCCGTAATCTGACTTTATTTGCTGCAGAGCGCCTTCTTTCATCCTCCAGAGCGGCATAGTGCTTTTTAGTCGTATTGACATCTTTATGTCCCAGTACGTCCGCAACAAGATAAATATCTCCTGTCTCACGGTATAGAGAGGTGCCGTAAGTGCTTCGCAGTTTATGCGGCGTGATTTTTTTCAGGCTTGTAACAGTGGAAGAGTACTTTTTAACCATATTTTCAACTGCACGGACACTTATACGACGATTCTGCATAGATAGAAAAAGCGCATGTTCATGTCCGGTCAGCGGAATAATGTGATTCCTTTCTTCCAGATAATTTAACAAAGCCTCTTCAACCTCTTCTCCGAAGTAAATTACAGCTTCATATCCGCCCTTACGGCGTATTTTTATGCCATTATTCTTAAAATCAACATCCTCTATGTCCAGTCCAACACATTCAGATACACGGATGCCTGTGCCGAGTAAGAGGGTGAGCATCGCTACGTCTCTTGTTTTAGTTACCTGATGGCAGCGCTGCTGCGACTTGCTTAAATTAGTTCCTTCTTCAACCTGATCCAATAAAATCGCTACTTCGTCGGCATCCAGTCTGATTATTTCCTTTTCATGCAGCTTGGGCAGCGGCACGAGTACAGCAGGGTTTTTTTCAATTAACTCCGCTTGGAAGAAATACTGATAAAAGCTTCTAAGCGCTGCAAGCTTACGTTTTTTCCCCCGTTCGTCATTTGTATAGATTTTGCCTTCTTTTTCATAATAGGACAGATATTCCAGGTATTCTTCAATATCTTCTCTTGTAATTTGATCCAGAATTGACATAGGAAATTCCGTTATCTCCATCTTACTGCAATATGGATTCTTATCATGCAGATACTCAAAGAATGTTCTGATATCATATGCATAGGCAAGCCTTGTGCGGGCGGAAGTATATTCAGTTATGCCACGGAAAAACTGACGGCAGAAGTTTGGGAGAGTATCAAGTACATCTCGCATCTTCTGAATATTATGTATATTCTCCTGATCGTGGTAATTATTATTGTTTTTGATATCCATTATTTTTTCCTCTATATAATTTATGCAATTCTGTTTTTCAAACCGTGTCCGAAATGTTCCAGCCATCAATACTGCTTTGGATAGCTGTGAACATTCTATCCCTGACTCCCGGTGTTTCACGATTGATTCCCTGTATAAGCATTTTAACATATTCACGTTTCGTATGTCCATCAGCCGGACAGGGACTCTTCACAACAGGAACGCCATATTTATTTACGAAACCTATAACATCAGCTTCCTTCATATATATGAGCGGTCTGATTACGGTAAGCTCCATACGGTCTAAATAAGTCACCGGACGGAAAGTATGGAAACGTCCTTCATAAATTAAGGACATAATCATCGTATCGACAACATCATCTTTATGGTGCGCATATGCTGCCTTATTGCAGCCAAATTCCTTAATTGCGCTGTTTAATGCACCTTTTCGCATTTTGGCACATAATGAGCAAGGATTGCTTTCTTTCCTGTCTTCGAAGATGATTTTGCCAATGTCAGTTTTTATAATATGATAAGGTACATCCATACTGTCGCAAAGCTTCTGAATTTCATCAAGTTTCAGGTTTTCAAATCCTAAGTCAACGGTAACGGCATGGATAGTAAACTGTTTTGGATAAAAACGCTGCAGCCCATGCAGGGCATATAATAGCGTAAGGCTGTCTTTTCCTCCGGATATTCCGATAGCGATTCTGTCTCCGTCGTCAATCATATGGTAATCGTCAACCGCTTTTCTTACGATGCTTAGTACCTGCTGTAATTTCATGGTATACTATCCTTTTCAAACTTAATTTTAAGCTCAGGCTGCCAAACCTGAGCTTATTATACCAAGAATTGATTAAATTTACATCATTTTGATATATTAAATTTATATTCAGAAAATTTTTAATATTGAATAAAAAATTAATAATACATAACAGGAAAAAAGTGCTATACTGTTATTATCACAATAAATAAAAAGAGAGGTTTTAGTTTATGAAATTTCACTTTAATAAGAAATATCTTTATTGGGGATTGACAGGGGCATTTTCAATCATTGCGGGAATACTGTTTTACTATATTCTCTTTCATAGGGCTAATCTGTCAAGCGCATTTAATTATATTGTAAAAATTTCCATGCCAATCATAGATGGTCTGGTTTTGGCATATCTGATGACTCCGATAATGAATACGATAGAGAACAGGTTGATGAAACCACTTTATATCAGGGGAAAAGTTAAGATTAATTCAAAAAGCAGGAAGAGAATGCGTACGCTTTCGATTATACTGACTATCATTATTGTTTTGATAGTTGTATATGAATTCCTTGAAATGATTATTCCTGAGCTTATTACGAGTATTCAGAGCATATATTTACAATTTCCTACATACATAAAAAATTTAAATGACTGGGCTACAAAAATGTTGAAAGATAATCCCGAATTGGAGAGTACGATAATGCAATATACCCCAATGGTGAACGATTATCTGAAATCCAATATACTGCCAAAATTAAACGATTTGATAGATATTTTATCTTCAGGAGTAGTAGATTTCCTTAAGGCAACGTGGAATTTTGTCATAGGTTTTATAATTTCAATATACATCCTTGGCAATAAGGAATTGTTTGCAGGTCAGGCAAAAAAGATGATATACGCATTTTTTGATAAAGCAGCAGCCAATCAGGTCATTGCAAATTTCAGGTTTATACATACCACATTCAGTGGTTTTCTTGTTGGAAAAATCATTGATTCGGCTATTATCGGCGTAATATGCTTTGCCTGCACAACTATAATAGGTACACCGTATGCGATTTTAGTCAGTGTAGTTGTCGGTGTAACCAATGTAATTCCGTTTTTCGGTCCATGGTTTGGAGGAGTTCCATGTGCATTGCTTATTCTGATGGTAAATCCGCTTCAATGCCTGTATTTTATTATTTTGATCCTGGTCATACAACAGTTTGACGGTAATGTATTGGGACCCAAGATTCTTGGAGATTCCACAGGTTTATCCGGCTTCTGGGTAATATTTGCAATCACTGTATTCGGAGGAATATTCGGTGTTATTGGAATGGTGGTTGGTGTTCCGATTTTTGCGGTATTCTACGCAGGATTCAGGTCGCTTATCAACAGGATGCTTACCAAAAAAGATTTGCCGACAGATACACAGCCGTATTTAATGGTCGGCTCAATTGCGGAAGATAATACCTTTATCAGATATGCACCTATAAAAAGGAAAAAAAAAGCTCGTAGTACAAAAAAAATAAAAACAGACAAAGAAGGCAATACAGACGATGATAAATCACAGAAATAACTTGAAAAACAGTACAATAAAACATTACAATAGGCGGAAGAGGAGCAGCAGCTTAGATTATGAAATTTTTGATACAACGCGTTAAGGAAGCAAGCGTTACGGTCGATTCTAAAATTATAGGGCAAATTGGGGAAGGCTTTCTAATTTTTGTCGGAGTAAACTCTGATGATACATATGAGATTGCAGATAAATTGCTTAAAAAGATGTTGAATCTTCGTATTTTTAAAGATAACGCCGGAAAGGTCAATCTGAATCTTTCAGCAGTACAAGGCGAGCTGTTAATCGTATCTCAATTCACCTTGTATGCAGATTGCAGACACGGGAACCGTCCTTCCTTTACCAATGCCGGCAGCCCTGATTTGGCTAATGATTTATACGAGTATATAATATCCAGATGTAAAGAGACCGTTCCAAATGTCCGGCATGGTGAATTTGGCGCCGATATGAAGGTTTCGCTTATAAACGACGGTCCTTTCACTGTTATGCTTGATTCGGATGAAATTTAATTTATGGTTATTGAACGGCATTATTTGTTTTTTGTATACCGGCAGCCTTACGAAACGCCGTAGGGGTCATGCCGGTCTTTTTCTTGAACTGTGTAGATAAATAATCACCATTACAGAATCCTGATTCCAGCGCAATCTCCATAATTGATTTACTGCTTCTTATCAGCAGTGTTTTCGCATGTACAATTCTGACGTCACATAAATAATCAGAAAAAGACTTTCCAAGCTGGGAATGAAATAGTCGGGAAAAATATGCTGTTGATAATCCTATACTATGAGCGACAGATTCCAACGTGATTGGATTATTGAATTGCTCGTTGATTAATGCGATAGCGTCTATTATAGGTTCAGTAAGCGGCGTTGCAAATCTTGTTGCTCCGCCTGAACGCCGTTCTTCCCATATGGTTGTAATAAGGCGGTAGAGCATGCCCTGAAGAATTATTTCACTATATGATGTTTCTTTTTGATATTCTTCATACATTTCCCGAAAAATACGTTCAATTTTCTTTTGTGATTCCACAGAAAAACTAAAGACTGTTTGATTTAATAATTCATCAAATATATTTTTTCCAATACGGTCACAAAATGGTTGTATAAATTCCGGTGAAAATTTAATGAGATACCGCTTGTATGGGATATCACTTCCCGGTAATGTACGGTGCAGAATGAATGGCGGCGATATACTGGCATTGCCGGTATGATAGTCATAGCAGTATAAGGGAGTGATACAGTGCCTGTCACCGCTGATAACGTATCCGATAGAATAGTGGTCTGTCGCCATTTGCATGGATGGCATGCAGTATTGAGCAGGATATTCATTCATTTGGACGGTAATTTGTTGTTTGTCAGGTAATGGAAGGGGCATAATATGTTCTCCTTTATATTAGTGAAGTTATGGTTTTAAGACGGTCGTAGTACAACATAGACAAATCAACGCAGGCACGCTTGCGCTGCATTGCCGCCAGTAGCGGGTACATAAGGTGCCAAAATACGGCACCTAAAGTACAAGACCACTTTCAGTGGTCTACGGCGGCAGAGCACCTGCTTTTGTTTTGTCTATATTGTACTACTAAGTTTTGGAAATAATAAATTTTGGATAAACTGTTTTGTTGTTTATTATGTCATGATTATTAAGATTAAGCAAGATAAATAACATATAAACAAATGATTTCTTTAAAATTATGAGGTATAATAAACAAAAGCTCAGTAGTTTAAGCAGTAATTTATATGTTATTTTTATGAGGAAGTGATTCTTTGAAAAAATATGAAATTTTACATCCGTTAAAGAAATATTGGTACTTATGCCTTATATACACAGTGGTTTCAATAGGATTAACTGAAATTACAATAGTCAGCAGTAATATGATGGCAAATGCAACTGACAGATTGTTTGCGGGAGAATCACCGGATATAACGGCGCTATTGATTCCTCTCATAACATTTATGTTTTTAGGCGGAATTGCGGCATTTATAAAGAGTCTTTCAAAGAATACCCTTACAATAAATATGCAGACTGATATCCGGAATATCATAGTGACCAAACTGGTCAAATTGAGGTATTCATATTTTGACGAAGAGGGCACAGGCGCATTGCTGAATAAGCTGGTATCCGACGTTTTTCAAATAGAAATGCTGTTCTCCGAATCTCTGCCGGAATTGCTTGTCGGAATCATAACAGTTACTACAGTCGGAATCTACATTGGGCTGCAAAGTGTAAGTCTGTTACTTGTAACGATAATATGTTATCCGATATTATTATGGATTGCAAATAAAACAACAATAAAAGCAAGACATGTATCGCAAATAAGGAGGAATCTTTATGATGAGCTTGAAAATACGGCTTTGGATGTAATTCAGGGAATTACTGTCGGCAAAAGTTTTAATCTTTATGAGGTACAGAAACAAAGAATCTTTGGAGTAATTGACGCAATTCTTGATAATGAGATGATTCGCACCAAAATATCAGCTGTTAATCAGCTTGTGGGGCGTCTGGTGCGCTGGCTTCCTAAGATGGTATGCTACTTATTCTGCCTGTATGAAGTCGGTATGGATAAAATCAGTGTTGGTTCAATGCTGGCATATGTAATACTTCTGGATGGTATCGCAAAACCTCTTGGGGAAATACCAAGCTATATTTTAAGTATGCGCGAAAATATAGTGTCTCTTGACCGGCTGCAGGAAGTCTTAAGCAAAGAAGAAGAGCCCAGCGGAGACTTAGATTTTGATATGGAATGTGAAAATGTAATTGAGCTTAATCATATAGGATTTCACTACGCGGATGATGATGAAGTATTAAAAGATATTAATATAACTATTAAAAAAGGCAGTAATATAGCATTTGTAGGAAAATCCGGAGGTGGAAAATCCACGGCCATGAAAATCCTTTGCGGTTTCTATTATCCGCAAAAAGGCAGTTATCGCATATATGGACACGATTTTAGCGAATGGAATCTGAATGCTTTAAGAGATAAAATAGCCTTGGTGTCACAGAATGTTTTTCTATTCCCTGTTTCAATCGCCGAAAATGTATCATATGGAAAAGAAGGCGCAACCATGCAGGAAATCATAGATGCATGCAAAAAAGCAGACATTCATGATTTCATTATGCAGCTTCCTGATGGATATGATACTCTCGTGGGTGAACGGGGTGCAAAGCTGTCAGGCGGACAGAAGCAAAGACTGTCAATAGCAAGAGCATTTTTGAAGGATGCACCCATTTTGCTTTTGGACGAGCCGACGTCAGCAGTCGATGTGGAAACAGAAATGGAGATACAGAAATCCTTAAAACGGATATCAGAAGACAGAACCGTTATAACCGTAGCGCACAGACTCACTACCGTTATGGATGCCGATGAAATATATGTGTTTGATAACGGAGAAATAGTGGAAAAAGGAACTCATGAGCAGCTTTTGGAAATGAAAAATGTGTATTATTCGTTATATGATAAGGAAGCCGGATATATACATGGCGAAGAAAAGAAAGGAGTGGATTGACAGGTATGGAATTCAGCGATGTGGTTCTTGAACAATGCGGCAAAGAAGGTTCGGATAAGCATATGAACCTTAAAATATTGTGGCGTCTGCTTAAGCTTATGAAAACAGGATTTATAAAATATCTGACAGCTATTCTGGTAATGAGCGTCGCTTTATCGACATTTGACGCTATTACAGCTGATTTTTTAAATAATATAATAACCAGAGCCGGAAGATACGGTCAGGGTGACATCTTCGATGGTTTATGGAACGAATTAGCAGTGTGCGTTGTGCTCGGATTGACTATACTTGTTATAGCTTCCGTTTCATTTTATGTGTATTTTACGGAAGCTAAAAAAGGAGGGGCAAACCTTCAAAAACTATTATATTCCAAATGTATGAAGCTGCCATATTCATACTACGAGAATACGCATAGCGGTGAATTTATGTCAAAAATTATGTATGACTGTGATATGGCAACAGGTATTTACGGTTCCAGATTCAGAAGAATCCTAATGCCGGCAGTTATGACCGTTTGCTATTTGATACCTATGTTCATGTCCAACTGGCAGGTTACATTGTGTCTTTTGGGAGTAAGCGCAGCGCTGTTTTTTACTAATGGAGCGTTTATTGCACCCATTCAGCGTATAAGCAGACAGATGTCAAAAACTAATACCTCCGTTACGGAACAGTTGTCTAATATTCTTTCCGGGATGGAGCAGATAAAAATATATAAGCTTAAATCTTTGATGGTAGACCGATATGTTTCGGATAATGAAAGGTTTAAGAAGGAACGTTACAAAGTAAACCGCATGTCAGCCTGTTTGGACGGACTGAATCAGACATTTGATTTGCTGGGAATGCTTGTTTTTATTGTATTAGGTATCTTTTTTATAAGCACAGGCATCACCACAGTAGGCAGCTTAGCAGCAATTTATGTCCTTTATGGAAGCATGAGCTGGAATCTGCTTCAGGTCGGCTTATATATTCCTTCCATGGCAAGCTATCTTGCGAATGCAAGGCGGGTATTTGAGTTTTTGGACAGTGAAGAAGAACCTGTTACCTATAGGATTGGATGTACGGAGAAAAATGATTCAGCAAAAAATAAATCAGGACAAAATGAAGCAATAAAAATGCAGAATGTTACATTTTCCTATGACGGACGTCAGGATGTGCTGCATAATTTTAATCTCAGTATAGAAAAAGGTAAATGCGTTGCAATAAAAGGTGAATCCGGCAAAGGAAAAACTACGATTGCAAAACTTTTACAAGGTTTTTATCCTATTAAATCCGGAAATATTATCGTAAACGGCAGGGATTTTTCAACATATAATCTTAGTGAAATCCGGGATATGATAGGTTTTGTTCCACAGGAACCATATCTTTATGATGTCAGTATTGAAGAAAATATCCGTTACGGCAGACTTAATGCAGATAAAGATGATATTATAAAGGCAGCTAAAATGGCAAATGCACACGAATTTATCATGCAGTTAGAAAACGGATATGAAACGAGCGCAGGAGAGCGGGGCAACCGCTTATCAGGAGGCCAGCGTCAAAGAATTGCAATTGCCAGAGCAATTTTAAAGGATTCTCCCATACTTATTCTTGATGAAGCAACCTCAGCTCTGGATAATAAATCTGAACTTCTGGTCAACGAAGCTTTGGAAAGGCTTATGAATAACAGGACTACGATTGTGATTGCGCATAGACAGTCTACGCTGGAGAGGGCGGATGAGGTGATTGAGATATAAGAAATGAACTGTCAAAAGAGTATTAGTATTTCGTGATGTACATATAAGGTTTAACGAATAGTTGTTGCTTGAAAGATATATTTTAGTGATTGTAATTTGCATTATAATTTATTACAATATTATTACAAAAGCCTTTTTTATTAAATACAGACGTATATCTATATTTATGACTGCATTTTGTGAATAAGTGGCTCTATAATTTGTTTATACTATATATGGAGTGATGTAAATGTTAAAAGTCTTTATTTTACTTGGTATTTTTATTATATTTGTCTATGTCTATAGTTTTATTAAAATTAAGAAAAATAAAGATAAAACAAAAAACATAGATTCAGTTCGTGATTTTCATGATTCATATAAACATCTTACAAACAAGCAGGTACAAAATAAAAGGTCTGATGGCTATAATAAGTATGTAACAAAATATAACAGTTCTGAAGATTATCGGGAAAAATAGCGCGTACTATTCGTTAAACTTGTGTTTTGCGCATAGTTCTATGCATAACCATACCACTCTCAAATTATACTAAACACCTGAAAATAAAGCAAAATCACGGTTAAATATGGATTATGCATGAAAGTATCAATCGTCATTTCTTACGGACTTTGGAGTGCAACATATCCGGTATCCGCAACGATTTGCTGACCCTGAGAGCTTGTCATCCATTCTAAGAATAATTCAACATTTTCATTCGGATTATCAGCAAGCGTAACCGCATAAAGTTCCGTAGTGATCGGATATTCTCCGGACCTGATTGTTTCCACATCTGGATAAACGCCATCTACCGATAAATATTTTATATTATCCGTATAGTCCATATCATCAACCATAATTGTAGCAAAATAACGAAAAGAATAACCGATTGCTGAGGAACGATTCTGATAATTTGCCGTTTGTAAGATTATACCGCTCATAGAGTCATAATATTCGGTTTGCAGAGGTACTTTGAGCGGCGTGTCACCCATAAAATATTCCATCATTGTCTGGGAACCTGAATTTTTAGGACGCTGGAATGCAAGAATACGTGCGTTTGCACCTCCGATTTCTTTCCAGTTTTCAATTTCACCGGAATAAATACTACGTATCTGCTCAGAATTCAGCACATCAATCGGATTCTCACTATTGACAAAAAAGATGAAAGCTTCTTTGCCGATTGGAGTCAGAATCAGTTCCTTACCGGCCTGGGCTGCCATTTCCTGTTGCTGAACTGATGGTTTTGCACCGAAAAAAATATCGGTATCCCCTGCTACCAAGTCCTCAAAGGCAATAATACTATTATTAAATTTAATCGGCATTGCAGCATCAGGGTCCTGCCATCTATTATGTTTGGCATATTCCTGTATTTCACCAATATTCTCATAGCAGGCGTTGGCAAAAGCGGAATAGATTGGATATGCCGCTTCCGCACCATCTAACACAGGCATTTTAGCCGGTTCAGAGATTATAAATATAGATGGTTCATCTAATTTTGCCAGAATATTATCCTCATTCTCAACATAATACGGCTCTAAATCAGTACTGGAATAGCCATGCTCATAAGGAAACCCATAACCGGGGTCTTCATAAGCAAATCTATGAGCGCTCTGCTTCGGATCTTCTTTTATAATATCTCTCCTGTTATTGATCCAGACACCTTCGCTGATTGATATTATTAAAACACAACAGACCAATACCAGACATACATATTTGACCCGGAAAGGCTTTCGTATTACTTTAGTCTTACGAAAAGCAAGCCTCTCTCCTGCCGCAAAGCCGATTAAGAGCGATAAATTATAAATCCAGTTATAAAGTATTGCTCCTTGTAAAAGATGGGAATTAAACCAACCATAAAAATTCCACGAAAATATGGAATATAAATCTGAGTAATTTGTGAATGACAAGATAGACATAATTGAAACAAACAGCTGCCATCCTAAATACAGGAAGATTGGCAAATATAATCGGAACAAGCTGTCAGGTTTATTCAATTTGAATTTCCCTATGCAAAAATAGGCATATAGAAATGTCGCAAGCGCAACAAATAAAAGCGGTGCTCTCTCGAAAGTATACACATTAATATTTAAAAATTCCCATACCGGGTACATTATTACGTCTATTATGAACATTACGATAATAGTCATAATCGGCATAAAAAGCACATGAAGTATTGTAAGTGTATAATATGCCGTACAATCTTTCCGCTTCTTATTATCCATAAGCTTTTTCTCCTCAAAAATAGCTTTTTTATTAAGTTTTCTGATCATATAATATACTTTAATTAAGCCAACAACATAATTGTTTCAAATTTGGCAGTTTATCAAAACCTTCATTACTTTCAAAGGTCGCTTCCACAAGTTCAAGAACTTCCAAATGCACTAATTTTTCAACAAATGTTAAATCTTTATATGTACCACCGCGCAGGCGAAGCACTTTAATATTCGGAAATTTTTCCAGTTCTGTTCCTATTGCCTTGGTTGTTTCAACAAACCATTTTTCCCATTCCTCCCATGCGCTGATTCCTGGTGAATAATATATTTCGGATACCGTGTCTCCAAACTTTTTAGCTTTTGCAATGTCTTCATCAGATAATTCATGTTCTTCATGATCGTATGAAATATTCGATGTAGATAATACATATCCATAGGAATCACGTATTTTACTATATTCATTCTCAATCATACTGTCTACATACTCCTTGATTTGACTACCATTAAGTACGCAATACTCCCATTCGCCACCATCATAAGGAGTTGTAAACGGAACAGGGGGCTCTTCTATAGATATTTCAATAATTAAGTCTCCGTATTCTCTCATACTAAAATACTTGATCTGCTCCAATTCATGGGAAGTAATTTGCTCTTTTTTAAAAAATTTCTTCAATTCATCTTCAAGCCACTGCAACGAAAGTTTTTGCATCGTCATTCCTCCAACTACTTATCGTTATAATCATAGAACATTCTATCTATCAATTGTATTTTTTTAATCCTATCTCTTCAAATTTTCCTTCAAACTCCTCAGATACGCTTTCTGTTCCGCTGTAATCCGATAACTCTCACAAGCCTTCTGTATGGTCTTATTATGCGTCCACGATTCCAGTCGCCGCTGTTCCAAATATGGCAATGCCGCATCATACTGTTTTGCAAGAGCCGTGGCAAAGTACCATGCAATTACCATTTTAACATAATACTCCTCACTTTTCACACCGGCTGCCAGCTCTAAATACTTAGGTTCAAACTCCTCGTCCAGATAAAAACGCATCAGCATATTTATAGCGAAACGTATGGTATAAGTATCATCTGAAGCAATCCATTTATGTATCGGCTTAAGCAGTTCACCGGTATGTCTGCTGAATACCTTTGGAGCAAGCATATCACATGTAGCCCAATTATCAATGTAAGGCAGAAAGGTTTCTACCGCCGCCAGACATTTCTCATAATCTTTATACAATTCAATAATAAAGCCGTGGAGATTATTTTCATCATAGTATCGGTGGGGAAGCTCCTCCAGAAATTCTCCAATCTGTGGATGTTTACTCATTTCTTTAGCATATTTACGCAGCACCGGCGTGCGGACTCCGATAATATTTTCTTCCGGAACCGTGGGAATCAGTTTTGCATGGAACGCCTTATATTCCTCATCACTAAGTTCAAATAGTTTTTTTCTTATCATATTACATATATCAGACATATTCTTTTCTCCTAAGCTTTTTCAAAATCGCCAATATTCTTTATATGACCTCTGACGCATATTCTTTTGTTTATATTATTGAACCATACCCTGCAATGCATTCATTATAGCTGTCATTCCATTCATTCCCGGCATATGTGCAGCATTTTCCACAACATCACAGGTCAGATTTGGATTGTTACATGATTTAACAAATTCCATAATCATTTTGGTAGCTGTTACAATATCCGTATCTCCCTGTATAATATTATAAGGTACTTTAATATTTGACATCGTTTCTCTCAAATCCACTTCTGTAAGCTCATTTATTAAGCTCTGATTCTTAAGATATCCATTCTTAAACATAGCAATAAAATCCTTGAATCTATAATCAGGACTGGTCATAATCGCTTTTACCATACCGAATATCGGGCTTTTAGGCTCATTTTTATTTGTATATCCTTCCGTGTACTGCCGTACATATCTGCTTATTTTCATACAATCGTTTTTATTGAAATGTTCTTTTGAAAATATTTCTTTACATTCGTTTTTAACCTTTACAGGTGCGTTTGATTCTATAATTTTATTTAATGTTTCCTGCATAAGCATAGGTGCCTGCAATACCTGACCATAAGCCAGTACGCCGTCTATGTATTCCGGTATTGCTTCTGCTGTTTTTGCGCTTAAAATAGAACCCCATGACATACCGAATAAAAACAGTTTATTTTGAGGAAATTTTTCTTTCAAAGCTTTTACTAAATCTATAGTCATGTCAACAAAATTATCTATCGTAAATCTATCGCTTAGTTCTGCATTATTAATTCCGCATCCATATTGATCCCAGCATACTAAAATATAATTATCAGTAATATCGGGAAAAAGCCCTCTGCACCCTACACAAAATGGAATTGGTGTTCCGGGACCGCCGTGAAGCGCGATTACAATAGGCAAATCTGCTCTTTTACCTTCTATTAAGACTTTCTGCTCATATCCTCCAAGAGTGAATGTTTCTACTGTCGAAACAGCATTTTCTGAAATTATTTCTTTTTTATGCTTTTTCATGTCTACTTCGTTCCCCTGTTATGCTTACAATTTGTACTGCATAAAATTCCCATTCTTTTTAAAGCCAAAATCAGTATAAAGCAATACTCCCATATCAGAAGCCGTAATTTGAACATTACCACAGCCGTACTCTTTAGCTTCTTTTATAACTTTGCTCAAAAGTTCCTTTGCAATACCTTGCCTGCGAAATTCTTTTTCGGTAAACATACTGGAAAGTAATCCTATTCTTCCGTTTGGACAACCAAAATATGGAGGTTTTTCAACAAATGACATTCCACTTGTTCCGATAATCTTATCATCATCCAGCGCCAGCCATGATACAAAAGTTCCATCTGTAAGATGTCTATTGTAATAATCTCTTAAAGACGGTTTAATATCAATGTCTTCTTTGGCGCCTTCTTCCCGCAGCTGCTTAATTCTTATGTCTATAAATTGTTCCAATTCGTTGATGGTCAGTTTTTTGTAATGTATTGCCATAAGATTAACCTCCTGCCCTTAAATATCCAAAAGCCATTCAATAACATTTTTCTTTTTAATTCCGTTATAGTCGGTATCTCCGAAAAATTCGTCAAGTGTAAGCAGATATTTTGGATAATTATCTCCGACCTTTTTTAACGGTTTAAGCTCGCGTTTCAGAGTATCTTCATCAAGTGTTGTTGCAGATACCTGATAATATGAAAGAACATTGCCGTTGACTGCTACAAAGTCAATTTCCTCATCATCAATCAGACCTATATAAACATCATACCCTCTTCTTTTCAACTCAAGAAAAACGATATTTTCAAGGATATGTCCAATATCGCTTTCGCTGCTTTTTACAAGACAATTTCGTAGTCCGGCATCAACTGCATAATATTTGCAATTTGACAGCCTCCATACTATTTTATGTACATTATATTCCTAAAAAATAAATTATCAAGACATTTTAGGATTATATTCCTAAAATGTCTTGATATAAATTTGACTAACAAAGTCAGTACTTAGAGTCATTCACTAATTTATAGCATTTTAGCCGAATAGCATCTGTCACACGGTCTGTGTTATTAGGAAACTATAAACCTTTCAAAACGCTTTATGGCAGCTTCTATCTTATAATGAACATCTTTTGTCTGCTTTACTTTTGGTTCATACCATATGTTTTGAATATTAAGTTTTCGCTTCTTCTTATCACATACCATTTCTATTCTTCCGATAAACTGCTCGCCATACAATATCGGAAGAACATAATATCCGTATTTCCGTTCAGATTTTGGAGTATATATCTCCCATTTATAATCAAAATTAAAAATTTCTTTTATCAGCTTTCTATCCCACATCATATTATCTAAAGGCGCAATAAACTCACAACGTTTCTTCAAACGTGGTTTTTCTTTTATATATTCAATAAGCGGAATATCTTTTATACTGCAATAACATGTAAATTTCAAATTTTCAACATTAACAGGAACAATATTATTTTCTGATAACAATGCTGAAAAAACGGCATTCCTTTCTGGTGTTTTCAGTCCCGGAATACCAAGCCATGCATCCGATGCACGATTCCAAAGCAGACCTAAAGAAGAGATTCTTCGCATAACGCGCCATTTCATATGGTCAAAATCGTCAGGAAACGGTTCCGGTTCAATTATAATATCATTTGAAATACAGTTTTGTATTAAGTCATAATATTTTACAGTGCCTTTTTTATGATGTATCGCCAGTTCTCCGCTAAAATACATATGTTCCAGCGCAGCTCTTGAAAGGCTTGTACTGCTCCAATACCAATCTACTTTCTCGTTTATATCAATGTCTCCCGAACAAAGCGGTCCATATTGCGCAATCATATCAAGAATCTGATCATGAACCTTCATAATTTCAATGTGGCTTCTCTCCCACTTACGATGGTTCTCACGTTCACGCTCAAAAAACTTCCAATCCTCAACCAAGAAAATTGCAAGATTTTTATCAAAATAATCAATAAGCTGCCTATCTTTATAAAGCAGCTCATATAACATGGATTTTTCAAATTTCTTAATTCTGGACTGTAAAACAATTTCTGCATTTTTTCCGCATACATCTATAGGATCAAACTGTATACAACCAGCTTGACTGATATAGTCAAGAATGCCCTGCTTTCCTTCAAATTTATAATCTCCCAGTAATCCCTGTTTTAACAGCATAAACTTCCGTGCTTCTTGTTTGGTAATTTGTATCTCAGACATTCACATTTCCTCTATTCATAAGCATAATAAGGAACAATCAAATGCGCTCCATATGTAATATCGTTACTGCTAAGCACATTTATCTGTTTTACTTCCTTAATATAATCATTTATTGAGTCGTAGTGTTCATCATCCATGTATTCCTGCGCAATGGACCAGAGTGTATCATTGTTTGCGATTGTAATACTTTTGTAATATTTATAACAAGCAGGCTCACTGCTGTCTTTTGCACTGGATAAGAAACTGTTCATGCCTAAAGAAAAAGTAATTACAAGACAGAATGTCATAATTGTTAATATAAAGTTCTTACGCATCTCCTTCGCTCTTCTTATTTTGTTATTTCTGATTCTTCTCTCGCTTCTGCTGTTACTCATGATCAAATCCTCCTCTTCTTATTTCATATATTCTCACTTTAATATTTATAAGTATGTTCATATTTATACCTTTATAGCGAACAAGTGTTGCGAACGTTTGTTCTTTATGTTTTAATTATATCGAACATGTTTTCGATTGTCAACACAAAAATCGAACAAATTTTCTGAATATATGTTTGCTTTTTTATTTCCCATATGTTAAAATAAACATATAGCACATTGTTACATAACACTCATGTATAAAGGAGGTTTTTATGGGGTACGGTAAAATTACAAAGAAGCAACAGGAAATTCTTGATTATATTAAAGATGAGATTTTGAATAAAGGTTATCCGCCAGCAGTACGTGAGATTTGTGAGGCTGTTTCGCTTAAATCCACTTCTTCAGTCCATTCACACCTTGAGACATTAGAGAAAAACGGATATATAAGACGCGACCCCACCAAACCGCGTGCTATTGAAATCTGTGACGATAATTTTCAGATGGTACGTACAGAAATGGTTTCCATTCCGGTTGTCGGACGTGTTGCTGCCGGAGAGCCGATTCTTGCAGAAGAAAATATTGAAAGCTACTTCCCTGTTCCTGCTGATGTTGTTCCAAGTGGAGAATCGTTTATTCTTAAGGTTAAGGGAGATTCCATGATTAACGCCGGTATTTACAGCGGTGACCAGATTTTCGTCCATAGCTGTAATACTGCAAATAATGGAGATACAGTGGTTGCATTGATTGATGATTCCGCCACTGTTAAGACTTTTTATAAGGAAAACGGTCATATCCGTCTTCAGCCGGAAAATGATTATATGGAACCTATCATAGTAGATAATTTTGAAAATTTCCAGATTTTGGGAAAGGTATTCGGCGTTTTCAGACTATACCACTAATTTTTCCAGTATACACTCTTTTTTATAAGAGATAATATTAAATGATGATTGAAAAAATCATCATCTTTTATGATTTTTTATGGAAAGGGGAATGATCATGAATAATAAGGGATTGGACTGTCTTGCCCTGACTATTGCCATTATCGGTGCAATTAACTGGGGATTGATTGGTTTCTTCAGTTTTGACCTTGTAGCTTTTATTTTTGGTAATATGTCATGGCTTTCCAGAATTGTTTACGCTTTGGTTGGTGTTGCCGGTCTGTATATTATTACATTCTATATGTATGCAGGCGGAACTTCCAAAGAGTCGCAATAAATATGAAAAAGTTATAAGAAATGAGAAAGTTCTAGGGCAGCCAAACGAATTTGCTGCCTTAGAACTTATTTGTTCAACGTGTGAGTTTTTCAACCTATGAAAGCAGGCTGTCTCTATCAATTGCCACTCCGTCTCTCCAGATACGTTCCAAATCATAGAATAAACGGTTTTCTTTGTCAAATATATGCACGATTATATCCTGAAAATCCATAAGTATCCAGTTGGCATTCTGATAGCCTTCAATATGCTTTTCCGGATGTCCCGCTCTTCCAAGTGTTTCCGCAACATTGTCCGTCATAGTCTGAATCTGGTTCTTGTTAGTTCCACTCGCAATTATGAAATAATCTGCAATTGTGGAAATATTACTGATATCAATGATTTTGACATCTTCTGCTTTTTTATCTTCTAATGCTGCAATTGCAAGCTTTGCCATTTCTTTAGAATCCATATATTTTCATCCTTTCTTCTTTATATTTGATTGAAGTCGTTGCTGAATAATTTGGTATTTAAATATTTTAATTATTCTATGGGCAAATTCTTGTAGTAATCATAACTTTCCCTGGTCATAGGGTCAATCTTTCCGTCTGTAGATAACAGATAAGCCAGAGTATCATCCAATATCCTGATAAGAGTCATGTCCAAATCCTGAAATGCCATGCGGCGTATTTGTTCCAGATTGGCTGCATGTTTCCTGCCGGGTTCGATATAATCTGCGATATACAGTATTTTCTCCAATCTGCTCATCTTTGGACGCCCTGTGGTATGATATTTAATTGCATTTAATATATCCTTATCATTAATGCCGTATTTTTCATGCGCTAGAAAGCTTCCCACACCGGCATGAAGAAGCGCCATCGGATTTTCTCTTTCCACTTCAGAAATATGTAGATTGTTTTTCTCACAAATAGAAATCAATTTATTTTCGGAGAGGCATTTGGCGCAATCATGAAGCATACCTGCCAGTATGGCGCTTTCGGTATTTTCACCATGGACCATTGCAAGAGAAGCCGCCGTATAGGCTACGCTTAACGTATGTTCATACCGCTTGGGACTGAGTTCTTTTCCCATTGCTTTTCTTATTTTCTGCAAATCTGCTGTTTTCATTCTAATCCCTCATGCTTTTTTCTTAACCTATTTATATAATTTATTTTTTATTATATAATCATATACTGCTTCCGGTACAAGATAGCGTATGGATTCTCCTTTTCTGACCATATTCCGTATCATGGTGGAAGAAATCTCAATATCGCCGCTTTTCAACAAAAATATACTTGCATTATATTTATCCTTCAGATAAGCCGCCTGTTCTTCCATTTCCGTTGAAGAACGGCTCGCTCTTACTGCCGCCAGTATATGACAGTTTGCAAATATTTTTTGAGGTTCTTTCCAATCTTCTATTTTCCACAGACTGTCTGCTCCCATTATGAAGTAGTATTCGGTACTTTCATTGTGGCTTCGAAGCTGCTCTAAGGTCTCATAAGTATATGTTTCACCTTCTCTATCCACTTCTATGGTAGAAATATCAAAAAAAGGATTATCTTCAATTGCAAGTACGGTCATCTCTGCCCGTATATCCTTAGGAAGCATATCTTTTTCGCTTTTCATATAAGGCGTTCCGCTTGGCATAAAAAGCACTTCATCCAGACTGAATTGCTCTCTTGCCTTTTCAGCAATAAGAAGATGCCCTATATGAATAGGATTAAAAGTGCCGCCCATAATTCCTACTTTTCTCAATTTACTACAATGCTCCTTTCAAAACTTCCTTAATTCGGTCAATAATAGAAATGTTTATATGATACTTATATTATACCGGCAAGACAATTTTAGGGTTCTTTTTATCCGGTTTATATAATACGATTTTCTTGCCGATTACCTGAACTACCTGAGAATGCGTTCTTTCTGCTACTATAGCTGCAATCTCATTCGGATCGTCCGCGCAGTTCTTAAGGACAGCGATTTTAATCAACTCTCTGTTATTAAACGCTTCACTGATCGCCTCCGTAGATTCCGACGTAAGACTGGATTTGCCTATCTGGAAAACAGGATTCAGATTGCTTGCCAGACTTTTTAAATATGCTCTCTGTTTGCTTGTCATTTTATACTGCTCCTTTTTCAATCCATGAGTTTTGGCAGCGCCGGAAGCGCTTTTGCACCAAACTTATCATTTATAATAATCAAAAGATAAACCGTACATTCTGACGGTATCTCCCTCTTCTATACCAAGTTCTTCCAGTTTATTCAAAATATCGTTGTCTTTTAAGAAATTCTGGAAGAAGCGGAAACCTTTTTCGGACTCCAGATTCGTATATGAAAGCATCTTCTCAATACGAGGGCCTTCAACTACATATTCATCCTTTTCCTCATCATATTCTACAGTAAAGGGCTCGTTTTGAATGCTAAGATGCTCCTCAGGTATATATTCCTGCTCAAAGACAATAGGTTTATCATCAAGCCCGTCCAGCTTGTTTTGTACAGCATAAAGCAATTCCCTTAAGCCCTGTCCGCTAACTGCAGAAATAGGATAAACCGGTATTCCTTTCGGTTCAAACTCATTTTTTATGCGCTTGATTATATCATCCTTATCAAGATTCATATACATTACATCAATCTTATTAGCTGCAATAATCTGCGGTCTTGAGGCAATTTCAGGATTATATGCTTCCAATTCTTTGTTGATCGCATAAATATCTTCTATCGGCTCCCTGCCTTCCGTAGATGCTGCATCTACGATATGAACTATTACTTTGGTGCGCTCTATGTGCCGTAAAAATTCGTATCCAAGTCCAACACCTTGTGATGCGCCTTCAATGAGTCCCGGAATATCCGCAATGACAAATCCCTTGGCGTTCTCCAAATCAACCACACCAAGGTTGGGATTTAAGGTGGTAAAATGATAATTCGCGATTTTAGGTCTTGCATTTGTTACTTTAGATAAAAAAGTTGATTTTCCAACATTTGGAAATCCTACCAGACCGACGTCTGCAATCACCTTCAGCTCCAATATCAACTCTAATTCCATTGCAGGCTGTCCCGGCTGTGCGTATTTAGGCGCCTGCATCGTGCTTGTGGCATAATGCTGGTTACCATTACCGCCTTTTCCGCCTTTTAAGATCATTACCTTGGTATTATCTCCGGACATATCTGTAATTACTTTACCGCTTTCCGATTCTTTGATAACCGTTCCGGCAGGAACTTTTATGAAGATATCTTCTCCCTTTTTACCGGCACAGTTGCGCTTGCCGCCTTCTTCTCCGTTTCCGGCGCTGTATTTCCGAATATGACGGAAATCCGTCAAAGTATTCAGTCCTTCATCCACCACGAAATAGACGCTTCCGCCGTCACCGCCGTCACCTCCGTCAGGTCCGCCGTTTGTAACATATTTTTCCCTTCGGAACGAAACATGTCCGTCTCCGCCTTTTCCGCTTTTAATATAAATCTTCGCTCTATCCGCAAACATAATAAATTTAATCTCTCCTATAGTGTAAAAAGGCTCCAAACAATATGTTTGAAGCCCGATTCATTCGCTCACTGAAAGAATATGATTCTTTCAATCTTTCTCTACAGGATATACGGAAGCCTGCTTTTTATATCTTCCTTTTCTTTCAAATCTAAGCACGCCGTCAACCATTGCGAATAATGTATCATCTCCGCCTCTTCCTACATTAATGCCGGGATGAATCTTGGTTCCGCGCTGTCTGTATAAGATATTTCCTGCTTTTACGAATTGTCCGTCAGCTCTTTTTGCACCTAATCTCTTGGATTCGGAATCTCTGCCGTTCTTGGTAGAACCAACACCCTTCTTATGTGCAAAAAATTGAAGGTTCATATTTAACATAACAATAACCGCTCCTTTCTCTCAGTATGTAAACCTGAGTTTACAATACTTTTCTCCATATTGTTTTACAATCTGGTTAAGTCCGAGCACCAGAGAATCTACCAACACTTTTGAAGTCTCCTGCAAAGGCGCTTCAAATTTACATGTAATCATGCCGCTTTCTTCATCCGAATCCACACTAATCTGTTCATGTACTATTTCTTCTAATGAATTAATCGTATTGATTACCAGTACGGAAATGGATGCACATACAATATCTTTACCGTAATTATCAAATCCAGCGTGCCCTTTACATGTAAAGCTTCTGTATTCTCCGGATTTCGTTTTATGAAATGTTACAGTTGTCATTTCACACCTTTAAGCATTAATCTTGTCGATTTTGACCTGAGTGTATGCTTGTCTATGACCATTTTTCTTATGATAGCCGGTTTTTCTTTTATACTTGTAAACGATGATCTTTTTGCCGCGGCCCTGATCCATAACTGTTCCGGATACAGTTGCGCCTGCAACATCACCTGCTACTTTCAGCTCTTTATCGCTGATGGCTATTACCTGATCAAATGTAACTGCAGCTCCTACTTCGGCATCAAGCTTCTCAATTCTGATAACATCGCCTTCGGAAACCTTGTACTGTTTTCCGCCTGTTGCAATAATTGCGTACATATGGCACCTCCTTCATGGACCTTAGTCCACCTTACTCGCCGGCTTCGGTGACGTCGAAAATATGGATATTAGTTAATATACATATATTGGGCATACTTATACCTCGCTGTGCGGCATACTCAAATATTTTATACTTTATTTATTAATTTGTCAATATCCGGACTTAATTAATTTTAACAATTAATCATTGATTCTGAAATAATTCCCCTGTCTATCAGATTCTGCAATGATTTAATAATCCCCAATTTAGCATGTGGCCAAGTCAGACCACCCTGAAAATACACTGCGTAAGGCGGTGCAATCGGTCCGTCGGCGCTCAGCTCTATGGATGAGCCTGAAACAAACGCTCCCGCCGCCATTATAACCTGTGAATCATATCCGGGCATATCCCACGGTTCAGGAGTTACATGGCTGTCTACCGAAGCCGCAGCCTGTATACCCTGACAAAAGGCAATGACTCCTTCAGGAGTGCCAAACGTAACAGCCTGAATAATATCATGTCTGCACTCAGTTGAGTTTGGAATTACCGGAAAACCAAGCTTTTCATATATATTTGCTGCAAAAATCGCTCCTTTTAATGCGCTTGCAGTGACGGTCGGCGCAAGGAACAGACCCTGATAAAAAGAAGTCATGACGCCAAGCGAAGCGCCCACTTCTTTTCCAAGTCCGGGAGAAGTCAGCCGGTATGCAGCATTTTCTACGCAGTCTTTTCTTCCTGCTATATAACCTCCAATCGGGGCAAGACCGCCGCCCGGATTTTTAATCAGCGAACCGACAACCATATCGGCGCCCACATCACTTGGCTCTATTGTTTCCACAAATTCCCCATAACAGTTATCTACCATACATATGATATCCGGCTTGATTTGCTTTATAAAAGAAATAAGTTCACCGATTGCAGCAACAGATAATGTCGGCCTTGTCTGATATCCCTTGGAGCGTTGAATTGTGACTAACTTCGTCTTTTCATTGACAGCGGCACGAATTGCCTCATAATCAAAACTGCCGTCATCAAGCAAATCTACCTGTCTGTATGTGATGCCGTATTCTTTCAAAGAACCTTTGGACTTACGTATACCGATAACCTCTTCCAATGTGTCATACGGCTTTCCGACAGGTGACAATAATTCATCTCCGGGACGTAAGTTACTCATAAGCGCCAGTGCCAGCGCATGAGTTCCGCAGGTTATCTGTGGACGTACCAGGGCATCTTCCGTATGAAAAACTTTCGCATATACTTTTTCCAGAGTATCTCTGCCTAAATCATTATAACCATATCCGGTCGTTCCCAGAAGGCATGCCTCACTTACCCTGCATTCCTGCATGGCATGGATTACTTTAAGTTGATTATATTCTGCTATTTCGTCTATAGTTTGGAATCTTTTCTTTAAATTTTCAAGGATTTCTACACAAAAATCAAGAACTTGTCCGGATATACCGAATTGGCTGTACTGCTCATTTAGGTTAATATTGCTTGATGTATTATCTTCCATTTTAAATTAAATTACCTTTCTATCCTTTTTAACAATCATATAAAATTTTATTTTTCGGGAGCATGTCACCAACTACAAGAAATTTTAGCACAAATATCATTCAATGGAAAGCAGGAAAATGTTGAAGAACGGCGGAAATTGTGTTATATTAAAAATCAGGAGAGCATAATAAATCGGCTTTCCACAGTAAAAAGCTGTACGTTGGCGGACAGGGGGAAGGCACCCATTATAAAAAACAGAGAAACCTACAGTACGGCGGGGGAGGCACCCATGACAAAAAACGTAACTGTAACAGATGAAACAGGGAAAAAAATCGGCACCACTTACCCAAAAAGGGCAAGGGGGCTAGTCAAGAATGGACGGGCGCTTTATGTGGACGACTGTACCATTCGTTTGTCCGCAAAAGCGGAGCCGTCCGATATAAAATCGGAGGTCAAACAAATGAACTATATTTTCTTTAATCCACGGGAATGGTCTTGCAGTGATATGGCAAGACAGAATATTTTTTCTGAGGCAAATGCATCTGCAGAGCGGAGCTTTGCCAGCGGTTTTGACGGCGGTCTTGTTGAGATACTTATGCTGGGCGGCTGGAACACAGCAAAAGCTGAGATTTTATCCAAAATATATCCACTGATGCCTGACACGGACTACTGCTTTATATTCTGGCTTAATGGAGGCGAGAATGATAAGCAAAGTGAAATTTGTCAGCTTCGTATCGCCTTTTCCGGACATGCAGACGGTTGGAATGTCTATAAGTTGAACCGAAACTTTATCAAGCCGCTTCTGCACTATCAGGGTTGGGAGCTTTACGCTATCACCTTTAGAACTCCGGAAGCCGATTCTACAGCGGCAGTTCCGGTGATGAATACCCAGTTTGGGTTTTTATCGGGTTATGCACCAATGGCGATACAAGCTGCGAAGGAACCGGAATTTTACAAGAACTGGGAGGATTCACCGGATGAGTTTGCCGGACAACGGCCCCAGCGCCACAACATCGTTTTTGAAGACGGCTGGCCTTCCAGAAGCATGTACGGCGGCGACAAGTATTCCACGGAATTTCTGCGCGAACAGGCAAATCGTGCGAATCCGCCTAAGATGAAATTTTTCGACGGCTTTACTAATTTTCAACGACAGAATCTTGGATCGTTTGGAAAAATTACGGAACAATATAAGTGGCTCATCAACCGCCACAATGAGCTTGAAGCACGCAGACAGGATTTGTACAATGAGTATCTGAAATTATGGAACTCTCCTAATTCGGAAAATGAAGAAATTGAAGACGAAATCGGTGAACTGGAGGGGCAATTAGAGGAAATGGAATCCACGCTCACGGAATGTCAGGAACTGCTGGAAGAAGAAATTATCAGTGAAATTCAGGACCAATTCGGGGATGCAGAGGACACGCTGAGTGAGGCAGAATCACTCAGGGATGAAATCATATCCCAGTTGGAGGAAATCAAAACAAAAGCGACTAATCACTAAAAACAAGGGGGCTGTGAAAACAGCTCCCTTTTCGTACATAATCATAGTTCATTATATCGTTGACTTTCACAAATACCTAACGTTAATAATCTGATTCAACTACAAGAGTTATCTCTCCATTATCAGCTACAATAGACGCCAATTTTTCTCCGGCGGACATTTCAATATCAACATAAGACTTTATATTGCAATCCTTCTCCCAATCTACGTTATATATACACAAGATATTATTACTGTCCGCCTTTAAAAGCGATTCATTAAAATAGTTTGAAAAAGGCATTACCCTCATTTCTTCCGGTATTTCTTCATCATCGCCTGAATAAAGGCTTGAATTATCAAAAATTACTGTTTCCTTACTTGCAGTATCAAAATAACCGACTTGAGAACGATGAATTCCGGAGCCCCAGGAGTATGTAAAATATAACTCAAATTCGCCATCTTCATTCAAATCCGCAATTGCAAATGAAGTTACTCCAAAACCACCAAACCATCCACCAAGCGGATATTCTTCATTATCATATTCCAATGCGCTATAGCAGGATAAATCAGATTTAAAGATATTGATACCATAATCATTTGAGATATCCTCCGGAACAACATTATAATAACACCCCGCATTCTCCTCGTCATAATCATCACCAAATACTTGTTCTATGTAATCCTCAACGCCATTTGATGATGGAACCATCTGAAATGTTACGATATCCGTGGCATTTTGCTGTTCAACCTGCTGATCATTTTGCCCACACCCATTCAACATAAAAACTGCTAAAACCAATGTCATTATTATTCGTTTACTTTTCTTAATTCTTTTCATTTGCTCTCTCATTCTATATTATCTCTTTATCCCCCAGCACCTTCATCATATACTCCAAAATCCCACTGTCCTGATTAGAATTCCCCATACTCGCATTTCCTCCGAAATCCTGCCTTGATACCCAAACAACATCCCTCTCCCTGCGAAACCATGTAAGCTGCCTCTTCGCAAAATGTCTGGTATCACGCTTAATCCGGTAAACAGCATTCTCAAGTGTGCAGCTGCCTTCCAGATATTCCAATATCTCTTTATATCCAAGCCCCTGCATCGAAACCATATCACCGGTACAGCCCATATCTTTAAGGCTTCTGACCTCTTCAACAAGCCCTTTATTTATCATTTCATCTACACGCCTGTCAATTTTATCATACAATATGCTTCTTTCATCAGTTAAAACAAAATATGCAAAATTATATGGCGATATCTTTTCATGCTGCTCTTCGTTATGCTCTGAAATAGGTTTCCCTGTCTTTTCATAAAATTCAATCGCCCTTATTACGCGCTTTACATTGTTAGCATGGATAATTTCACAGGATTTTGGGTCTACTTGGCGCAGCCTTTCAAAAAGTATTTCATTACCCTGTTCTTTTGCAATGTCCTCCAAATGCTGTCTGAACGCTTCATCCTCATCAGTTTCCGCGAAATCAATATCATATAGCACTGACTGTATATAAAAACCTGTTCCTCCTACTATAATCGGGATTTTTCCGCTGTCATATATTCTGCTCATAGCTTCCTTTGCCATGGTCTGAAATCTGACTACATTAAATTCTTCCGTAGGCTCCAATACGTCAATCAAATGATGTGGAACGCCTGACATTTCCTCTTTAGTGATTTTGGCTGAACCGATATCCATGTGTTTATACACCTGCATGGAATCGGCGGAAATGATTTCTCCTCCTATTGCCTGTGCCAGTGAAATTGATAAGGCAGATTTGCCTGCGGCTGTCGGTCCTGTCAAGATTATTAAAGGTTTCATATTGTAACAATCCTTTTAAATTTCTTTTCAAGTTCATACTTGCTCATGGAAATAATAGTCGGACGCCCATGAGGACAATTGTATGGATTATCCAATGAAAGCAGCTCGTCAATCAGGGCTTCCATTTCCGCTTTTGAGATGCGCATATTGCCCTTAACTGCCGCCTTACATGCCATTGTGGCAATTTTAATCCGTATACTCTCAGGAGTACCGGAAACATTCTCATCAGATAACTCATCCAACAGCTCATAGAGTAATTCCGTTTCCCTGTAGCCGTATAAATCCATCGGGACGCTGACAAGCGCAAAATCATTTCCGCCAAATTCCTCAATTACAAAACCAAGAGCTTCAAAATGCTCCATATTCTGCATAAGACAGGATTTTTCCCTGCCGTTTAATGTAATTACAGCCGGCGGATTAAGACTCTGTGAAACAATATTCTTTTCATTGAACTGCTTAATAAGACGTTCATATTTAACTTTTTCATGAGCAGCATGCTGGTCTATAATCATAAGCTTATCCTGATAGGAAACCAGCCAGTATGTATCAAAAATCTGTCCGATAATTTCATAATATTCTCTTGCTTTTACGCTAAGAAGTTTGTCGTCAAATAATTCAAGCTGTTCGGGCTTAGATGCTGATGTATTTGTCTGCGGCTGTTCAGGCATAGAGACAGATGAAGGTATCTTAGTCTGTTCAGGCATAGAAACAGATGCAGCTGTCTGCGGCTGTCCGGACTTAAAGGTTGATGCACGCAGATGCTCATCTTCAGACTTATTTAATCTATCATTCTCGTTCTTATCTGGCTGAACCGATACCGTAGCCTTATCTTTGTTCATATAATTTACGGGTTCGCGGATTAAGCCTTCTTCAGCGTTTTCTCTAAGCTTTTCTTTCTCAATTCTTACCGTCTCGAATGGTTCAGGCGCTGTCGGCGCTTTATGAGGTTTCGCATCATTTTTTGCGGAAGCATTCCCTGATTCATCATTTTTGAACGTTATCTCCGGTATCATTTCCTGCCCATGCAGAAAATCGAATATGATATCCCGAACAAGCTCATAAAACTCCTGCTCTCCCGCAATTTTCACTTCCATTTTTGCAGGATGGACATTGACATCAATCCTTTTTGTGTCAATGTTAAAATGCAGGACGCAGAAAGGAAATTTATGCTGCATCAGATATTCTTTATAGCCATCTTCTACAGCTTTGCTGAGCAGGCTGCTCTTAATATATCTGCCGTTGATGTAAAAAAGTTCATAATTCCTGTTTGAACGGTTTATAATAGGTTTCCCTAAAAAGCCGTCAATTGAAAAGCCTTCTCTTTCTACATGGATTTCATTAAGTTCTTTTACAATATCTTTCCCGTATATACGGTAAATAATCTCTTTTAAATCATTATTTCCGGAAGTATGGAATCTGTTCTGATTATTTATAATAAAATTGAATGCAATCCGAGGGTGTGACAACGCAAGATGTTCCATAAGATCAACTACATAAGAACCTTCTGTCTGCGGCTGCTTCAGAAATTTTTTACGCGGCAGCGTATTATAGAAAAGATTTCGCACTATCATTGTCGTACCATTTGGAACGCCGACTTCTTCAAACTCTTTCTCCACGCCGCCTTCTATTACATAACGAACGCCTGTCAAATCTTCCTCAACTTTGGAAATGGCTTCTACCATGGAGACTGCCGCAATACTTGCCAGTGCCTCGCCGCGGAACCCCAGACTGACCAATTCGGTCAAATCATCGGCTGATACAATTTTACTGGTAGCATGCCTTAAAAAAGCATTCCTTATCTGTGACCTCTCGATTCCGCTTCCATTGTCCGTAACCCGGATAAGTGAAATTCCGCCGTCCTTTATTTCTACCGTAACAGCGTCAGCGCCGGAATCAATAGCATTCTCCACAAGCTCCTTTACCACGCTCGAGGGACGTTCCACAACCTCCCCCGCAGCGATCTTATCTATTGTCTGATTGTCTAATATATTGATTTTCATCCTAATACCTTTACTCTTTTTTACACTATCCTTTTTAAATAATTGTGAAAATATCCATTTCCAAAATGTAGTTGTGCAATATATAAAACATAAGCAGGTGCTCTGCCGCCGTAGATCACTGAAAGTGGTCTTGTACTTAGATGCTGTATTTTGGCACCTTATGTACCGCTACTGGCGGCAATGCAGCGCAAGCGTGCATGCGTTGATTTATATATATTGTACAACGGTCTGTTAGAAACACAGTTTCGAAATTATTTTCGCCACCTGTTTTTCAGCTTATTCTGCAGTCTGTACAATGTATTGAGCGCATCTATCGGAGTCAGATTCTGAACATCGACTTCCTCAAGTTCCTTAATGATATCCTCATCCTTTACCGTATCAAAGAGTGATATCTGTTCTAAATCCACTTCATCATATTTTACAGGCTTAACTTTTTCATTTTTGATATTGATTTCTATATTTTGTACTTTTTCCGTAATGTCATTATCGCTGAGCTGATTTACGATTTCTTTGGCTCTGTCGATTACCATATCCGGCACTCCGGCAAGCTTGGCAACCTGAATACCATAGCTCTTATCTGCCCCACCCTTAATAATCTTACGAAGGAATACGATATCATCGCCTTTTTCCTTTACAGCAATGCAATAATTGTTCACATTGTCCATTTTACCTTCAAGCTCAGTCAACTCATGATAATGAGTGGCAAAAAGAGTTTTTGCACCCAGAATCTTACGGTTGCTTATATGCTCTATTACTGCCCAAGCAATGCTTAAGCCGTCAAAAGTAGATGTTCCCCGCCCGATTTCATCAAGTACAAGAAGGCTGTCGGAGGTTGCGTTTCTAAGGATATTGGCGACCTCATTCATCTCTACCATGAAAGTAGACTGGCCGCTTGCAAGGTCATCGGATGCTCCTACCCTTGTAAAAATCCTGTCCACTATACCGATATTTGCTTTTCCCGCAGGAACAAAGGAGCCAATCTGCGATAAAAGAACAATCAATGCAGTCTGGCGCATATATGTTGATTTTCCTGCCATATTTGGACCGGTAATAACGGCGATACAATGTTTTCCGTTATCCAAATAAGTATCATTGGAAATGAACATATCATTTTGAATCATCTGCTCTACTACGGGATGTCTGCCGTCTTTGATATCAATTATGCCTTTTTCATTTAATATAGGCCTGACATATCGGTTACGTTCCGCTACATATGAAAGGGAAGTTAAAACGTCTAATTTTGCAACTGCCCGCGCTGTCTGCTGGATCCTTTCAATTTGTGCGGCAATTGTTTCCCTCACGTTACAAAAAGCGTCATATTCCAGAGAATACAACTTATCTTCCGCATTTAAAATAGTATCCTCCAGCTCCTTAAGACGCGGTGTTGTATAGCGTTCTGCATTAGCAAGCGTCTGCTTTCTGATATAGTCCTCAGGAACCATATTTTTATAAGAATTAGTCACTTCAAAATAATAGCCGAAAACCTTATTATATTTGATACGCAGATTCTTGATGCCGGTACGCTCCCTGTCTTCGTTTTCCAATGCGGCAAGCCAGTTTTTTCCCTCTGTCTTAGCATGTCTTAGTCCGTCAATTGTTTCGTCAAAGCCTTCTTTGATAATACCTCCTTCTTTGACGGCAATCGGCGGTTCTTCGACAATGGCATCGTCTATCAGATGGAACAGATCGGACAAATCGTCCATTTCCGCACGGATTTCCTTAAGTAATTCGGCATCCGTATCTTTTAAAACCATCTTTATGGAAGGCAGCATTTCCAATGAACTGCGGAATGCAATTAAATCTCTTGGATTAGCTGACCTGTAGCTTACTTTCCCAAGAAGCCTCTCCAAATCATATATCGGATTCAGGTATTCCCTCAGTTCATCCCTGAGCATACTGTTATTACAAAGCTCTTCTACGGTGTCTAAGCGTTTTTCAATCGACTCCTTATCAATTAACGGCTGCTCTATATATTTACGAAGCAGTCTGCCGCCCATTGCAGTCTTAGTCTTGTCAAGAACGCCTAACAGCGAGCCTTTCTTCTGTTTCTCACGCAGAGTCTCAAGCAGCTCCAGATTTCTTCTGGTGGCGCCGTCAAGCAACATGTATTTACTTGTCAGATATGGGTACAGATGCGTAAAATGCTCTAAAGACGTCATCTGAGTTTCATAAAGATACTGCATGAGCGTACCAGCCGCAATCAATCCAACCGGAAAGTCTTCAATTCCAAGACCTGTCAGGGTATTTACATGAAAATGCTTCAGTAAGCATTTCCTGCATGTATCTTCATCAAAATAATGGGTATCAAGAGGATATACCATTACTCCAAGGCGGTTTTTCATATCATCAATATTCAGACCGCTTACAAGGAGAGCTTCATTACAGATAATTTCGGAAGGTTCATATTTATTGATTTCATCCTGTAATTTTCGTAAATCATCAACCTCTGTCAGATAATAATCGCCCGTGGTGACGTCTGCTACGGAAATTCCTATCTTTTCGGGGAAATAAGAAACGCATAGAATATAATTGTTTTTGGAATCATCCAATGCCTGTATATCCAGATTGGTTCCTGGGGTTACTATTCGCGTCACCTCACGTTTTACAAGCCCTTTAGCCAGCTTAGGGTCTTCAACCTGCTCACAAATAGCAACTTTATAACCTTTCGATACCAGCTTATTCAGATATCCGTCTACGGCATGGTACGGAATCCCACACATAGGAGCCCGTTCATCTAATCCGCAGCTTTTTCCGGTCAGCGTGATTTCCAACTCTTTGGATGCCGTCTGAGCATCCTCAAAAAACATTTCATAGAAATCTCCCAAACGGTAAAAAAGAATACAGTCGGGGTATTCCTTCTTAGTTTCAATATATTTCTGCATCATGGGCGTTAATTCGGGCATGATTTTTACCATCTTTCTGTATTTTTGAGTTTAGCCTGCTTCTCAGTTGCTTGTTTTATATCATCTAAACTCGTAAACCTGCGCTTACAGCGCTTTATGTCCGATTTCATCGGACGTTTGCTTGTTAATAATTGCAGAAAAACAAATGCCGCTTTGCGTTTCTTGTTTTTCTTTTGCAATTATTATATTATATGACCTGTATAATAAAATCCGTGGCATTCATCCAGAGAGACCATTACAAGCTTTCCTATGTATGAAGCATCCGCCGGAAAATGAACCAGCATGTTGTTTGAAAGCCTTCCTGTTACAAGCGAAGAATCCTGTTCATTAATCTCCTCCACAAGCGCTTCCATAACCTTTTCCTTAAGCAAGAGCGTTCTTTCCTTCGCGGTATCCTGCACAGTCTTTAATAACCTGTCAAAATTGGCTTTAACAATTTCCTCAGGAACCTGATTTTCTATAGCCGCGGCTTTGGTTCCGGTTCTCTTTGAATATATAAATGTAAAGGCATTATCAAAACCTGCCTTTTTAACTACATCAATAGTTTCATCCACGTCTTCTTCGGTCTCTCCGGGGAAACCGACAATAATGTCAGTAGTAATTGCAATATCCGGAATAGCTGCTTTAATTTTACCAACAAGATTCAGGTACTGTTCCTTGGTATATCTTCGGTTCATAGCCTGCAAAATGCGGTCAGAACCCGATTGCAGCGGCAGATGTAAATGATGGCATATTTTCTTAGAATCTTTCATGACTGAAATAAGCTCGTCGGATAAATCTTTTGGATGTGAGGTCATAAACCTGATTCTTTTTATACCGTCTATATTCTCTATTTCTTTAAGTAACTTAGCAAAGGTAATCGGTTGCTCTAAATTTTTGCCATAAGAATTGACATTCTGACCAAGCAGCATAATTTCCACAACACCATCAGCCGCTAACCGCTCAATCTCACGAATGATTTCTTTTGGCTCCCGACTGCGTTCCCTGCCTCTGACATAAGGCACTATACAGTAACTGCAAAAATTATTGCAGCCAAACATGATATTGATACCGGATTTATAAGAATACTTCCTGTTTACCGGAAGCTCCTCAACGATATGGTCTGTTTCCTGCCATATGTCTATAATTGTCTTTCTTTTATTATTTTTTGACGATTTTTCATGCTCTTCAGCCGCTGAACTTTCGAGCATTGTCGCAAGAAGCTCTGCAAACTTGAAAATATTGTGCGTACCAAATATTAAGTCTACAAAGCGATAGCTTTTGGTAATTTTATCGATAACAGACTGTTCCTGCATCATACAGCCGCATAAGGCAATCCTTAAATGAGGATTCTTCTTTTTCATACTTCCAAGATAACCAAGTCTGCCATAAACTCTCTGATTGGCGTTATCCCTGACCGTACATGTATTATATATGATAAAGTCCGCTTTCTCTTCCGCCTCAGCTTCTTCATAGCCAACCTGACATAGTATGCCTGCAAGTTTCTCAGAGTCTCTGGCGTTCATCTGACACCCGAAAGTCTGTACGAAAAATGTCGGACGGCGATTTAGCTTTTTTTCAAGCTCTATCATATACTTACGGCATTTTGCCATAAAAAAATATTGCCTGTCCGGTTCTTTTGCGGGCGGTTCAGAATGTAAATCTATTTTATCTAAATCAATTTCCTGAGGCATTTCTCTTGACATTCTCCCTTATCTGACAAATAATCAAATCAAGAAATGAGTTTTTAACAGTATTTGCAGGCTATGCCGGAAAGCATAGCCATAATATTATAAACAATTTTATTTAGTCTACGCAGATTAACTCATATTCCTTTGTCCCATATCCAAGTTGTGCCGCAGCATCAATCGTATGGGTGCCATGCAGTGATTCCACT
This sequence comes from uncultured Bacteroides sp., assembly GCA_964600805.1. Lineage (GTDB taxonomy): Bacteria > Bacillota > Clostridia > Lachnospirales > Lachnospiraceae > UBA3282. Next base: position 24,658 of record CAZRKN010000012.1, on the reverse strand, counting down.
CTGTGAATAAAATGGTCGCGTCCCGGATCGTTTGACTGATAAATCAAATCCATACACGCCTGATCAAGGGCGACAGGATCAAATGACGAAAGAATACCGATATCCGCCATACAGGGATCCTCTGCTATTTCACAGCAGTCACAGTCTACGGAAAGATTGCACATCATATTGACAAAAGCAACTTTGCCTTTAAAATATTCCATAATACTGCCGGCTGCATCTGCCATACATTCACAGAATGTATCCTGATCCGCCATATGGTCCCATACTATAGTCTGGTCATTGGTAAATCCCGCGGAATGAATCAATGCCTTTCCTTCACTTGAAGCACAACCGATTGCGAGCTGCTTCAAAGCTCCGCCATAGCCGCCTGCCGGATGTCCTTTAAAATGCGCAAGAACCAGCATGGAATCATAATTTTCAATATTTTTTCCTACATAATTTTCTTTAAGTACCTTTCCGTTTGTAATCGGAAGAACGATATCCGGTCCTTCGGCATCCATCAGATCCACTTTAAAATACTTTGTCCATCCATGCTCCTCAATCAGTTGCTGATGCTTCTTTGTGGAATTTCTGGCGCCTTCATAGGCGGTGTTGCACTCTACCACAGTACCATTAACATACTCTACCATAGGGCGCATGAACTCCGGACGCAGATAATTCTGATTTCCTTTTTCTCCGGAATGAACTTTTACTGCCACCTTACCAGACAGTTCTATTCCTAAAACCTTGTACATCTCAATAACAGTCTCGGGCGTAATTTTCTTCGTAAAATAAACTTTTGCCTTTTCCATATTCAAAAATATGCTCCTTTCTTAAGGCTATATTTTTTTACAACACGCAACCGCCAGTGAACCCGGTCCTATATGACAGGCTACGCTTAATGACAATGGGTCCATATGCACATCAAAACCGGGGAATGCTGCTTCAACCTCACTTTTGAACTGATTTGCAGCATCTATGTCATAAGTATACGCCATTTCAAGCCATATATTATCAGGTGTCGCCCCGCCGAAACGATTGTTCATATCGTTTCGTATTGCATTGATCATCGTGGTCTTTCCCTGAGACGCTGTACGCGCTTTGGCAAAAGCGTCCAGCTTGTCTCCCTGAATCTGCAGGACAGGTTTTAATTTCAAAAGTGTGCCAAGCGCTGCCGCCGCCGGTGTGATACGACCGCCCTTTTTCAGGTAATATAATGTATCCAGCATTATATAAATACTGGAATTAAACTTATCTTTTTCCAAAAAATCTTTGATTTCTGCCGCGTTCATGCCTCTTTCCACTAAAGCAACCGCATCCAGCGCGGACTGTCTCTGAGTTATTGAAATACGCTGGTTATTGACTACCTGCACCTTGCCTTCATAATCCTCGGCAAGCATGATGGCGCTTTGGCAGGAACCGCTCAGACCGCTTGACATCGGAATATGCACTATTTCATCATATTCCTTAAGCAGCTCATCCCATAGATTCATGACAGATTCGGGAGTCGGCTGGCTTGTGACCACATTCGCTCCGGCGGCGAGTTTTTTATAAAATTCTGCCTGAGTTAAAGTAATATCCTCATAAAATGTTTCATCATCAATCATAAATGGCATAGGCAGAACCGAAACTCCCATCTCCTTTGCCTGCGCCTGTGTAATTCCACTGTTACTGTCCGTAACAATTGCAATTTTAGCCATAAAAAAACGTTCCCCCTTCTGAATCTATTGTAAAAAATATATTTTATTCAGTCTATATGTCTTTATAGCCCTTTTTAAGTTTACGTTTAAATAGTTCTAAAGTCAACAGCATTTTCTTCTGAAACTTCTATAACTTTCAGTAACGCCCGATGATTTTCGTCTTTCAAATCAGGGTCTTTTTCAAGTATTTCGTCTACCTCATCACTTGCCTGCTGTAAAATAGAAGCATCTGTAAAGACATCTCCCAGCCTGAATTCCAGATTTCCACTCTGTCTGATTCCGAACAAATCTCCCGGACCACGCAGTTTTAAGTCCTGACTTGAAATATAAAACCCATCATTAGATTGATTCAGTATTTTCAAGCGTTCCATAGTCTCTTTATTTTCTGATGAACTTATAAAAATGCAATAAGACTGGTGTTCCCCACGTCCTACACGCCCCCGCAGCTGATGCAGCTGGGCAAGTCCGAAACGTTCCGCATTTTCCACCATCATCACAGCCGCATTGGGAACATTGATACCGACTTCAATTACTGTAGTTGATACCAGAACATCAATATGATGTGTCTCAAATTCCTCCATTATCCGGTTTTTCTCTGCCGGCTTCATTTTACCATGCAGCGCGGCAACCTGAATGGAAGGCGGAAGTATTGCTTTCAGCCTCTCAGTATACGAAATGACATCTTCCAAATCCTCCATCTCACCCTCTTCCACCATTGGGCAGATGACATATGCCTGTCTGCCCTCATTTATTTCTTTTTCAATAAAGCGGTATGCGGTATCACGATAAGACGTGCCCACTACGCAGTTTTTTATCGGAAGCCTGTCTGCCGGCAGCTCATCCAGTACGGAAATGTGAAGGTCACCGTACAGGATAATGGCAAGCGTTCTTGGGATAGGTGTGGCGCTCATAACAAGCACATGTACAGCATTTCCTTTCTGTGAAAGTGTTTCCCGCTGTCTGACTCCGAAACGATGCTGCTCGTCGGTAATAACAAGGGCAAGCTGGTTGTAGTTTACCTTTTCCTGTATCAAAGCATGAGTTCCGATAATAATGTCAGCATCACCGTTTTCTATCTGTGAATATATGTTTTTTCTGTCCTTAGCAGGTGCAGAGCCTGTAAGCAAAACCGGATTAATTCGGAGATTATACTGTTTTTTCAGCTTAAGAAGAGACTCAAAGTGCTGTCTTGCCAATACTTCAGTCGGAGCCATCATCGCCCCCTGACAGCCGTTGGCCACACACATTATAAGAGACAGGAAGGCAAGAATTGTTTTACCTGAACCTACATCTCCCTGAATAAGCCTGTTCATTATTGAATCGCCGCATAAATCTGTTTTGATTTCAGACCATACCTTCAACTGCGCATTAGTAAGCCTGTATGGAAGCGCTTCTATAAGACGCTCCGTATCGGCGGTCTCTATCATTTTATATATATTAGGCAGCGCATTGTTTTCGGTTTTCATTCTGCGAAGCATCAGTATAAAAAGGAAAAATTCATCAAAAACAAGTCTTTTCCTTGCCTGTACAAGGATTTCCCTGTCAGATGGAAAATGCATTTGAAACACAGCATCATGACGTGTCATAAACCGATATTTTTGTATAATCTCATCCGGTAGGAAATCCTCACCTTTTTCATGAAGTTTAAATGCCTGTTTTACTGCCTTCGTGACCGCCTGATTACTCAAACCTTTCGTCAGCATATAGATTGGCATAAGTGAGTCGGCAAGCTTCTCATATTCGACAGGCTTATAAATTTTAGCCTGCTCCATAATAAGCCTGCCGCCCTTTTTCTGAATCAGTCCACGGAATATATAGAAAACGCCTTTTTTTAACGTATTTTTTAAATAGGGCATGTTAAAATATGTCATCTGCACCATGCCTGATGCATCCTGAACCGTAAAGCTCAGAATATTCAGGTTACGTACACGTTTTGACGACATATTTCCCGTAACCGTCCCATGTATGGCCGCCCGTTCACCAATTGATGCATCCGCAATCATCACAGGCGGCTCGAACCTATCATAATCTCTTGGATAATAATAAAGCAGTTCCTCGGTCGTCGTAATGCCGAGTTTGGCAAACAGTTTTGCCGTTTTCTCCCCGATTCCTTTAAGTGAAGTGATATCCATATTAATTACAATTCCTTCCCTCCGTCTGCATTATTTTAGCTATAAAAATTCCCCGGTTCCATAATATCACTATGTTACCGAGGAACTGTCCGGAAGAATGCCCTTCTTTTCAGGGCATTCTTTCAGGTGAAACTTAGATTTTCTTAGGCTGTGTATTTTGCAGCCTTAGAAAATCTTTTCACCTTTTATTCGACTGACACAATATAATAATAAATTGGCTGTCCGCCATTCTGCAGTTCGATATCGCAGCCGTCGTATTTCTTCTCTACCTCAGCACGAAGCGCATTTGCATCCTCCTCAGTAATATCTTCGCCATAATAAATACTTATAAGCTCCATATCATCTGACATCATTTCATCTATCATATTTAATGTGACTTCATGAATAACGCTTCCTACAGACAGAATTCCTTTATCTCCGATTCCCATGAAATCTCCCTGCTTAATCTCTTTATCATTAATAGTAGTATCTCTTACTGCATATGTTACCTGACCTGTCTGCACATTCTTAATCTCTTCCGTCATTGTTTCGTTATTCTCTGCAACAGATAAATCGGGAACATAATTTATAATAGCCGTAATACCCTGTGGTACGGTTTTGGTTGGAATAACTACAATGTTCTTATCTTTTGCAAGTTCTTGCGCCTGATTAGCCGCCAATATGATATTTTTATTATTTGGCAGAATAAAAATATTATCGGCATTTACCTGCTCAATGGCATTAAGCATATCCTCAGTGCTCGGATTCATCGTCTGACCACCTTCAATTATATAATCTGCTCCGAGGGTTCTGAATATTTCATTTATTCCATCTCCAACGGAAACGGCAATAAATCCGACGTCTTTCTTGGGAGCATCTGCGCTTGGCTTTTCAGGTTTTATATCCGCATCACTTTTTGCAGGTTCCTTATTCTGAGACATCTTGAAAAGTTTCTCCTGATGTTCCAATCTCATATTATCAATCTTCATATTGGAAAGCGCGCCGTACTTCAATGCCTTCTGTATAGCCAGTCCCGGATCATTGGTATGTACGTGTACCTTTACCAATTCATCATCTGCCACTAACACAATGGAATCACCTATTGATTCAAGATATTCCTTGAAATCCATTTCCATTTTAATGTTAAATACTTTATTCAACATTATTATAAATTCCGTACAATACCCGAATTTGATATCAGCGCCCGCCTGTGCATCATAATTTCCACTTGAAGATTTCTTCGCATGAGCGGCGGCATCTGCAGATAATGTAAAGTCAATTTCTTTGCCAAGATAAGCGTCATAAGCGCCTTTTAATACCTGCATAAGGCCTTGACCGCCAGAGTCAACCACGCCGGCCTGTTTTAATACGGGCAGAAGCTCAGGAGTATTAGTAAGCACCTCGTCGGAATGCTTAATTATCTGATTCAGGAGTTCTGACATATCTTCAATTCCCGCATCAGCAAGTTCTCTTGCTTTTTCTGCCCCGCCCCTTGCTACTGTCAGAATAGTTCCTTCTTTCGGTTTCATAACCGCTTTATATGCAGTTTCAACAGCCTTCTCGCATGCCTCCGTAAGCACAGGAACAGTAATTTCCTGATAATTCTTCACAACTTTGGTAAATCCTCTGAAAAGCTGTGACAAAATGACACCGGAGTTTCCTCTTGCGCCGCGCAGGGATCCGGAAGAAATTGCCTTGCAAAGGGAAGCCATGTCAATAGTGCCCATATCATTCAGCGCTGCTACTTCTTTTGCGGCGGACATAATTGTCAATGTCATGTTTGTTCCGGTATCGCCATCCGGAACAGGAAATACATTCAGCTCATTAATCCATTCTTTCTTACTTTCAAGATTTTTTGCTCCTGCTAAGAACATTTTGGCAAGCATCTTAGCATCAATTATATTTGAAGTCACCTCAGATCCTCCCTTAGTCAATCGCTCTTACACCTTCAACGAAGATGTTTATTTTTTCAACTTCTATTCCGGTAAATTCTTCCACTTTATATTTTACACTGTCAATCAGGTTATCCGCTACGGCAAGAATGCTAACACCATAGGAAATAATCACATGAAAATCCAGTATCATTTTATTGTTTTTAATTGCTACCTGAATACCGCGCGTCATGCTCTCTTTTTTCAGTAATTTTATAAATCCATCCTTTACATTCATTCCGGCCATTCCAACAATTCCAAAGCATTCCATTGCAACCGAACCGGCATATTGCGCAATCGCTTCGTGACCGATTGAAATATTACCCATATGCGTATCCATAGAAGACGCTCTCATACTATACCTCCTTTATATTTTAATCATATATTTTTATTATAAACCTTAATTACAAAAAATGGAAGAAAATTATCTGCTTAGCTTTATTTGCTTACAGACTTATTATAAAGTTATGATTTTTTATACCAAAGATTATTCTTTTTCAAATTCACATATTCACTATATGCCTGTTCCAAAATCTGTCTCTCATTTGCGTATTTTACCAGATGAATCGCCTCATGGTATTTATAATAGCCGGAATCCACGAAAAATTCCTCACGCTGCGGCTTACTGTAATAACTGTCAGCCATCATAAGATACCAGTGGACTTCTTTCTCAACAATACCGTCCGGCACTGTAAAAGTATATCCGCTTGTCCCGATATATTTCATTATACTGGCTCTGGCGCCCGATTCCTCAAGCACCTCCCGAATCGCCGTGTCCTGATGCTCCTCGCCGGCTTCTACGGTGCCTTTCGGAAGCACCCAGCCTTCATCCTTATTATAAAAATTTTTATATAACAGAAGTATTTTCCCGCGGAAGATAACTACACCGCCGCAGCTTGTCGCTTTAATCATAACCTGCTTCCTCCAATTCCCGAAGCGTGATATATATTTTGATTTTTATTGTACTTTCCGTCTTCTATTGTTCCAGACATGCATCGAAAATCCTCTTTGCAATCGGTACTGCAAAATCGCCTCCGGAGCCTACGCTTTCAACAATAATCGTTACACAGACCTGTGGGTCTTCTGCCGGTGCAAATCCCGTAAACCAAGCGTGAGAATCCTCTTTATTACTGTTATATTCGGCAGATCCGGTTTTGCCTGCCGCAGTATAACTAAGACCTTTCAGTCTGGATGCCGTTCCGTTTTCTATAACCTGAGTCATTAACTGTGTCAGAATTTCGGCTTCTTCCGGCGTCATTAAATTTCCGTAAGCGCTTGGCGAAAACTGTTTGATAACATTGCCACTACTGTTTTCTACACGGTCTACCAGATAGGGTTTCATCAATACTCCTCCGTTAGCAACTGCACATGTAATCATATTCATATGAAGAGGCGTAATCTGGTCAATGCCCTGTCCTATGGAAGTCTGCATTACATCAAAATTAGAAGAGTCTTCATTCAGTGTTATTTTGCTTGAATTATATGCAAATGATACCGGAAGTTCACTGTTAAACAGCAGACTGTTCAATGTATCTTCAAAGTTCGCCATATCTAACGACATACCTATATTCGCAAATGAAGAATTACATGATTTGGCGAAAGATTTGGTAAAATCCTCGCTTCCATGCGGTATGCTGTGATAACAATTAATCACGTCTCCTTCAAAGCTGAAACTTCCGTTGCAATTATATCTGTAATTTTGATAAGAATCCGGATTTTCCCGTATATACTCAAGGGCGGTTACTATCTTAAATGTAGAGCCCGGCGGATATAACCCCTGTGTTGCCCGGTTGACGAGAACTCCGTTTTTATTCTCTTCTACAAGTTCATCCCAAATAGTCTCAATTTCATTTGGGTCAAAGTCCGGTTTGGACGCCATTGCCAGAATCTTACCTGTTGACGGCTCAGTTATGACAACAGCTCCTTTATATGCGCCAAGCGATTTATAAGCAATTTCCTGCAGACGAACATCCAGAGTTGTTATGACACTGTCGCCCGGAAATTTTTCACCTGACATTTCACTTGCAGCCTTATCATACAATTTAGCATTGGATTGAATCAGATAATAATTAGCCTGTGCCTCTATTCCAAATCTGCCCTTGGAGGCATATCCTACTACATGTGCAAACATATTTGAAAAAGGATACTCTCTTTTTTCATTGCCCTGAATGTCGGTCACGGTATTCGCAAGTATCTGTCCGTCATTTGAGTAGATAGTCCCTCTGGTATTTTGTGCCACCAAAATCTCCTGTCTGCTATTATAACTGTTATTCATCATTTCCTGTTTATTTGTCATTGCATAATAACAGGTATAGCACATCATACCTAAGAACGATATAACAAAAATACTCGTAACGAAACGAATCTGCTTACCGGTTTTATTCTGTATATTCTGCTTCCGGACATTCGGTTTCCGGCTGTTCTCGGGACTCGCTTCTTTCCTTAGATTTTCGTTTTTTCTTTTTGACACTTTTTACTCCTTCATCCTGCCTGATAATATAAAGACCCTCTATGATAAAAAACATAATCAACGTCGTTAAAACGGAACTTCCTCCATAGCTGACAAACGGCAGGGTAACTCCCGTCATCGGTATAAATTTCGTCCCCCCTCCAATGGTTAAAAAGACCTGAAAAATATAAGTGATACCAAGACCGAAAGCAATCAACTGATAAAATTTATCCTTAAATTTCACGGATATATTCATGAACATGATAAAGCAGCTTAAACATACTAAAACAACACATATGGCAAAAACAATCCCAAGCTCCTCTGCTACCGCAGAGAATACAAAATCCTCTTCAACGAATGGAATCGATTTTGGATTCCCGTTAAAAAGCCCCAGCCCAAACCAGCTTCCACTGCTTATACCGAATAAAGACTGACTAATTTGAAATCCTGCGTCATCAATGCAGCTCCATGGATCTTTCCATGCCTGAACACGTACTCTCACATGCGAAAACATTTTATATGCAAGTACCGCCGCACCACAGCCGCCGGCAGTGCCCAAAAACAGATAAATACCTTTTCCGGTAGCGATGTATACCATTAAGACGTATACGATAAAGAAAATCAATGCGCTTCCCAAGTCTTTGGATGCTACCAGTATCAGAACATGTAACCCTGCCAAAACGGCTGTTAAAATAACTTTAAGGAAATTATCGTTTTCATACAAGGCGCTTGCTATAAAAAAAACAAAAAGAATTTTTACAAATTCAGAGGGCTGAAATGTAATGCCTGCAACGGAAAATGAAATCTTGGAGCCATGTGTCACAGAGCCTAATGTCAATACAATGCCTAATGCACAAATTCCGACTGTTGCATATAACCACATAAAGTTCCTTAAGAATCTGAATTTGCGAATTAAATACGGAATAATCATCCCAACCACAATCGAAACCGTAATGATAAAAAACTGCCTGATTGCTTTCTCATAAGAAAGTCTTGTCAGGATTACAAATCCAATGCATGACAGCATGCACATATTATTGATGATTAATCTGTTTCCTTTTGGATAAAGCATATGGAACAGAACTACTGTCGCAAATAATAAAATCTGCTGGAAAATATAGAAAAATAAATATTCCAGTTCTCCCGTTTCAAAACAGATAACCAAAAAACACGAAAAATGCAATAAGGACATCAAAATAACCTGCCTTATATAAATTCCGTTTCTTTTTTCATCATTTGGATAACGGAATACAAGGAAGCATTCTAATGTATATAATGCGAGTATTAATGCAATTAAATACTTGGAAATCTCTGTAATATAAAATTCCATAAATGATACCAGCTTCTACATGAATAGATTCGATTGTGAAAAATAATTATCAATCTATGCCTCTTTTATAATGTCCGGTAGTATATTCGGTAACCGGAAATGTGTCATTATCGCCGAAATAATATTCTAATATTTTCTTTACTTCCGTCTCCGACTCCAATACAAAGTCCAAACGGATTGAAAAAAGCCCCAGCTTAAATAAGTCTTCCTTCTTCATATGCAGGGAATACGGCACTGAGTTATATACGATATTATAACAGTGCTCACAGCAGCAAAGTACAGGAAATTTTTTATTATATCTGTCAGTCAGATATAATAAATGACCATCATCGCTTTTTCGGCAGGAAGCTGATGTCTTTTTTACGCAATTGGCGGTAAGCATCATCGGAATCGTACCATATACTATCATGGACAGTTTCTGCGGTTCATTCTTTTCCGATAAACTGCAGCTGCTTTCTATAAGCTTGCGGCATTCCCTTTCGTTCAATTCATACGGTAGACAGCATTCGGAACCATAATTCCGGAGAAGTCCGACTGCTTCCGCATTAAAACAATAAATACCTGTATCTGTTACTATATCATAATTTTCATGCAGAGAAAACACCCAAAAAAGTGATTCAAGATTCCGTACAAGGAAACCTTTTATCCCATTATGCAGTAATGATTGCAGTTTTTTAAAATAGTTTGCGTCCTTTTCTCTTACCACATAAGGTAATGCAAGATATATTGCATTTTTTCCATATTTTTCTATTTTTCGACTAAATCGGTCAATATCTTTAATAAATAAATCACTGTCAATATAAATCCTATCACAGGAATACTGACAGGCTGCATACAGCTGTTCCATACTCCTGACCGTGATATGAAGCTGCGTATGCTTATGGCTGTCATAAACCGGTTTACTGCTTTTTAACTCATCAGAACATCTGTTTATAAGCTTGTCTCCACGACAGAGTCTCTTCGCCGCTGTTTCCTGCGCCTCAATCACCTTGTCTTCAAATGCCTCAATCGCTTCCCTACGCAGCTTATTCAGCTGTGCAACAGGCATAAATACAGCTTCATCCACCTCAATTTTTGCATTATCAACGTATACGAAGGAATTACCTGTCTTACGCAGTTGCTTTAAAAACTTTTCTGTATCCATAGGATTTCCCAGCGCCTTTTGTACCTCTTCACCATAGGAAATCTGAGCAATCCCATTGCCTTCTATTTTCAGCAATGCAGCTTTTCCTGCATGAAACGTTCCGCTCATTGTTACAGGAATTTTTTTCTCCCCCTGTAAATATTGTTTATCAATATCCTGAATAAGAGCTTCATCGCTGCCTATATATCCCGGTTTATAAAGGGTAACCATCTCCCTTCCGTTTTCCCTTCCATAATAACCTGTCTGCAATTCGCTCCTGATATACAGCTTCTTTAGCCTGTCCAAATCAGACCTGTCTACACGGTATCCGTCTATGCCTTTTTCATAATACCTGTCAATATATTTCCGGTAAACCGCTGTAACGCCCGCCGCATATTCAGGACGTTTCATTCTGCCCTCTATTTTAAAGGAATCTATCCCCGCCTCTATCAGATTCGGGATATATTCGATTGTACACATATCTTTCAGGCTCAAAGGATATAATTCTTCTGATACGGCGCCGGTTTTAGAATCCGATACGCTATAGCTCAACCTGCATGGCTGGGCGCATCTGCCCCTATTCCCGCTTCTTCCGCCCAGAATGCTGCTGAACAGGCATTGACCTGAATAACAGTAACACATGGCTCCGTGTATGAAACATTCAAGCTCTAATCCGGTTTTTTCTTTAATTATCTTTATTTCTTTAAGCGACAATTCTCTGGCGGGAACTAACCTTGACGCTCCGTTTTCCTTTAAAAATTCAGCCCCAAAAGTACCGGTAACAGTCATCTGAGTACTGGCATGAAGCGGCATTCCCGGAAATGTTTCCCTTATATACTGCCAAACGCCCAAATCCTGAATAATTATGCCATCAAGCCCTGCTTCATAAAAAGGTCTGACGAAGTCATAGAGAAAAGAAAACTCAGCTTCTTTAATCAAGGTGTTGAGTGTCAGATATATCTTTTTTCCGTTAAAATGCGCATAACGAATCGCCCTGCATATTTCTTCTTTTGTAAAATTATCTGCATAAGCCCGCGCACTGAATTTATCCCCGCCTAAATATACGGCATCTGCCCCTGCGTTTATAGCTCCGATAAACGCCTGATAATTGCCTGCGGGCGCTAACAACTCCACTTTTTTCTTTATCATATACATCCTTTATGACCAAATCCAAATAATAACATGGTGTATTATATAAAAGGCTGCCTTAAAAAGACAGCCTGACGTCTATTTCTTTTTCAATTCTGATAATTCCGTTTCCAAGCGAACTACTTTTTTAGCATTCTCATTTGCATCTGTCTGTAGATTCTTAACATTTTTCTCAGTATTCTCAAGCTTAATCTGAGACGCAATCAATTCGTGCTTCAAATCATACAGCTCTTTTTCCTTATTCTGTAAATCCTCTTCCAAAAGAGCTATCTGCTGTTTCGCTTTAAAATAATCATCAGCTATATTCAACTGCAGCAATACATTCTGGGTGTCCAGCGGCTGCCTTCTAAAGCTTTCGACCTTACCGTATTCAGCCACTTTATTATTAATATATAAAGCAACCTTCTGCAGGTATTCTTCACTTTCATAACCGCTCAGGGTAAAGACCTTTCCACCTATAATGACTTCCGTATCTGTTTTTGTTGACATTAGATTTCTCCCTTCGTAAAAAAGCGCAAGCTTCCAAGTTTGCGCTCCAAGAATGCTTTGAAATTCCTGCTGATGTCCTATTACTTTTATTATATCTGTCTTATGAAGGAATTTCAAGCCCTAAATGATGATATGCCATATCGGTAACTACCCTGCCGCGCGGAGTCCTGTTTAATAAGCCGTTTTTCAATAGATACGGTTCATATACATCTTCTAAAGTCCCTGCATCCTCTCCTATAGCAGCCGCCAATGTATCTAATCCTGCAGGTCCACCCTGAAATTTATTAATAAGTGTAAGCAAAATATTTCTATCAATATGATCAAGTCCCAGTTTATCTACTTCCAATAAATCTAGGGCAGTATTTGCAACTTCTTCCGTAATCATTCCGTCGTATTTTACCTGTGCAAAATCACGGACCCGCTTTAGAATACGATTGGCAAGCCTCGGTGTACCCCGGCTTCTTCTTGCGAGCTCCAAAGCTCCCTTTTCCTCGATAGTAACCCCAAGGATTTTGGCAGAATGCAGGATTATTAACTTAAGTTCATCGACTGAATAAAATTCCAGATGGTGAATTACCCCAAACCTGTCCCTAAGCGGCGCACTCAAAAGTCCTGCCCTTGTCGTCGCTCCGACTAACGTAAAATGAGGTAATTCCAAACGTATGGATCTTGCTGAAGCGCCCTTTCCAATCATAATATCTATAACATAATCTTCCATCGCAGGATAAAGAACCTCTTCCACCTGCCTGTTCAGCCTGTGAATCTCGTCTACGAACAGCAAATCGCCTTCCTGCAGATTATTAAGAATAGCCGCCATTTCTCCCGGTTTTTCTATCGCAGGACCACTTGTGACCTTCATATTGACACCCATTTCATTAGCAATAATGCCTGCCAGTGTCGTCTTACCAAGTCCGGGAGGTCCGTAGAATAAAACATGATCCAAAGAGTCATTCCGCTGCTTTGCTGCTTCAATATAAATTTTAAGATTTTCCTTGATCTTTGATTGACCGATATAGTCATTCAGTGACTTCGGCCTTAAGGAGCCTTCTATTTTAATATCTTCTTCAATCAGGTTGGTTTCAATTACTCTATTCGCCATTTTATCAGATTTATTCCCTTCTTATCCTAAGGTTTCTCATCTCCTTAGAATACTTAGAATTTAGTATATATACTTCAACGCCGCCTTTAAGATTTCTTCGACGCTGCTATCTTCTGTTACTGTTACCTGTTTGACAGCTCTAAGCGCGTCGGAAGCAGAATATCCAAGCGCAACTAACGCCTCAATTGCTTCATTCTTTCCATTATTTATATCTTCTCCTGACAATGAAACAGTGGCAAATTCATCCTTCGGAGCTAAAGCCTCATCTAAAGAAATCTTGTCTTTTAAATCCAAAATCACACGTTCCGCAGTCTTTGCGCCTATGCCCGGGGCTTTAGAAATCGCCTTTGCATCCCCGGAGATAATCGCAAACCTCAGTTCATCAGCACTCATAATCGAAAGAATTGCGAGTCCGCCTTTCGGACCGATGCCATTGACCGTAATCAGCTTCTTAAATATATTCAAATCATCCTTTGTCAAAAATCCGTATAAGCTGAATGAATCCTCCCTGACAAGCGTATATGTATATATTTTCACAAAACTGCCGATTCCCTGCAAAGCGTTGACAGTCCTGGAGGATATTTTGATATTATATCCAACCTGATTTACTTCCAATACCAGATTATCTTCTGTAATTTCCTCTATCGTTCCCTTTAAATAGGCGTACATACTCTCCCTCACTTTTTATTTTATAGAAAATTGTGCCGCAGCGACGACTTTTAATACTATAGAAATTAATACCGAAGCGACAATTTTTATTCCATTTTGTCTACCGGAATGTACATTATGACGCGTGCACTTACAATGCCGATTAAAAAACCTGTCACAGCTCCCGCAATCAATAAAAACGGCAGATAAAATGCCGGCGCAAAGGTTTCAACAACAAACATGGCAGCCAGTATCTGACCGATGTTGTGAAAGACTCCGCCGCTTATGCTGACTCCGATAATTGAAAATATACCTGTTCTTCGCATTATAACCATCACACAAAAACTGAATAGCGCACCTGCCAGAGCATAGAGAATAGAATAAAGATTCCCAAATAAGAAGCCCGTAAGCAGGATACGAAGCAAATTGACAGATAATGCTTCCCTTTTACCATATGAGTACAGCAGAAGAACTACCACCAGATTCGGCAGCCCCAGCTTAACTCCGGGTATCCCGACAGCAAGCGGAAGAATGGATTCTATGTAAGCTAAAATCATGGATAGCGCCAATAAAAAACCAAGCAAAACAGTCTTTTTCTTCATCAATATGCCACTCCATCCAACTCGCTCTCCTCATTATTTATAATCTCGATGACAATCTTATGAGGCAGGCAGATAATGTTTTCTCCTGTTGCGCATATCGCGCTGTGATGCACGCAGATTTGGTCAGGACAACTGCTTTCAATCATACTTACTTCCCCATTCTGACATAAGAGCACATTATAATCTTCTGAAGAATGCTGTATATTTACCCATTCTTCTTCTGATAATTCCTCTATGCTGCATATGGGCTGTGTTTCCTCATATGAACTCGCTATACTTTCTGTCAGCAGATAGTATCTGTCTTCTGACTGCGAAAGAGGAATCTGCATAATAATCATGCCGTCATATGATATATTTGCATAGCTCCCCTGAGTGCGGATCAGGTGATAAGCAAGCAGGATAAACAAAGCGATTATCAGTATCGCCGATATCAGCCATATATCTGCTTTTGTCATAAAATGTTTCTTATCTGATATAATCATATCACACCCGAACATACGTTTCAATACCGGTGGTAAAATAAACATACTTTTGAATCTCTATTTTTTTCCACTTGCCTTTTGCAGTAATTTCATATTGTATTCATTATCTATTACTTTTTTACTGTTTTTACCATAAAGTTTAATATATATCTTATGGGCAGACTGAATATAATCTCCTGCCATATCGAACTGACCACCTTTATAACAGATCTCAGCTAAAGCATCATATGATTGCGCTGTCTCATCATGCCACATTCCGTATATTTCACTTCTGATATCTAAGGATTTCTTTGCATAGACATATGCATTTATCAAATCATGTATAGATTCCTTTCTTGCATAAAGTGCAGCAAGATTAAAATATGTAATAGCTAATGAAGAGTTCTGCTCACCAAATACAGCTTTTCTTATTTCCATAGCTTTCAGGTAATTTTTTTCTGCAAGGGAATATTGCCCCAAATCAACATACAATGCAGCAAGGTTATGATATATATGCGAAATCGCCCCGTTTTTTTCTCCTATAAAACGTTTGCAGCTTTTTTTGGCCTCTAACAGGCATTTTTTGGCATTCTCCAAATCACCCATTCTATGATAGATATTTGCTATATTATTTAGATTTGTAATTTGAGTCATTACATTCCCACTATGGTATTTATCTCCAAGTTCTTTAGATTTCTTATAATATTGCAGTGCCTCAGATACTTGCCCTTTATTTTCACAAGCTCTTCCAAGATTGTTATAAGCCGACAAAAGTTCATAATCACTCTCGTTGCTCTTTTCCAGAATTATCTCTATATTTCTTTTGCATATTTTAATAGCTTCATCAAAATTGCGCTTTTCTATATGCAGGTTTGCAATATATGACCATAACGGAAGTAACTTAATATCATATTTTTTTCCCTTTTTCTCATATATTTTTAATGCTTTTTGGCAATATTTTTCTGCGTCATTCCATTTTTCTGCATATAGATAACAAGAAGCCATCTTCTTAAGCGCTTCCGCTATTTCTTCTGAATCTGCCGGAAATGAACTTTGTATCAGGCAAAGACCGGTCTCTGCCCATTGCAATGCCTTATTATAATCTTCCAGGCAAGCATATGCATCACTTATTAAATGATATAAATAAACCTCCTGGACAGTAATCTGAAGCGAAGAAAGATGCTCTTCCATCAGCATCAGAATTTTATTAACCCATTCTGAGGAAGTATAGTCCATATAATCAGCGCAGTGCAGCCAAATCTCTATGGTACGAAAGACCATTTGCCAATCAATATCGTCTTCCTTCCGCTCATCAATATATCTTTTATATTCCTCAAACTGATTTATACGCAGTCGGATATCTCCTGAATATTCTGTATTTTCAAAGTAGGAAAATCCCTTTCTGTCTTCGTCCGACTTAAAAGAACAGCTATACATCATATAAGTATATAAGTCTCTTGCATTCTGCGACAGAAGGATAGAAAAATAGGGTGTCATGCCAAACACCCACATTTTATTACATTCCATCAATTGATCCCGCATATAATTCAATTTTTCTATATAAGATACATCACCAAACCATAGCCCGCATAATTGAAGATTACATACAATTACAACCGTGCAGTCCGGTTTTTTATCTAAAATACATTTGAACTGTTGGATATCCAACGGAACGTCATTTGTATTCTGTGAAAAATCTGCCATATCAATTACAAAAGTATTCTTGCCGGGTACAGCCATTAACAAATCTTTCAGCTCATACGCTATTAATTGCTGCTCTTTTGCTGTCTCAGCCTGAAAAAGACACATTCCACAAGTCGTATCCTGCACGATCATTGATAACATTTTAAATTGCTCACTGTCTGCCTGAACGATTGACATTATACTCTCCCATTTTATGATGCTCTAAAAGCCATTTTTCTACCAAAGGATGAAGGTCACACCATCTTGTTCCGTTATATTCTAATACAGCGCCTACCTGCATCAGCTTTGTAATATCTTCAGAAGAGTTGACATATTTCTCCCCTTCATATATTTTAACCATGCTTGGAATCAAATCTGAGCTATAGCATCCATTGATATCTGATTCCAGATTATTTAATGCATTCATTGCATCATCCATGCAAATGGTATCTGCCTTACGGATTCTGGCACGAATAGCCGCTCTGGCAATACAACGGAATAAATCGCGAATATATCCTCCTGTGCGGCGTATCAAAATATCCAATACCCCTTTATCAAACAGATTCAGGTCAGCTCTTTTCTCTACAATATGCCTCATTGTATTAATGCCTTCCATATAGCCTTCTTCATAAGCATTGTTCACCCAGTTTTTCAATTTAATCATCGGAAGCTTTTCCGGATTGGGCAGCCATATCTGAATGTCCCTGTATTCATTAGTATAAGTAAGCGCTATCGGAAATGTAACGAGCAGATGTATCGGTAATTCGGCAAATTTAGAACCATTTTCACGAAATATCTTGCGCGCCTGTTCCAAAGGAATCTTATCCAATCCATCCAGAATAATAAATGGAATTTTGGGATATCTCTTTTTTTGAAGTTCGGTTTCCAAATTTTCTATTACTTCTTTAACTCTTGATAATAATTCGCTGCTTTTAGGTGTAATGCTCTGCCTGATCTGACGTTTGGTTTCTTCACTGCTTTTCAATATACCTTTGACTTTAGTCATGATATTCAAAACATTGATAAGCTTCACTCCTGCCTCAAAGCTGCCTTCTGTAGTCGCATCTTCCTGCCTGGAAGTGGTAACGTTTACTTCCTGAATGGAAGTCCAATAAGCCATTATATTATCCAGAGTCTGTTCATTTACGGGAATATTATTCTCTTTGGCTTTTCTAATCAGTAAATCCAAAATATAAAACAAAACCTCAGTATACTCAACATCTCCCGTATCTAAGTCAATATCGCACCTTCCAAAACATACAAAAAAGTTATTCTCTTTCAATTTCTGATGCAGACGGAACAACTCCGTCGTTTTTCCTGAGCCTGCATGCCCGATAAAAAGCTTATGAAGTGCACTGTCACCTGAATCCAATGCCTGCATAACCATGCTTTCCACAAAATCTGAATATTTATCACCTGTACGCGCCTCAGCTGTTTCATAATAGAAATTTGCAATTTCCTCTTCTGTGTGCAAAGGGTTGGGGGAAAATGCATCCTGAATCTGAGAAATTTCTGTTGCTCTAACTGATACCATAAACTTCCTTCCGTTTACAAATAATAATCAATAGTTTTTATACAATAATAACGTCATTTTATAAATTTTTCAAGACTAATCCGGTGAGAATAATATTTCCCGTAATTCTGCATCATTGCTGAATTATCCATTTTACCCATGTCAATACTGTCCGTTAAAAATCTGCGCAATCGGAGAATCATCGGAAAGAATAACTGTCTTATTATTACCGTTCATGCTTGTTTCCAAAGCGTCTAAAGCCCTGACAAATGAATAAAAATCAGCTTTTTCCGGAACTGAATAAGCATCGGAAAGGATTCTCATATATTCCGCCTCACCCTCTGCAATTATTGCCTCTGCCTGCGCCTGCGCATTGGAAAGCATGATTGAAACCTCTTTATCCGTAGTATTCTCTATAATTTTTGCCTGAGATTTTCCCTCTGCCGTATACTGTGCCGCAATGTTCTCACGCTCTGATATCATTCTGGTATAAACAGCCTGCTTATTATCATCGGGTAAATCCAGCTTCTTCACTTCCACTGTCACGATTTCAATTCCGTACTGATCCTCTACATTAGCTATCTGATCCATGATTTCTTCCGTTAATGATTTAATTTCAATTATTTCTTTTTCTGACGGAAGTTCCATATCATTATTTATTACATCAGTTTCCGACTGATCCACCGTGATTGTCATTTTACCGTCGCGGCTCACAATAACTTCATCCTGTGACATATTTGAAATCGTATTTTTGGTTGCATTATATACAATCGTATCTATACGCCTCTCAGCATTGACAACAGAACCGCTGAGGGTCTGGGCAAATTTCAAAGGATCTGTGACCTTCCACAAAACATAGCTGTCTACAATCATTGATTTTTTATCGGATGTAATGACATCTGAGGCAGGTAAATCATATAGAAGCAGCTCCCTCGGAACTATATCCACTGTTTCAATAAACGGCACTTTAAAGCTGAGTCCCGATTGGGAGATAACCCTTTGCACCTTTCCAAACTGCCTGACAAGTTTATACTGGTTCTCTTTGGTAATAACCATACTGTTCGCGCCAACAATGATAAGTGCAAGTACAATGAATAATACTACAAATCCTATATAAGATTTTTTACCCTTTCCTGACCCCTTTCTTGTGCCGTTGGAATTAAATCTTTCATATGTTCCATAGTCAGGATTCGCACCTGCATTTGACTGATTTGTCTGATTAGATTGATTCTGATTATATATCATACGCTTATTCCTCCCCTGTAGAAACATTGGCAGAAGTATTGTTATCCGCACTGCCTTGTGATGAGTCGTCTTCATCTGTTACGAAACTTCCAAGCGGCAGGACCGTACTTGTCGTTCCGTCCGGGCTTTCAATCACAACCTTGACATCCGGCAGAACATTTTCCATAGCCTCATAGAACATTCTCTTCTTCGTCACTTCCGGATACTTGATATACTCCTCATACATTGCGTTGAATCTTGCAACCTGACCGTTCGCTTCGTTAATACGCTGCTGTTTCTGTGCTTCCGCACTCTGTAAAATTGCATCTGATTCCGCCTCTGCATTAGGTATTTGCTCATTGCGGTATTTATTTGCATTGTTCAGGGCTGTTTCCTTACCCTGTTTTGCCGTCTCCACCTCTTTAAAAGCATTACTTACTTCATCCGTAGGAGGCTCAGCATCCTGAATTGTAATGTTTACAAGCTGAATTCCGATATCATAAGAATCCAACTTATCTAATATCATCTGTTTGATATTCGCCTGAATTTCATTCTTTCCGGTCGTAAGTACGCTGTCTACTTTATATGAGCCAATTGTAGTCCTGATACAGTTCTGTGCAATATTCTTCAATATCTCTTCGGGATTTTCGGAAGCATATAACGCTTTGACCGGATCGGTCACGCGGTATTCAGCATAAAAATCCACATTGATGAAATTATAATCCGAAGTAATCATTACAGCGTCCGAATTATCGCCGCTGCCATCCAGACTATATCCGATAGAAAAACCTTTAATTGTAGTATTTACCTTGGTTACAGTCTGAATAAATGGGATCTTAAAATGCAGTCCCGGTGTCGTTACCGCTTTCGGCTCGCCAAATGTGCACACCACCGCCTGTTCTTCTTCCTGAATAGTATAATATGAGTTTCCTACGACTATCAGGGCAAACAAAATTACTATGACAAGTGTTACCACAAATGTGGTCTTTCCCTTGTCTACATTTCTTTTCATGGGATTAACCCTGTTTCCTCCATTCATAACTTTTCCTCCTCTGTTTTAAGCATGCTGGGTCAGTAAATAATTAATAAAGACTTTGCTATATGCTATTATATAACAAAGTCTTTAAGAATACTAATAAAAAAATGGTAAAATCATTATTAAAAACTACGTAATTCAAGACAGCCGTAGGACAATATGGTTATCTGTTATCCTTTCCTTATCGAACTTCGTCCAAAATATACTTGGATTTATTTATTATTTATATTTTACAGTTCTAAATTTACATTCAATCCAGAAAGTTGCCTCTAATGTATGAAAATGTATGAATCTTATTTTAGGGTCATCAATTCCTTTAGGAAAAAAAGCTCTGTCCTGCTCATTCCATAATCTCTGCATTTCTTCTCTATCAGTTATTATTTCAACTTCGCCTACCAAGGTTAAGGAATCTCCTTCGTGCTGAAAACAAATACTTGATTTTATGTTCGTTTCAAAATGTTTTGCCTTTCCCTGCTTTTCACTTCTCTTTGAAGTTACAAAGTAAATATTCCTAAATCCTTCATCTCTTAATTTACTGACACAACAGGTTCTTGGATAACCTTTTTCATTAACAGAGGAAACAAACATAATTTCACATTTACTAACTAATTCATCTGCCTTTGTTTCTATTTCTTTAATTCTTTGTTTCTGAATGTCACTTGCACTCTGTTCCATATTGTTCTCCTTTGCCAATTCCGGTTTGTATTTATATCAATTAAGTTTGAGTTTTCTATTCAGTCATGTTAAAAAGTGATAATAAGAATAGTCCACCGTTCCATTAATATCTTGCAGCGCGCCGTCTTGCAATTCCTTAACCATTAAGCACTCCGGTCTTGGAAGATGGACACTCTCTCCTGCAATAATTCCATAGCTGCAAGAGGTTTCAAAGCCTCTTGGATTGTAATTTTTAGGATTGCCCTCTACGATTACCGCCTTATATCCCATTTCTTTTGCTTTTTCAAAGCCAAACTCTATCAGTTCTTTAGAAATATGCTGTCTTTGCAGTTCGGTTTTTACCGCTACTGGTGAAAGCAATAATAACTGGTTTTCGTATTTTCCACTCAGGTGAAATCTTGAAAACATGGCATAACCAATGATAGTGTTTTCATCATTCACCATAATTAATTCCAATTCCGGCAGATAATATTTTTTGCTTCTTATTTCTTCGACTAGACTTCTGACTGTTTTTCCTGATTCTTCTCCCTCCGATTCTGTAAACACCGTTTCCACCAGTTCTAAAGAATTTTTCAGGTCATTTTGCCCGTCCACGTTCCGTATCATTCTATTCATTCATTTATCCTCCAATGTTCTCATTTTTGATTTTCCTGTACCTCCCTATTTCCTCATCATGTCACAGCTTTTATGACTCTCGTTTCTTTATTGGAATCAGTAAATCCAACTGTTCTGCTTTTTCCGCACCTTTCAGGATATTTGTGTAAATATTCAGTTCTTCTTCCAGACAGCCTCCCATACCCTCCGGCTCCCTCCACTGGACTTCATACTCATGATTATTCATCATCAAATTGACAAACGTTTCCCATTCATCAAAATCACCAAAATTAATACAATGCGCCGCATACAATCCTCCGTCAAATTGTTTGATTTCAATCGGAGTTTTAACTTCCATATCTTCGGGGATTGTTACCCAGAATTCATAACCGTACTCCTTTTGTCCCTCCTGCGGAGATGGATTGTTAAACCCATATAACCTGAAATCCGGTTTAATCTCCGGCAGATTTGATTCTCGAATAAAAGTATAAATCACCTTCTTTGCCACGTCCTCCGGGCTGTCTCCAATATACCTGTATGACGCTATTTTTGACGGTGGCAGATAGATAATCCTAACATCCATCTTTCCCTCCAAAACCTTGTTTGCATCCATCAACTGACCCATATAAAGCTCCTCCTTTAAATTGGTTTTCGGAGGCTTCATGACATGGAGAATCTCAAGAAGCTCAGTATCCTTCAAAATATCCAGTCTCACCCTTTTCTGTATGCTCTCATTCAGCCTGCATACTAAAGTTCCCAGAATATCACGGAGTGTTCCCAGCGCAGCTATTTCCTCATCCAGTTCCGAAAGATTATTCTGCAGTATCTCCAATGCCTGTTTTTGACCGTTATCATCAAGAATTGTTGCAATCTGCTGCACCGGTATCCTCAATTTTCTGAGCACCAGAATCTGCTGTATACGCTTAACAGCCTCTTCATCATATACCCGGTAAGAATAATCAGGAATGCGCTTACTTGAAATCAGTCCTTTTTTTTCATAGTAACGTAACATTCTGGCAGATATATGAAATTGTTGTGACACCCGGCTTATCGTCTCCATTGCTTTCCACCTCCATGGTAATCAGTTTAAAGTATGACACCGTGTCAAAGTCAAGGAATATTTATCATTTTCACGTAAATAGTTTATGCGGAGTACTACGTTTCTTTTATATATCTATAATGTCATATAAGTACTTCCTCTTTTATGAAGATACTTTTTCAGCGCCTCCCATTCTGTTGATGCATATCCTTTTTATTTTTAACGACTTTATTCTAACACAAACGCACATAAGTTCATTGCTAAAGTTATACCCTCATGAACCCACAACAACCAAATTCAGACATTTCCCGGAATCCCATAGATTTGTAAAAGGCGATGGTTTTCTCTGTGTTGTCTGTTGCAAGCTCAATCTGCCGCACATGACTGTATCTATCCAGAATCGCCTGCAGAAGTGCCGTACCGATACCTTTTCGCTGATATTCCGGGAATACCAGAATATCCTGTACAAACACGATGGTGTGACCATCGCCTATGGTGCGGATGATGCCTACGAGCCGCTCTCCATCATACGCCGCCAATGTCAGCATGGAGTTTGCAAATCCCTTCTGAAGAGCATCCGGCTGATCTGTATATGCCGTCCATCCGACACTTGTATACAGGTGCAGAATTTCCGCTTCATTATAAGTTTTGTATTCTCTTATTTCCATATCAGATATCCCTTACCTCCAATTCGTACAACGCCGTTGATCTGCCATTAGGATGATCAATAATGTCCACGATTTTAAATCCGGCGTTCAGATAAATCTTTCTGACAGCCTTTTCATCCAAACCTGTATCCAGACGTATATATCGGATACCACGCTTTCGGCACTCGGCTTTGATTGCGTTCACAACGTTCTTTGTAATGCCCATTCCGGAATACTTGCGGCGAACACAAAGTTTATGCAGATAGGCAGCTTCATATTCAGGGACATTGGGCCAATAATCAGAATCCGCCCATTGCAAGATAAAGGCACAGGCAATCTCGTCATCAATGGTTCCGATACAGAAATTCTCCGGTTGTGCGTCGGAGGTGATCAATTCTTCCGGTGTCAGCCATTCATCTGGCCAGACCCGGTATCCCTGTTCACGCCCCCATGTCGCCACTTCCTTAATAACAGAAATTGCTTTTGATACTTCGTTGAAGTGAATTATAATTTCGCTCATGATTCATTTCCTTTTACAGCGGCAATCATAAATCGATAACCGCCGATTATGACCTCAAATGCCATATCGCCCCATGGCTGAACCGTTAACTTTGTTGGTTTCAACACTAGATGTTTTTCATATATCCGCTGAATCTGTTCAGCCGGCACGGTCATGTAGATTTCAACCCCACAACCGATATATGGGAGTTGATTGTCAGCAACATATCCGACCGTTATCCCTAACAGAACAGAATTACCGCAAAGAGATACTCCCACCAAAGGGTCGCCGCTTTCCGGTGGCTGTGAAAAATCAACATTCCACCCAGCAGCGGCAAATTGCTCTGCCGCCACATATGGGTCTATACAAGCAAGAATCGGCCTAATCATTTCTACACCTCTTATTAATAATAAAATCCCTCACGCCAAAGCTGCATCTCGTTTCAGTTTTGTGGATACCGATAATTTATCGAACTGGACCTCAATATCACAAAAGCCTTTCACACTGATTACCGGAATGGGTAGGATTCTCTATGCCATTCCCCGGCATCCAAATTTTCCCGACAAACCGGAATTTGACGGTTTAAGATCTCACAAGCCTTCAAAATATCTTCTTTTTTTAAACCTTTTAATGCATCAACAAAAACAAGATGTTCGCGCAGCTTTAAATCACAA
>CAZRKN010000011.1:0-89105 GCA_964600805.1 uncultured Bacteroides sp. | reverse complement strand
TTTTCTTTGGAAATTATGACTGGAAGACCGACTTAGGGCATTATAGTTCATCCAACAAAATTTTTACGCCTGCAGATGAAAATGCTGTCATTCCGGAAGGTTACATAAAGCAGATATCCGGTATAGTAAGAAATAGAATGACATTTTCAAAGTCGGTCCTCAGCCATGATTATTATTCGCATGTTTATGATGCGGTATCGGTGTTACAATGATGTGAAAAGATTGATGAAAGCGGATAACAGTGTTTTATTCAAGTTCTCCTGTCAGTTTTTCAATCTCATCAATGATTTCACCGATGTAAGCAATCGTATCAAGAAGAGGGGCGTCTGTGGTGATGTCAATTCCGGCTAGCTTAGCCAGTCCTACCGGATCCAGCGTACTGCCTGATGCAAGAACCTTTTTCCAGTCATCAACTGCCTGTGCGCCTTCCTGCTCAATCCGTTTGCAGACCTGTGTTGCTACGGTGAGACCGGCACTATAGGTATAGGAATACAGACCCATGTAATAGTGAGGCTGACGCATCCAGGTAAGCGCGGCGTCATCAGATATTTCCACATCCTCACCCCAGAAATTCTGAAGGGTTTCCTTCATAAGCCGGGACAGAACCTGGGCATTGACGCTTCCGCCGTTGTCAACAATTTGGTAGACTTTTCGCTGATAGTCGGCTTCCAGAAGGTGCGTGACAAAGTTATGATAATAAGTATTGCTGATCATGCAGGACAATACCCAGCGGCGGAACCGGGGATCCGGATTGTTTTTTAATAAGTAGTGTGCCATCAGCAGTTCATTCATGGTTGAGGGCGCTTCCACAAAGTAGGTGGAAACATCCGTATCAAAAATGGACTGTTTTTTGTTGCAGGCTTTGAAGTGGCCGGCATGTCCCAGCTCGTGAGCCAGAGTAAAGACATCGGACATACGATCATTCCACGACAGCAGAATAAAGGAATTGACTCCGTAAGGGCTGGAACAGAAACCGCCGGTTGATTTTCCCTGGTTCTTGGCAAAATCGACCCATCTGTCACGGTAGGCTTCACGTATCATTTCTACATAATCGTCTCCCAGAATGGAAAGCCCTTTTTCAATATAGTCTTTAGACTCTTCAATGGTAACCTTCGGATCATATTCCGGGTCAACGGCAATTTTCAGATCCGCAAAGGTCATACGGTCCAGTTTGTGAATCTTCTGCAGAAGGCGTGCAAACCGGCGCATGTGGCAAGAGAGCTTTTCCATGATCAGATCAATCTGACGGTGATACATTTCCTGTGTCACTTTTTGAGGGAAAAGCAGACTGTCAATGACAGAATCAAAACCCCTCATAGTGGCAATTGTTTTTTCAGTCTGTACCTGTGTGTTATAGGTAGCCGCAGTTACATTCTCGTATTCACGGATCTTGGCGGAAAATGCGGCAAAGGCTTTCCGGCGTATGGAAGGATTTTCTTCATATTCGTAATTATCCTCAAACAGAGAATAACCAAGAGGATATTCTGTTCCGTCAACCACAAAGGAATCAAATTTCATATCCGCCAATTTTGCCATATTATAGATCTGGTAAGGAGCCTGAATGGTCTGGGAAAGCGCAGCCACAGCCCGTTCAGCCTCCGGATGGAGCTGGTGCGGTTTCCGGCGCAGAATATCCTGTAAATAGCATTTGTTGTCGGTGGCAACAGCAATGGCTTCTTCCAGGATGGATTCTTTCCGGGAAGCAATCTCGGTATCAATAAAGCTGAGCTGACTGGAGATCTCCGAAGCCAGACGGGAAAAGGCCTCATCCCGTTCCTGGTTGTGCGTATCGTAATAGTCCACGGAAACTGCCAGATTACAGTAAGATCCGGCTAGTATGCTCAGGCGGGTTACTTCCCGAAGATCATCAAGACATTTGTTGATAACCTGGGGTGAATCCAGTTTCCCTTTATAATCCTGCACCATGCGGCTGCTTAAAACCTTCAGCTTTTCTATGTCCTTTTGGAGTTCTTCTTCATTTGTATAAATAGATGATAAATCCCATGTTAATTCTGTGGGGACATCCCCTCGCAGTTTCAGTTCCATATTCAAATCCTCCTCGAATAATATCTTTTATTTTTACTTTATATAGATTGAGGGGAAAAATCAAGTAAGTAATGATATTATTTAATACAGAAGGAAAATTTCAACTGTGACTAGTCGTTATGCCGACAACTTGATATAATAACAATGACAGATCAAGAAAATGAAAAGTTATAGTAAGCTGAAAAAAGAATTATACGGAAATTTTAGAACCTGTAAACCCGCATAAATATTGGATTTACAAATAGTTATACGACATTTTATAGAAATTGTTGAAAAATATTAGCACTCACCTCTTGACAGTGCTAACAAAAAGTACTATTGTTATATTATCAATAGAACAAACAAATGCAGATCATGCATAAGAAAGCACAGAAATTGCGAACCATAGCATATATAGAAACGGTTGGACGCTACCGTTTCTGACGAGGAGGCAGAGATTATGAATATGACGAAATTTACCCGGAAGTCCATGCAGGCAGTAGAGCAGTGCGAGAAACTGGCATATGAATACGGAAATCAGGAAATTGAGCAGGAACATCTTCTTTATGCGCTTCTTACCATAGATGACAGCCTGATTCTGAAACTGATTGAGAAGATGGAAATCAATAAAGAATATTTCCTTAACCGCGTAGAACAGGGACTTAAGAAACGCGTGAAGGTTCAGGGCGGACAGATTTATGTCGGACAGGATTTGAATAAAGTGCTGGTGACGGCGGAAAACGAGGCGAAACAGATAGGTGATGAGTATGTTTCTGTAGAACACCTTTTCCTGGCTATGATTAAAAACCCGAATAAAGAAGTTAAAGAGATTTTCAGGGAATACGGAATCACCGGAGAGCGTTTCCTGCAGGTGCTTTCAACCGTGCGTGGCAGTCAGCGTGTCACTTCCGACAATCCGGAAGCCACTTATGATACTTTGGAAAAATACGGACAGGATTTGGTGGAAAAAGCGGGAAAGCAGAAATTGGACCCGGTCATTGGCAGGGATAACGAAATCCGCAATGTCATCCGTATTCTTTCCCGTAAGACGAAAAACAATCCCGTGCTGATAGGAGAGCCGGGCGTCGGTAAGACGGCGGTGGCGGAAGGACTGGCACAGCGCATAGTACGCGGAGATGTGCCGGAGGGCCTGAAGGATAAAAAGATTTTCGCTCTGGATATGGGCGCGTTGGTTGCAGGAGCAAAATACCGCGGTGAATTCGAGGAACGTTTGAAAGCGGTATTGGATGAAGTGAAAAACAGCGACGGACAGATTATTCTGTTCATAGACGAGCTGCATACGATAGTAGGCGCAGGCAAGACCGACGGTGCGCTGGATGCCGGAAACATGCTTAAGCCAATGCTTGCAAGGGGCGAGCTGCATTGTATCGGTGCGACTACTCTGGATGAGTATCGTCAGTATATTGAGAAGGATGCGGCGCTGGAACGTCGTTTTCAGCCTGTAATGGTGGAAGAGCCTACGGTAGAGGATACGATTTCCATTCTTCGCGGACTGAAAGAGCGCTATGAGGTTTATCACGGCGTGAAAATAATGGATAATGCGCTGGTCAGCGCTGCGGTGCTATCGCATCGTTATATATCCGACAGGTTTTTGCCTGATAAGGCGATTGACTTAGTCGATGAGGCGTGCGCATTGATTAAGACTGAGCTGGATTCCATGCCTGCCGAGCTGGATGAGCTGCGGCGTAAGGTTATGCAGCTTGAAATTGAAGAGACGGCATTGAAGAAAGAAGATGACCGTCTGAGTAAAGAACGCCTGGAAGACCTTCAAAGGGAGCTTGCGGAGTTAAAGGCGGAACTGGATAACAGAATGGCTCAGTGGGAAAACGAAAAAACATCAGTTGAAAGGTTGTCTAAAATCCGTGAAGAAATAGACGATATCAATAACCAGATACAAATCGCGCAGCGCGAGAGCGATTATGAGAAGGCAGCGGAGTTAAGCTACGGCAAACTACCGGCATTAAAGCAGCAGCTTGAAATAGAAGAGGAAAAAGTAAACCATCAGGAAC
Organism: uncultured Bacteroides sp.; assembly: GCA_964600805.1. GTDB lineage: Bacteria > Bacillota > Clostridia > Lachnospirales > Lachnospiraceae > UBA3282. The sequence continues at coordinate 85,050 of CAZRKN010000011.1, read as the reverse complement.
TGTCTCTTGTCCATGAGAGTGTTTCGGAAGATGAAATTACCAAAATCATTTCCAGATGGACGGGTATTCCGGTAACGAAGCTGACGGAAAGCGAACGCAGCAAAACATTGCATCTGGATGATGAGCTGCATAAGCGCGTGATTGGACAGGAGGAAGGCGTGACGAAGGTAACGGAGGCGATTATCCGCTCTAAAGCGGGAATTAAAGACCCGTCGAAGCCCATCGGCTCATTCCTGTTCTTAGGACCCACCGGCGTGGGAAAAACGGAGCTTGCCAAGGCGTTGGCGGCATCTCTGTTTGATGATGAAAACAATATGGTGCGAATCGATATGAGTGAGTATATGGAGAAATATTCCGTATCCAGACTGATAGGAGCGCCTCCCGGATATGTAGGATATGAGGAGGGCGGCCAGCTGACGGAAGCAGTCAGAAGGAAACCGTATTCTGTCGTACTGTTTGATGAGATTGAAAAAGCCCATCCGGATGTATTTAACGTGCTTTTGCAGGTATTGGATGACGGACGCATTACGGATTCCCAGGGAAGAACGGTCGATTTCAAGAATACGATACTGATTATGACTTCCAATATCGGTTCGGAATATCTGCTTAACGGAATAGATGAAAACGGCAGCATTAAGGCAGAAGCAGAGGATATGGTAATGGGCGATTTGAGGAACCATTTCCGCCCGGAATTCCTGAATCGTCTGGATGAAACGATTTTGTTCAAACCTTTGACCAAGGAAGTGATTGGAGGCATTATTAAGCTCATCGTCGGAGACTTGAACAGGCGTCTGTCTGACAGAGAGCTTCGTATTGAGCTGACAAATGAAGCTGAGCAGTTTATCGTGGAAAATGCATACGACCCTGTATACGGCGCCAGACCGTTAAAGCGTTATATCCAGAAATATGTGGAAACCCTGTCTGCGAAACTGATTTTGTCTGACAGTGTATCGGCTAAGGACACGATTTTGATTACGGTAGAAGACGGTAAGCTTACTGCCGGAAGAAAATAGAAATCAAAAAACTTCCCAATGGATTCACTATTAATTTTGCTGAAAATGTAATATACTTGAAAGTAGATATTTTAAAGGAGCATATTAATATGAGATACCCTGATTTTTTACCGGAAAACGGAACAATAGGCTTTGTTGCGCCATCATTCGGATGCGCAACAGAACCATATAAGAGTGCGTTCATAAATGCGCAGAAGAAATGGAGTGAGGCGGGATATAAGCTTAATCTTGGCCCGAACTGCTATGTGGAAAAAGGAATCGGCATCAGTAATACGCCGCCTGAGTGCGGAAAAGAACTGCAGGAATCATATTGCGGACAGGAGAACGATTGCATTATTTCATGCGGCGGCGGGGAACTGATGTGTGAAATTCTGGATTACGTTGATTTTGAGAAGGTAAGACTGGCTGCCCCCAAGTGGTATATGGGATATTCAGATAATACGAATATGACTTTTTTACTTACGACATTGTGTGACACTGCTTCCATCTATGGTCCCTGCGCATCGTCTTTTGGCATGGAACCATGGCATAGCTCTATTCAGGATGCAATGGATGTTTTGACCGGAAAATGTCTGCGGTTTGAAGGATACGATAAGTGGCAGCAGGACTCTGCGAAAGATTGGGAAAATCCCTTAGCGCCTTATATTGTGACTGAACCCTCTGTCATTCATAAATTTCCTAATGAGACGCTGGATTTGACCGGCAGGCTGCTTGGCGGATGTATGGATTGTCTGGTGAATCTGTTGGGTACGAAGTATGATAAAGTATGTGATTTTACTAAGCGCTACAAGGACGATGGAATTTTATGGTTCTTAGAGGCATGTGATTTAAATGTGATGGGAATCCGCCGCGCTATGTGGCAGATGGAGCATGCCGGCTGGTTTGGGAACTGCAGCGGATTTTTAATCGGAAGACCGCTTTGTCAGGGACAGGAGATGATGGGCCTTGACCAGTATCAGGCAGTGTATGAGGTAATTAAAAAGTATAATGTACCCGTAATAATGGATGTGGATATAGGGCATCTCTCTCCGATGATGCCGATTGTCTGTGGCAGTATGGCGAGGGTACATGCAGAAGGAAATCAATATACGGTGCAGATGGAATTAAGGTAAGGGAAAAATTGATTGTCATCGCGATAAACTGTATAACAAGGAGGAATAATATGCTACCTGAAGACCCGATGATGCTTTTGAGTTATGTAAACTTAAAACTGCGCGATTTTTATGATTCATTAGATAGCTTCTGTGATGACATGGATGTCAGTGAAACGGAAATTACGGATAAACTGGCTTCAATAGATTATCATTATGATAAGGAGAAAAACCGTTTTGTCTGAAATAATTAATGTAACGGTATTGAGAGAAAATAATACGAAGAATTATGATGTAAAAAATCATAATGATGAAAATGACAGGAATCAAGGAAATAGTCAACAGAAAAGAATTGTAAAACATGATATTAATGTGACACTGATGTCAACGCTGCTGAAAGAAAACCTAATCTCAGGAGTTTTCTGTGGCGGAAGGGGAAGCTGCGGAAGATGCAGGATACAATTTTTAAGCGGCGCTCCGATTCCTTCGGCATCGGACAGAAGTACGTTTACTCCGGATGAACTTCGTAAAGGGTACAGGCTTGCCTGCATGTCGAGACCAAAACAGGATTGCGTCATTCATCTTGATTTGATTGGGTTAGACGATATGGTACAGCAAATAGAAATATTAACGACAGCACAACATACAGTTATTAATGACAATGATGTAACAACTGATAATATTGAAGGCAGAACCAATAATATTGAAGACAGAATCAATAATACTGAAGACAAAACCTACATGATTGCCGTAGATTTAGGGACGACCACGATTGCCATGCAGTTAATTGAAATGAATTCAGGCAAAGTGGCGGATACCTACTGCGCGATGAATCCGCAGAGAAGCTACGGGGCTGATGTGTTGTCCAGAATACAGGCAGCTGATAACGGGCATGAACAGAATCTGAGAGAAAGCGTGTGGAAAGTACTTCAGACCGGTGTTGACCGTTTTCGCGATATCGGAGAAATATGTTGTATGTGCATCGCAGGAAACACGGTAATGGAGCATTTGTTGATGGGACTTTCTACCGAAAATCTGGGCAGAAGCCCGTTTACTCCGGTTGAAATAGGATTACAGAAATGCATGCTGCCTTATAATGAAAATGTTGGCTCAGAATTGCAGGTTTACATAACGCCGGGAATCAGTGCTTTTGTCGGCGGCGATATCGTGGCGGGGCTTTATCATTGCGGCTTACTGGATGTATCGCAATTTGAGCAGACATATGACAAAGGCGGTGCGTTTCTGTTCATAGACCTTGGAACAAACGGTGAAATGGCAATAACCGACGGGAAACGTATGATAGTGACGGCAGCATCGGCAGGACCTGCTTTTGAAGGAGGCGCTAATGCATCGGTACCGGGGAGTGATATGATAGCGGTAACAACGTCATTGTTAAAGCGGGGTATAATAGATGAAACAGGGCTTTTGGATGAGGCATATTTTGAACAGGGAATAGATGTTCCCATACAAAACATAAACGGCTTGGACGGTTCGGTCATTCATATTGCACAGAAGGATATCAGGGACATACAGATGGCAAAGGCAGCGGTACGTGCCGGCATAGAAATTTTATATGAAAAGATGGGACAGCCAAAACTTACACATGTGTATCTGGCAGGAGGATTCGGATATTATTTAGATGTGGATGCAGCGATAGCCGTAGGACTCCTGCCTGAGAATATGAGACATATTGTGACGGCGGAAGGTAATACTTCCTTAGCAGGCGCATATGAAATGGGAAGGGATTTGTGGACAGGCAGGTTGAAGGAAGAAACACTGGCAAAGAAGCTTGATGGGAATAATAGGCAAAATAAGAATAATAAGATTAGCGGGCTTAATAGTATAGAGAGCCTGAATCTGGCGGAGCAGGAAAACTTTGAAGCCTTATATTTGAGTTTCCTTAATTTTCCAACCACAGAGACATAAGAAATCGGATATTATTTAAAATCATAAATCAGATTATATTAAAAAAGTATTTGAAATAAGGTTACGTTAAGGTTTTACCGGCTTTTCTTTAAGAATCAGCCGGTAATCTGTTTGTAAAGCTAATAAATAATTATTTTGTTAGAAAAATAAACAGAAAAGGAGAATAAAATTATGTGGACAAGAAAAGAACTGAAAGAAAAAGCTAAAGCTGCGCTTAAAAGGAACTATTGGAAGGCAGTATTGGTATCCCTGCTGCTTATTATGTTGGGAGAAGGCTTTGTTCCTGCCACTGCCGCAAGCGGAGGTTCTGACGAGCAGGAACAATCGGAAATTAAAACAGATTGGGAGATAATGGAAAGCAATGCAGTTTTTGACTCAGTAAAAGAGTCTGTTGAAGAGTCAATAAAAGAGATTGAACAGGTGAAGGCGCCTGAACAGACAGCCTTTATAGTAGGATTCATGGTAGGAGTTGTTATCATTTTTATTATTGTCGGAGTGATTGTCATCTTAGCCGATGTTTTTCTGGTAAATCCTTTTTGTGTGGGTACGAAGCGATTCATGCTGAATAGCGTTGACAATATGGGTAATATCGCAGACCTTGGCTATGCATTTGACCATAATTATAAGAATGCGGTAAAGACGGCATTTCACCGTGACCTGCATATCTTCTTATGGACTTTGCTGCTCATTATTCCGGGTATTTATAAAAAATATCAATATTATATGGTAGATTACATTCTTGCAGAAAATCCGGATATGCCATATACGGAAGTGCTGGGGAAAAGTAAGAAGATTATGGAGGGACAAAAGTGGAATACCTTCGTTTTAGACTTATCATTTATTCTTTGGCACATGCTCAGTACAGTTACCTGCGGGATGTTGGAAATTTTCTATGTTAAGCCTTATATTAAACTGACACGCGCGTCACTTTATCGGGCATTAACGGATGGAACCGGTCAGTTATAAGAGTACAAGTGCATAATAGCACAGGAGGTAAACATGGAATACAAAATTTTGATTGCAGATGATGAACCTGAGATTCGCGACCTGCTTCGTCTGTATCTGGAAAAAGACGGATATGAGGTAATAGAGGCAGCGGATGGTGCAGAAGCGCTGTCAATATTGCAGAATGCCGCTCCGCAGGAAGGTAAAGCAGCCGCAGAAGGGATAGACTTAGTGATTCTGGATATTATGATGCCGGGAATAGACGGTTACCGCGTACTTCGTAATATCAGGGAAAATAATAATATTCCCGTAATTATCTTATCGGCAAGAAATGCTGATGCCGATAAGATTCTGGGACTTGACCTGGGGGCGGATGATTACATCACCAAACCCTTTCAGCCATTAGAGGCCGTGGCGAGAGTAAACTCCAATATCCGCAGGTTTTATGCGCTTGGGGCAGGAAAACAAAAAACAGTGGATGAGCTTAACGTACAGGATTTGAAACTTGATTTACAGTCCTGTTTGCTGCGTCAGGGAGAAAGAGTGATAGAGCTTACTTCTGTGGAATTTAAGATTATGAGGCTGTTTATGGAGAATCCGGGAAGAGTTTTCACCAAGCAGCAGCTGTTTGAGGAAGGCTGGGGCGAGGATTACCTGGTGTCGGATAATAATATAATGGTGTGCATATCTAAACTCCGCGCCAAGCTGAGTGAGGATGCCAATGCCTATATTAAGACGATTCGCGGATTGGGATACCGCTTGGAGAACACGGAAAAGAAAGCGATTTCAACAAATGCTTCGGAATCAGCGGAGGCGGATAAGGAGGTGTAAATAAGATATGGAAGTTCAACATGTCGGAGTCGGGACGAAAGACTTAAAATGGTTTCTTATTAAACGTTTTTTGGTTATTATGATGTTTGTTTTTATAAGTGAAGAATTACTGAATATGGCATACAGGCTTTGGATTGGTCCCTTCTTAACAGAAACGCTGCATATCAGACAGTTATCCGTGACAACAGAAGGAGGAAGCGTGATGCTTCTGGCGCTGCAGATGCTGCTGCTGTCTGCAACAACATTTATGCCGAAAGCTATTGCAGGGTGGGTGCAGGCATTAATCGGAAAAAGCATGGGCGGTTTTCTGCACGTCGATATTGATTCGCCGATATTGGAAGGCGTCACGAACAGGGGGATGATTAAACTTTATTATGCAACGGTTATTATTATTTTTTTTGGACTGTTACTTTTAACACTGCTTCCCTATCTGGTGTCAGCTTATTGGTATTATAGAGCTGTATCGAAAAAGGTATATGAACTGCTTTTGGCAGAAAAGGCGCAGAAAGAAGCATACGATAAACAGCGGAATCTCATGCTGTCAGATATTGCCCATGATATCAAAACCCCCATAACTACCATATGCGGATATGCAAGAGCGCTATCTGACAATGTAGTGTCAGAGGAAGATAAAAAGAAAGAGTATCTACAGTCAATATACACGAAATCAATGCGAATGGACGAGCTTATTAATCTGCTCCTTGAGTATGTGAAGTTAGACAGCAGCGGTTTTGTATTGCATAAGGAGAAGGCGGATCTGGGGGAAATGTTAAGGGAGAACATAGCGCTTATGTATGCGGACTTTGAAGAAAACGACATAAAATTGGAAATAGATATACCGGAAAAGGAATTTCCTTATAAAATGGACAAAGTTCAGATGGGACGCGCTGTCGTGAATATACTTGCTAATGCGGTAAAATATAATGAGAAAGGAACCAGGCTGTCTATAAGCTTATGTACAGATACGAATCCGTGTGGCAGTGTCAATGAAATGGGTAACGTGAAAGATGGTTTATATCAAATTCGTATAGCGGATGATGGCACAGTGATAGATGAAACTCTGGCAGAGCATATTTTTGAGCCCTTTGCCAGAGGTGACAAGGCGAGAAACACCAGAGGCGGCAATGGGCTTGGACTCAGCATTTCATATAAAATTGTGCAGATGCACGGCGGAAAACTGCAATTGGACAGAGAATGTGAGGATGGTTATGTGAAAGCATTTTTGATAATTTTGAAAAAGAACTAAAGTTATGCGGACTTATGATAAACTTTAATCAATCAGCATATATATAATTGAGTACGGGTAAGGGGCAGATTCATGAACGGTAGGAGAAAACGGATTTTTTTCTTTTCTATGATAGTGATTGTGAGTCTGCTTTTTTATTTTCTGGGAAGAAAGCATGCCCCAAAACCGGAGATAGCGATATCTGCGCAAAAAACAAGGACAGGAGGAAGCATTCTTGTTGAAAAGGTGCTGACGGAACAGGATAAAAAGGAACTGCAAAAGGTTGCTCTTACTTTTGATGATGGCCCACATCCATATTACACTGAGCAGCTGCTTGACGGATTAAAGGAGCGTGGTGTTCATGTTACTTTTTTCGTGACAGGAGAACATGCTGAGCTTCATCCGGATATTATTGAAAGGATGCATGAAGAAGGTCATTTAATCGGAAACCATACATACAGTCATATTCAGCTTACGAAGAGCAACAGAGAGAAATTCAAGGAAGAACTGGTGCAGACAAGTAAAGTGATACAGGAGATAACCGGTGACGAAGTTATTTATGTGCGCCCGCCATATGGTACATGGGATAAGAAATTTGAAGAAGAACTGAATATGATTCCGGTACTCTGGACAGTGGATACGCTGGACTGGTGCAGTAAAAGCGCCTCCGGCATAGTGAATAAGATAATCGCCAAAGTAGATGATAATGACATAATCCTGATGCACGATTACTATGACACATCGGTGACTGCAGCATTGCAGGCAATCGACAGGCTGTTGGAGGAAGGATATGAATTCGTGACGGTGGATGAACTTTTGTTTGACTGAAAAAACGTGAAAGCAAAAAGAAGGCAGATGCATAAGCCTTCTTTTTCATGATATACGCTTTATATGATTATATGATCATCAGTTACTTTAAGTGATTTTCTGACCGTCAACAATGAAGGAATCCCCGTCTTCTACGATACATACCATTGTCTTGCCGGTGTTAAGCTCGATTTCATTTCCGTCATCATCATAATATCTTGTCGCACCATAGTCAGAAGTTTTCTTCCAATTCACATGTATACCTCTGCCATTTGTAAAGAACCAGCCATCTCTTGTGGAGTCGGTATGTTGGAAGGCGAGATATCCGTTGGCGTCGCGAACCTCAAATTTTGTATTCTGAATCAGGATATTCTTGAATGCAAGCTGTTCACCATTTGCCTTATCAATATGCGGACCATCGGCGGTATTTTTTATATGTTGATATCGGTCATATAAGCCGGTCGCTTCGTTATATATAAAATAGCATCTTGTTACCGGATAGGTAGGCGTCATGTCAATTTTATTTGCAATAATTGCATCGCTGTATTGTTCTAATGTATTCGGTTTGTTGTACGGAGCAAATTTATAATGCTGCTCGTCTGCGTATCCGCTGCGATAATTCAAACTATATCCATGTTTATTGATTTCCGCCTTAATACCTTGGGTGTCAATATAAGCGTTATCGGTTGTGTTGCCGGTATCTTTGGCACGCCAGAAATTGCTGCTGGACACACCGTCGATGTCATCGGTGTCCGGACGGCTGATAACTTCTTTAATATAGGCCTCCGGTCCTCCGAAATGGATATAAAAAGCGTCCCATTCAAAAGACCAGTACACATAGTAGTCGCGGCAGCTTCTGACATTGCCGAGTCTGTCAAAATCACTCCAGTCCTGATATACCCCCATCAATCTTGTGAGACTTCCTTCAACATTGCATTCGTACAATACATCTGCTTTGGAAATACCGTATTGGGCAGCTGTATTTGTATTTGGGGTCATAACGCTGACAGGACGTGTATTATTCACTTCTTCTGTGACCCACTCATTGGTGATACGGCTGCGGACCATGCCCTCTGCCGGAGGAATATCTTCTTCCGCTGCTTCTTCTATAGGTTCAGGCTCCGCTATTTCTTCTATGGGCTCCGGCTCATCCTCAATTATTTCAACTACCGGTTCGATGACCTCAAGTTTTCCTCCGTCGTTGCTGCCGCAGCCGGACAGCATAAGTATGAAAGATAAAGCAGCAAGGAGGATTGTTGATTTTTTCATTTTAAATAAACCTCTCTTTTTCAGCAGCTTGCGTTACAAGAATTGCGATGCAATTCTTGCTGGAATGATTTACTTTTATGGCTTTAGTGGCAATGATATAATATATCACCGCGGGCTGGACTTACGGACTGCTTGTATAAAAACGCACTTTTTGATTATAGCACAAAAGAAAAAGCTCGTCACTAGAAAAAAAGTCAAAAATCCACCTCAAAAATATCCATCAAAAATATTCATTGAAATTTAGTCTAAAGAAATAATTTCCTGATTGCCGACAATGTTATGGAATTCTCCATAATGGATAAGCATTCTTCTGTTTGGGGATTGAAATCCGTGATAATGGCACCCTATAATTTTGATATGACATTTGGCAGTAATGGATAGAGAAACTGTTATATAGCGCTGAGGAGGTAATTCAATGAACCAGGTGAAAATAGGAAACTTTATTGCAGATATGAGAAGGAAGCAGGGATTGACGCAGAAACAACTGGCGGATCAAATTAATGTGACGGATAAGACTGTATCTAAGTGGGAAACAGGATATAGGCTGCCGGATGCATCGATTCTTCTGGAGCTTAGCTCTGTACTTAAAATTGATGTCAACGAACTGCTTGCAGGGGAAAAATTTATATCAGAAGAATTTTCGTCAGAAGAATATGTGAAAAAAACAGAGAGCAATATTGTGAATCTCATAAAAGAGCTGAATGACGTTGATAAAAATAAAAAAAGCAGAAGCATTGGTACGATTTTCGGCATTTTACTTATCGGCATAGCTTTTTTAGCACTGCTTGGTTCAAACTTAAGTGTGGGTAGAATTGTTGATATTTTTGATTGGCCTACCTTGCTGTATCTGTTAGGGTTAAAGTTCATAATTCTGTCGGTTTCCGGTTGGTTCCATGACTATTTAAATGCCTGGAGAGCATACTTTCCCAATGGAAAATTGTCTGAAAAAGAAACAAAACCGGCTATGCATGCAATAAAATATGCCTGCGCCCTGACATTGGCACTAGGCTGTATAATATTCGCGTTAAGCTTATTTTCACTGTTGAATTATATGAATAGTTTAAGTTCAATCTGGACCGCCCTTGCGCAAATCGTATTGGTATTACTCTATGTGTCAATAGTGGAAACGGTCTATTTGATACTGCTATTTGGATTGAAACGAAATATCCACAGAGAGCAGTTGGAAGAATAAAGCATAAACCTGCAGGCTGAGAAAGGAGTATTGTTATAAAAATGGCAAATTTATTAGAGGTAAAAAATCTTACTAAAAAGTACTATGCCGGAACAGTAGAAAATAAGGCTGTTGATAATGTAAACCTAAAAGTCGAAGAAGGGGAATTTGTAATTATCATGGGAGCTTCCGGTTCGGGAAAAACAAGTTTACTGCATCTTGTAGCCGGTATTGATGATTTGGACGAAGGAACGATAATGTATGCTCAAAAGGCAGCTCATAGTTCGTATCCGGGCATTGCAGCAGGAAGGAAATTTTCGTCCGATGGAACTGTGGATTTCGGTCATATGAGTGAAACGTCAAAGGCAATGTTCAGGCGTGCAAACATAGGGATTGTCTTTCAGCAGCAATGCCTTATTCCGGACCTTACGGTCTATGAAAATATTATGCTTCCGATAATGCTTAGCGGAAACCGTAAAGAGAGAGCTGGCAGGAAGGAGACTATTATAAATCTGTGCGGTCAGTTTGGTCTTAAAGAGCATATCAAAAAGTATCCTTCGCAATTGTCCGGCGGACAGCAGCAGAGAGCCGCTATATTACGTTCGGTTATAAACAGGCCGCCGCTTCTTTTGTGTGATGAACCGACAGGAAGTCTGAATTCGGCACAGTCAAATATTGTTATGGAGCTGTTAAACAGATTGAACCGTATAGGGCAGACGATTATTCTGGTCACACATGATGTTAAAGTCGCTGTAAGAGGCAGCAGAGTTATTTATATTGAGGATGGCTGTGTGGCTGGAGAATTGAAATTTACGGACGAAACGAATTCAATAAAGCTAAGAGAAGAAAAACTTATGAACTTCTTACAGCAGAGGGGGTGGTAGTTTGAAAGCAGGTCTTATGTGTGGTTTGGCAAAACTGAGAAGGAAAAAAATCCCCAATTTACTCTTAGGGATAAGTATTTTGATTACGGCAGCATTATTAGTAAATGCTTTAGTTTTGCTGAAAGAATTAAATACAATATTTGACAGGGCATATGAAGAAATGGACGGGACGCATATGTGCTGTCTGTGGAGTAATGAAATGATTCCGGCTGATATCGTCAGGCAGTATATGGATGAATGGAATGAGGAGTTAGTATATCAGATAACAGAAAATACGAAAACAATTGAGCATATTGAGAAAGACGGGATGAAACTGAGCAACGGCATACTGTTGGAACTTCCCGAAACATTGAGCAGTGATATGCTTTCGCCTAAAATATTGGACACAGAAAATCTTGAGATGCCCGGACAAAATGAAATCTGGATTACTGCAAAAATGGCTAATATACTGAATCTTAAGGTGGGGGACAATGTTTTTTTGAAATTGGCAGATAAGTCCGTGGAGGTGAAGGTTGTAAAAATAACAGCTGATACTGTATTTGGAGGCAGCACCACAAACATTTACCGGATGTGGTGCGGATATGGGCAGCTTTCAGATTTTCCGCTGGCAACGAACAATGTGGTAAGCTATCTGGAAGTCAGGTTTAAAGAATACAGCCGCCGGACGGAGCAGAATTTTATCCGTGATGCGGAAGAGTATTTTGATATGCCGATAGCTGATACGATTTATACATATGACAGGATAAAAAGCGGATATACTGCGACATATCAAATGGTGGGCGCTGTGTTGTGCCTGGTAAGTGCTGTGTTGTCTGTCACTGTAATTGCGCTGACTTTGTTTTTAATAACAAGTGATATTGATGAAGATATAAGAAATATCGGTATTTATAAATCATTAGGTATGACAAGGGGGCAGATTGCAGGAGTATATCTTGCCTGTTACGGAATGATAGGCTTTACGGGAGCCGCACTGGGAAGCGTTATTGGCGGATTGTTGAATAAAAGCATTATTTCAAGCATTCTTAGGAATATAGGAATATTTGCAGTTCCTTTTACGCAGACCAACGGATATCGGTTTTTGGTGTGGCTTGTTGTGTTGACAGCTGTTCTGATGTTATGTTTTTGCGCCATTTTCAGAGTACAGGGGCTGAATGCATCTCATGCGATAAGGAGAGGAACATGGCGGACGAAGGAAAGAAATATGAAAGAGCCAAAGGACATCTACTATAATGGTCGGGGCTCATTTGAACTGTATTATGCCGTAAGGGGAATATGGAATAAAAAGACAAGATATGCATATATAGCCGGTGTGTCCCTTATAATAGGGTGTCTTACCGTTATCTGCATGGGCTGTCTGAACGCTGTCAGGAATATTGATAAAGAACCGGAGATATGGGGATTTATTAAAACCGACATTTATGTCACTTCGCTGGAAGATAAGCCGGTGAGCGACATAGTAGACGAATTGGAAAAAGATAGGAGAGTCAATTATACATATGGAGCGAATAAGGCATATGCAAAGTACAAGCCTGATAATAGCGAAACATGGCAAAGCATTACGACAGAGGTTTATGAATTGCCATGGAATGATGCAATAAAGGACAGGTCCATGTATGGCAGGCGGCCTCAGAAAGAAGATGAGATAGGTGTCGGTCTTACTCTTGCAGAAGAATACGGACTGGAGGTTGGAGAGAAGATAGAATTAGTGGTAAACGGAGAAAAGAAAGAGTATGAGATTACGGGCATTTTTCAGACGCTTTCCAATTATGGAAATATTATACGGATGGTAACGAATGACTTAGACCAATTTGTAAAATCAGATGGTAAGTATGGAGATTATATGCTTGTTCTTTCGGCCGGTACTGATAAATGGGAATATGCAGAAGAATTGAACGAAAAGTTTGCCGGAAAGTTTTCTTTTATTGCGTCAAAGTCAAACGGAGAGAATATTGCAGGTCTTCTGGCGCCTGCTGTCGGAACTGTTTTGACTATTCTGCTTAGTATTTCCATTCTGATTACTGTGAATCTTACCTTTTTGTTAATCAGGCGGGAGCAGAAATTAATAGGTTTGTTAAAAGCGATAGGAATGACGTCATGGCAGATATTGAAGATTTATTTATGGAGAAATTGTCTGTCCGCAATTGTGGGAAACAGCTTGGGTCTCATATTGGGTATGTTTATAATCCCTGATTTACTGACTCCGTATGCTAAGTTGTTAGGACTCTCAGAATTCCCATTTGCCAATTCCGTTATGGGAACAGTAAAGAGCTTTGCTTTGGTGCCGGCTTGTATGTTCATCGGCACATGTGTTATAGTAAAGACAATCAATAAAATATCCGTAAAGCATTTGGTGAGTGAATAGGGGGATTATGGGAGAACTAATATAGGTAGGAGTCAATATGAATAACGAATTGTTTGAAATTTATGAAAGAAATTTTCCATATATTATAAGAGCAAAAGAAACGGTTATGCATATTTTAAATAATGCGGACAACATTATTTTGGAGCAAAGAGATGAACATCATAGATTAGTCGGTGTGTCTGTCATAAATATGAATACAATACTTTTATTATGTGTTGATGAGCAGCACAGGAATAAAGGTATAGGCAGCCGGCTGCTGGAGGATTCCGAAGAAATTATCAAAAATAAAGGATATGACAGGGTTGTCATTGGGGAAGGCTTTGATTATATTACGCCCGGGGTACCTACTGCTAAGCACTATTTCAAGACGGAAAACGTGGATTTAGATAGCAATATTGATGATACGGCTGCCAATTTTTTTGAAAAAAGAGGTTATGCGCATTTAAGAAACTGTGATTTCTTTGATATGAAGTTTGATTTGAGCGAATTTAATAACGAAGAGCACAGCGTAGGAGATGCCATCGATGGTATTACATATAAATGGGCGATATTAGATGAGATGAGTGGTATATGCGCATGCACAGATGATGCCTGCCAGGAATTTACACAATTTTATCAGTGGGAAAAGCTATATGATACAGGCAATGACTCAAGGGTTTTAATTGCCGTCATGAATGACGAGGTAGTAGGTACCTTGATTGTCGGAGTTGAAGACAGCGAAAAAAATATAGGCAGTATCGGCTGTACAACAGTCAGACCCGCCTATAACGGACGGCATATTGCAGTTAATCTTGCTACAATCGGAACAAGGTATTTAAGAGATATCGGAATGAAAGAAGCATTTCTTAGCTATACATATACCGGATTGGATCATTTATATGGATATGCCGGATATAAAATATGCATTTATTATATGATGGCGGAGAAAGATATCGGTGGTATTTAGAAGATTATGGGCGAAAATACCACCGATATCTAAAATAGTTTACTCATTCACTTTCTGCGCTATAAGCGTATCCATACAGTGTTTATGCGGCGTACCGCCGCTGTTGCAGTCAAATACATCTTCGGTGCATAAATGAAAAAGCCAGTCGTGATAATATCCGAATAACTCTCCTGAATGCCAGGGGTGTCTTTTATCTTCATCTCTTGTGCTGTCAGGCGCCCGGCTTATAAAGGGTTTCCTGACAAACACATTCATAGCGTTTATACCATTATTCGAGGTATGAGCTTTCAGGCTGTTGCAGACGTCTTCTCTTTCGTTAGGCGGGATAAAGTGGAACACACCGCTGCTGAATATAATGTCATATTCGCTGTCGGGACGATAATCAAAAATATCCGCTCTGAAAAAATTCACCTCTACTCTGTTGTGCTCGGCAAGTTTTTTCGCCTTTTCAATCCCTGATTCAGATACATCGAATGCAGTTACCGCATAGCCGCATTTTGCAAAGAAAACGGCATCTTTGCCTTCACCGCAGCCTATATCCAATACGCGGTACGGCTTTATAGGAGGGAGAATTTTCATGATATCGTAGCAGATACGGTTCGGCATGAGACCCCAATAATATCCATCGGTATTGTATCTGTTGTCATAATCAGCCGCTACGCCGCGGTAACCGAGCAGTGCATCAACAGTTGTGTTAAGCGCTGCCGCCAGCTTCGGGAGCATGGCTATATCGGGAAACGTCGTGCCGTTTTCCCACTTTGATATCGCCTGAAAAGAAATATTAAGCGATTTTGCAAGCTGATTCTGGGTAAGCCCGAGTTCTTTGCGTCGTTTGCTTATTACTTCACCGGTTTTCATGTTGTCCATTTGCCACGTCATCCTTTCTCATTTACTGAACTCAGCGCTGTGATACATTTATATTAATATAGTAAAGCATGCATAGCAATAACGTAAGAGGGGAATCGGAGATAATTATTCAACCTGCGGTTGAGGATAACTGACAGTCTTTTTCAAATCCTCAAATACCTCCTTGGATGTTTAGTGCTCAAAATATCCCTCTGCTTTGACAATGCAACATGCGTATATATTTCCGTAATATTAATCGAGCTATGCCCAAGCATTTCCTGAATATAGCGGATATCGACATCCTCTTCCAACAGACAGGTAGCAAATGTATGACGGAACATATGCGGTGTGATGTGCAAGTCAATATCTGCCAGAGAAGAGTATTTGCGAATCATCCGTCTGACAGCCTGATCGGACAGCGCATGTCCGGACTGATTTACGAAAAAGTTTTTACAGCGTTCTATTTCTGTCTGATATTCCAGAGAGTATTCTTCCAAAACGCATTTAACGTCCTGATTTCCAATCTGTATACGTCTTTCCTTAGAACCCTTTCCATATATTAATATATTGCAATCGTTCAGATTGACGTTTTGGGCTTTTAAGGAGCAAAGCTCGGAAATCCTCATACCCGTTGCAAACAGAAGCTCTATGACTGCTGCATCACGCAGGGCGTTTCGCTTTTGATAAGCGGTTTTTGCCTGTGAACGTTGTTTATAAATCGCGGATAAGAGCTGTTCCATAGTATGCAGCGGTATAGTTTTCGGCAGAATAACAGGTTCTCTGAATTTTATCTGTACCTTGTTGAATGGATTGACGTCAATATAGCTCTTATATTCCATGTATCGGAACAGCGCCTTAATGGATGCGATTTTCCTTTTTACGGTTTTGGGTTTATATGTCTGGTGCAAAGACATAATATATTTCTCAAGAATATCAGGTGTTATGTTAGATACATTGTCCGAAGCTATATGTAAAGTGAATTGATTTAAGTCAATTCTATAAGCCTTCATAGTTTTGGCATCCAGCCGTTTCTGGTACCGGCAGAAGTCTAGGTAATTGTGAATGATTGTCTGTAGATTGTCCATGATGATGTCTCCTTTGTCTATCATATTTATTAAAGATATATTGTATACGGATTTGATGAATACTGCTATCTGTAAATTATTGTTTAAGAAAAATTATGATGATGTTATTGCATTTAGAATAAAAATATGCTATACTTCGTTCAAAGCATATTTTCTATATACAAAGAAGCGTAATTGTTGATTTGTATTCTAAAAAGGTTCTGTTGTCATAATGACAATTCATGTGGCTTACTGTAATCATAGCAGTATTAGCCGCAAATTTAGAAAATCCATGCTTACAATCACACATAAATAAAAAGCAGGGGTTTTTCAAAGAAGCTCCTGTGAAAAGACGGGAGGAATTAATTATGGCACAAGATATTGAATGGAAGGGTTTTCTTGCAGATAATGACCGATATGCAGATATAATCAATGGTATTTGTTGCGGTGGAAAACAAGTAGTAAACGGTTCTGATCTGCATGAACTTGATTCGCAGGTAAGTTTCCTGCGTGGACCGCGATTTGTTAGAAGCTGGAATCCTAAGAAGAGCAGGCGGAAGATAAAAATACGTGACACGCTCAGGAAAGCCGCATTCGGGGTGAATTTTGCAATAATAGGAATTGAAAATCAGGAGGTTAAAGTGGATATGTGCAAAGCGATTAAGGAGCTTATTGAGGTCGGTAGAGAAGAGGGTAGAGAAGTTGGCTTGCGTGCCCTTGTGATTTCCCTGAGTCTTTTATTGCCTGATTCGGATACTGTCTATCAGGCGGTAATAAAAAATGAGGATTACAGCAATGTTTCAAAGGAACAGGTGATGAAGTATTACAGGCGGTAAATAGAATAATACTTCCTGTTCAAAATTGTGTTTTAGCAGAAAATGGACGATTAAATTATTTAAATTTCTTAAAAGGAAAGGTAAATACTATGATATTTTTTGTGATACTTGGTTTATTGTGCTTCATTATGGGAGCTTTTTTACTTGGTTTTGATATAAGAATTTTAAAAAAAGGCAAGTGTGTTATAGGAAAAATTTGTGAGATAGAGGAAGCTTATATAAGCCCTAAAACATGTTTTTGTATAAAGGTGCAGTTTAATAAAGACGGTCAGGAGATAAAGCGTACCGCACTGGAACACTTTTCTCCGCTTCCTTTTTTTTTTGAAACATAAACTTTCAAAATTGAGAAAGAAACACATTGGAAGGCAGGTACATGTTTATTATAATCCGGATAATGATTTACAGGTATTGATTTGGGAATATATCTGGAAAGATTTTTTAATAAGTGCTTTTATAATGTTTCTAGGAATTATATTGATAGGAATTATATTGAGTTTAGCTGGAATTTTTCATTGATATTAAGGTGAATGATAGAGGAAAGTGACTTAAAGAATGAAACAGAAAATACTGATTATTGATGATGATATGGATTTATGCAGGCTGCTTAGAAATAATCTGGAGCAGGAAGGATACTATGTCTGTGTCTGCCATGACGGAATTACAGGGTTGAAAGAAGCGCAGAGTTCTGATTATCAGCTTGTGGTTTTGGATATCATGCTCCCGCAAAAAAACGGATTTGATGTATTGAGAGAAATCAGGGAAGGCAGTTTTGTTCCTATTTTGATGCTGACAGCCAAAGACAGCGAAGGCGACAAAGTATCAGGTTTAAGAATGGGAGCGGATGATTATTTGACGAAGCCGTTTGCAAATAGTGAATTTCTTGCGCGTGTGTCATCTCTCTTACGGAGATATACGGTTTTTAATGCAGCGAATACTTCTGACAATAATGTCATAATCGGAAAACTGTCAATTGATAAATCCGGACGTGAAGTCCGCAAAGATAATTCTTTGATTGAACTTACAGCGAAGGAATTTGATTTACTATTGTTTTTTGCTGAAAATAAAGGACAGGTCTTTACCAAGAGGCAGATTTATCATGCCGTGTGGAATGACGAATATGCATTTGATGATAATAATATTATGGTTCACATTCGCAGATTAAGGAAAAAGATTGAGGATAATCCTGAGAATCCAAAATACATTTTAACAGTATGGGGTGTAGGATATAAGTTTGGAGGTGACACGGAATGATAGTACTGAATATAATCTTGATATTGATCTGTATTGGAGAATTATATTATATTCTCCATACCCGTAAACAGTTGTCAGCATGGCTTGACTTTTTAAAGGGCGTGAACGAAACGCCCGAAAGGAATTTTTTTGTTAAGGGAAATGATATTCTTGCGGATATTAATTTTGAGTTAAACAATATTTTGGAAGAAAGACGCCGGCAGTTTATAAAATTGCAAAGAGCCGAAAAAGCCAATCGACAATTACTGACAGACCTGTCACATGACGTAAGAACTCCGCTTGCGTCCTTAGTCGGATACCTGGAGTCATTGGATTCCCAGACCGCAAAGGAAGAGGAAGAGTATATTCGTGTGGCTTATAGGAAAGCACTTGACTTACAGGAACTTATTGATATGCTTTTCCAGTGGTTTAAATTAACTTCTCATGAACAATTGTATCAGATGAAAGACTATGACATAAATGAATTGACGAGAGAAATCATAATTGAACATATCCCTGTACTTGAAAAGAAGCAGGTTTCTCTTTCAGTAAATATTCCTGATGATGAATGGTTTATAATAATTGACAGAATGGCATATGCGAGGATTATCAACAATCTATTGAGCAATGCAGTGAAACACGGGAAATGCTCACATATAGAAATTGAGATATCAAAGAACGAAGATAAGGCATTGATTTCCATATCAAATAACGGAATTGCAATTCCTGATAAAGATCTTCCGTTTATCTTCGAACGTCTGTATAAATGTGATTTCTCCCGCACTGAAAACGGAAACGGATTGGGACTGGCAATTGTCAGTGAGCTTACACATGCGATGTCAGGTGAAATAACCGTTCAAAGTATTAAAGGAGGGATGACCACATTCTATCTGACTCTGCCGTTGATTGTAAGAAAAAAGTAAGATTTGATAAAGTTGTGTGTCAGAACTTACCTGTAAAATAAGTATCAATAAGCAATCAGGCAAAGAAGGGAGAATGGTCATAAAAATGAATAAATATGTAATAGAAACAGAAGATCTGACAAAGAAATACAAAAATCAGACTGCTGTAAACAGCATAAATCTTCACGTACCAAAGGGGCAGATTTATGCTCTTTTAGGCAGAAACGGTGCAGGAAAAACAACAACTATGAAAATGCTTTTGAATCTTATTAAGCCGACAAGCGGCAGTCTTTGTCTTTTCGGAAAAAATTATAACCACTCTAAAAAAGAAAATTATAACCGTATCGGTTCCATTATTGAAGCTCCTGCTTTTTATGAAAACTTGACTGCCGGAGAAAACCTGGAGATTCTGGCACGATTGCGTGGAAGGCATCGCAGAGATACCATAGACCATGCTCTTTGCGTTGTAAATCTGGATAAAGAAGACAAAAAGCTGTTTCGTGAGTATTCGTTAGGAATGAAACAACGTTTAGGATTAGCGGCAGCAATTATGCATGAACCGGAGCTGTTGATTTTGGATGAACCTATGAATGGTCTTGACCCTATCGGGATACATGAAACCAGAAAATATTTATTGCAGCTTTGCAGGGAAAGGGGCACAACAATACTCATTTCCAGCCATGTGCTAAATGAAATTGAACAGCTTGCAGACGTAATCGGTGTAATAAACGAAGGAAAATTACTGGAAGAAACAACCTTGCGGGAATTAAATAGGCAAAACCGCAGATATGCAGAATTTGAGGTATCTGATGTGAACAGGGCGGCATTAATATTGGAACGGCAGTTTGACGTTTCCGACTATGCAATTATAGGCAACGGTATATTGCGGTTGTATGAGAAACTGGACAGCAGGGCGGAGATGAACAGTAGCTTTGTAAAAGATGGGATTACTGTTGCCAATGTCAGTATCGGTGCTGGAAAATTGGAAGACTATTTTACGAAGCTGGTTGGAGGTGAAGGAATTGGCTGATATTATTTATTGTGAATGGTTGAAATTAAGACGCTCAAAAATAGTTTTAATCGGAGTTTTAGGCTCGTTTATTGTACCCTTTTTAGTTATTATAAATGAAATCAGGATTTGTTTTTTTTATAAAGAAACTACCCTCAGTCTGAACTGGATATATGAAGATACAATTATGTATATCATGCTGTTATTTGGTCCGCTTGTTATGGAGGTTGTTGCAACATACCTGATAAGCAGGGAATATACGGAAAAAACACTGAAAACTATTTTTGTAGTTTCGCTAAAGCGCAGTCAGTTCATGATGGGAAAATTTATCATGCTCTTTATTTTGGTATTATTATTCATGACACTTACGTGGCTGGATATTGTCGTAATATCAATAATAAGCAGTTTATTTTTTGAGGTGTCTCAAATAACGTTCCTATCAGTTATTTATATTTTGGTACAGATGATAAAAGGCGGTATATTGTTGTTTACGACGCTTACTCCGTTTATATACATTGCTATGCGTGCAAAAGGTACGCTTGTACCATTCGTAATTATAGCGGCAGTCAGTTTATTAAATGTAGTATTATCAGGCTCGCCGTTTGCAGGATTTTATCCATGGACTATCACTTACCTGTTACAAACCGGAAGACTGGAGCAATCAGGATGTCCGCCCATTCTTGGAATATCAATCATTATATTTGTGTGTATATTTGGCATATGCATTAGTATATTGAGATTCCAAAAGGAAGATATTTAACCCCCATCCCCTTGACAAACTAACCACAACCAACTATAGTAATAACTATAAAAATGCTCCAGTGCATAAACAGTTGTTCAAGAACATTTGTTAAAGAACAATTCTTCAAGAAGAATAATCAAAAGGTAATGACAAAGAGGAGTAGATAATGTCTGCCGCCAGAGAGAGCGACCAGTAGCTGGAAGGACGCTTCGGATAAGAGTTATTGAAGGTAGCTTTGGAACCGGGATGCCGAAAAGAGTAAGTATCCACGATTTATCCCCGTTACAGGATAAGATTCTGATAGGAATCTATGAGTGAAAAATGAAGGTGGTACCGCGCAGATGCGCCCTTTGCTGACATAACAGCCGGCAGAGGGCTTTTTTAATTCTAAAATTTGAAGAATATTCATAAATAGGTGTTTACGAAACTATCTATTTTCAATATGTAGTTGTGCAATATATACAAAACATAAGCAGGTGCTCTGCCGCCGTCGGTACTTGGGCTGCGTGTTTTGCAGCCTTATGTACCGCTACTGGCGGCAATGCAGCGAAAGCGTGCCTGCGATGATTTGTATATATTGTACAACGATCGTCTTGAAAAACAGAGTTTCGCAATTATCTAATATCATAAGAAAGGAGACTATATACTAATATGAGCAAAGAATTAGCAAAAACCTATGACCCGAAGGGCATAGAAGACAGATTGTATGCAAAGTGGATGGAGAAGAAATATTTCCACGCGGAAGTGGATAAGACAAAAAAGCCTTTTACCATTGTCATTCCGCCGCCGAATATCACAGGGCAGCTCCATATGGGACATGCACTTGATAATACGATGCAGGATATTTTGATTCGTTTCAAAAGAATGCAGGGATATAATGCGCTCTGGCAGCCGGGAACGGATCATGCTTCGATTGCGACGGAAGTAAGGATCATCGAAAAACTGAAAGAGGAAGGTATAAAGAAAGAAGACCTCGGACGCGACGGTTTCTTAGAACGTGCATGGGAATGGAAGAAAGAATATGGCGGACGTATTATCGGACAGCTTAAGAAACTCGGCTCTTCCTGCGATTGGGACAGGGAACGCTTTACGATGGATGAGGGCTGTAATAAAGCCGTTACGGAAGTATTCTGCAAGATGCATGAAAAAGGCTGGATTTATAAGGGCAGCAGGATTATCAACTGGTGTCCGGTATGTAATACTTCTATTTCAGATGCCGAGGTGGAATATGAGGAACAGGCGGGGCATTTCTGGCACATCAAATATCCGCTGGTAGATGAGAACGGACAGCCGAGCAAGACAGAGTTTTTGGAATTCGCTACTACACGTCCGGAAACGATGCTTGGAGATACTGCGGTGGCAGTTAATCCTAATGATGAAAGATATACCTATCTAAAAGGACGTCAGGTTTGGCTGCCTATTGTGAACAAGCCGATTCCTGTTGTTGAAGATGAGTATGTTGATATGGAATTCGGAACCGGTGTTGTGAAGATTACGCCTGCTCATGACCCGAATGACTTTGAAGTAGGTAAGCGCCACAATCTGCCTGAAGTCAATATCATGAACGATAATGCGACTATCAATTCCAATGGTGGCAAATATGAAGGCCTTGACCGCTATGAGGCGAGAAAACAAATTGTAGATGAACTTGAAAAAGAAGGACTGTTGGTAAAAATCGAGGATTATTCTCATAATGTAGGAACGCATGACCGCTGCGGAACTACCATTGAGCCGCTTATAAAGAAGCAGTGGTTCGTCAAAATGGACGAACTCATTAAACCTGCGGTAAAAGCAGTGAAGGATGGCGAGATAAAGCTTATCCCTGAAAGAATGGAAAAAATATATTTCAACTGGACAGATAATATCAGAGACTGGTGTATAAGCCGTCAATTATGGTGGGGGCACAGGATTCCGGCATACTATTGCGATAAGTGCGGAGAAATTGTAGTTGCAGGTAAGATGCCGGCAGTATGCCCTGAATGTGGCGAGACTCATTTTACACAGGATCCGGATACTCTGGATACATGGTTTTCTTCCGCCCTTTGGCCGTTTTCCACACTGGGTTGGCCTGAGAAGACTGAAGAACTGGAATATTTTTATCCGACTGACGTACTTGTGACAGGATATGATATCATATTTTTCTGGGTTATCCGTATGATATTCTCAGGATATGAACAGATGAACGCCAAACCGTTCAATACAGTGCTGTTTCATGGCCTTGTAAGGGATTCCCAGGGGCGCAAAATGAGTAAGTCTCTGGGTAACGGTATCGACCCGTTAGATATTATCGATAAATACGGTGCGGATGCGCTGAGACTTACGCTGATTACCGGGAATGCACCGGGTAACGATATGCGCTTTTATTATGAGAGGGTGGAAGCAAACCGTAATTTTGCCAATAAAGTATGGAATGCGTCGCGTTTCATAATGATGAATATGGAACAGGCTCAGGACAAAACGGGAACACGCGGATGGGAAGTTTCTTATGATGATATAAAAGACAGCTTAGAACCGGTAGATAAATGGATTATTTCCAAATTAAATACTTTGGTTCAGGATGTAACGGACAATATGGAGCATTTTGAACTGGGTATTGCAGTACAGAAGGTTTATGATTTTATATGGGACGAATTCTGCGACTGGTATATTGAGATGGTAAAGCCCAGACTTTACAGTAAAGAAGAGTCTGATGAAGCAAGCCGGAACGCAGCATTATGGACTTTGAAAAATATTTTGATTGACGCCCTGAAATTGCTGCATCCATATATGCCTTTCGTAACAGAAGAGATTTTCTGTACGATTCAGTCAGTTGAAGAGTCAATTATGATATCAAACTGGCCTGTATATTCAGCCGAAAGGAATTACTCTAAGCATGAGTCGGCGATTGAGCTTATCAAGGAAGCAGTACGCGGAATCCGTAATGTCCGTACACAGATGAATGTTGTGCCATCTAAAAAAGCGGCTGTATTTGTGGTAAGCGAGAAAGAAGAAGTGAGAAAGATTTTTGCAGACGGCAGACTGTTCTTTGCTTCTCTTGCAGGAGCGTCTGAGGTAACGATTAAAGAGGAAAAGACCGGGATTGCGGATGATGCCGTATCTGTTGTGATTCCGAATGCAACTCTGTACATTCCTTTTGAGGAGCTTGTTGACATCAAACAGGAGATTGAACGTCTTGAGAATGAGAAAAAGCGTCTGGAAAGCGAACTTGCGCGGGTAAACGGTATGCTGGGCAATGAAAAATTCATGTCTAAGGCGCCGGAGTCAAAGGTAGCTGAGGAACGTGCTAAACTGGAAAAATATACGCAGATGATGGAACAGGTGGAAATTCGCTTATTGCAATTGCATAAACAATAATATATTAAAAAAAATATCTAAAAAATAGTGTGTTAGGACTGGAAAAGATAAATGTTTTGGTATAGAATGTAATGTAGGAATATTTGCAGATAAGGAGGTGAGTCACGTGAGCACACAGTTTTCTTCCGAGCAATTGGATAGGCTTAAATCTGCAATGGAAAAACTGAAAAACATAGGAGAGCCTGAGCCCGCTGCGGTACCGGAAGAAGAACAGGCAGTTCCGGAGGAAGAAAGTGTCTTGTCCAAGGGAACTTACATGAAGGTTGACGAAGATGAGATGGCTGCGTGGCTCTATCTGACACCGCCGCAAGATGGAGTAACTTATAGGAAAAGCGATTTGATTGATTATCTGGAGCGGCACGGGGTAGTGGAAGGGATGCACCAGTCGAATCTCTCCGCTATGGTTAAGAAGAAGGTCTATAACAGAGAGATTCTTGTTGCAAAAGGCCGGGAAATACAGGATGGTAAAAACGGTTATTTTGAATATCTCTTTACACCGGAAGAGTATGGAACACCGAAGATTAGAGAGGATGGTTCCGTCGATTATACCAATGTAAGCGCTCTGCAGAATGTGAAAGCAGGGGAAAAAGTAGCGATTTACCATAAAGCCGTACAGTCAATAGATGGCTGCACGGTCTTGGGAAATGTATTGAAAGGCAAACTTTATCATGATTTGCCGCCGATGCGCGGAAGAGGTATACGCCGTGAGGAAGAAGAGTATTTCGCGCAGAATGACGGTAAGATTGAATTAAAGGACGGCAGGGTAGACATACAGAACGTGCATGAGATTTCAGGAGACGTGGATATGATTATCGGAAAGGTAGAGTTTTTTGGCGATATCATTATTTACGGAAATGTGGAAGAAGGCGTTGTGATTCGTGCCGGCAGAAATATTGAAATTCATGGTTCTACAAGTCTCGCAAACCTGTATGCAGGAGGAGATATTGTTTTATCACGCGGCATTCAGGGAGGAAATAAGTCCAAGGTATCTGCAAGGGGTAATATATTTGCGGATTTTATAGAACATACGACTGTGGAGGCAGGCGGAACGGTACAGGCGAACATCATTATGAATTCGAATATATCGGCCAAGGATAAAGTTATAGCCACAGGTAAGAAGGGCGCTATTATCGGCGGGTATGTCCATGCAGTAAAGGGCGTAGAGGCGGTCAGTATAGGCAATGATGTAGAATTGAGGACAATCGTACATTGCGGATATGAGGCGCAGACACACGAGCGCATGTTGGAAATCAGGAAAAAGGAAGCGGAAATCAAGGAGAAAATATCCGAATTGGTAGAGTCCATGTCAGAGGCTCTGCGTGAAAAACGTATGCGTGGAGCGGGTACTTCTGATGCGACTGAGAAAAAGCTGGTTGAGTGGAATAAATTGAAAGACCAGTATTTCGCGGAACTGGATAAAGTTGAGACTGATAAGAACAGTCTTGAGGAACTGGTGGAAGAGAGCAAGGGAAGCCAAATCAAAATAGACGGTAATGTTTTCCGGGGCGTCGTTATCTGCATCAATGCAGAGCAGATGCCTATTGCCCGTAATACCTGTTTTATGAAATATGTTGCCGACAAAGGAGTGATAGAAAGCAGTGTTATCATACATGACTGATTCTATGAAAAGTTGTGCGGCTGATAGCTATGAAGCGGCGGAAAAATATATTTTAGAAATCCCTAAATTTACAAAAAAAAATAATATGGAATATACAAGATGCTTTTTGGAGCATCTTGGAAATCCGGAAGGGAAAATAAAGACTATTCATGTAGCAGGCACAAACGGAAAAGGTTCTGTTTGTGCTTATTTGTGTTCAGTCTTAAGAGAAGCCGGTTTTTCAACAGGAATGTTCACGTCTCCGCATCTGGTGACTATGAGGGAGCGGTTTGTCATAAATGGGGAAATGGTTTCGGAAGAGAATTTTCTGTGGGCGTTTAATCAGGTGGCGGAGAAACTTAATGTTATGCCGGAGGAATTGCAGAATATATCATATCACCCTACGTTTTTTGAATATCTTTTTTTCATGTCAATGGTACTTTTTGAACGCTATGAGGTTGAGTATATGATATTGGAGACGGGGCTTGGCGGCAGACTGGATGCGACCAATGCCATCGACGAAAAAGAAGTGTGCGTTATTACGTCAATCGGTTATGACCATACGGAATATCTGGGAGATACTCTTCCGGAAATAGCTGCTGAGAAGGCGGGAATTTTTCGTAAAAATGTCCCTTCGGTTTTTTTCGATAAAAATGGAGAAGTAACGGAAAAATTGGAAGAATGCGCGGCCCGGGTGGGAGCCGTGACGCGTCCGGTATCATTTAATGCGATAAAAGAAATAAATAGTATGAATAAAACTATTGATTTTTCTCTTCAATCAAATTATTATGGTTATATTAGGTTTAATATGCCTACAATAGCATTGTATCAGATAGAAAATGCATCTCTTGCAGTTATGGCTGTTGAACAGCTGGCTGACAGAGAATATATCAGCATAGGGCATCTGCAGGCTGGGATTAAGAAGGCGCGCTGGGAAGGCAGAATGGAAGAAATAACATCTTCAATTTATCTGGACGGTGCGCATAATACCGACGGGATTCAGGCATTCCTGCAATCAGTGAAGCAGGATGGCTGTATGGGAAAGCGGAAGCTGCTTTTTTCTATGGTAAAAGATAAACAGTATCAGACGGTTATAGATATGATTGCGGTGTCGGGGCTGTTTGATGTCGTTGGATTAATTGAATTGCAGGACAGCAGAGCGCTGTCTTTGCATACGATAGCAGATTATTTCAGACAATATACAGAATTACAGACGTTGGAATACGACGAATTAGGACATGCAATGCAGGATATGGCTATGAGTTGTGGGGATAAAGACAGAATGTATATTGTCGGGTCATTATATTTAGTGGGCGAGGTAAAAGCCCTTTTAAGGAGGTCCTCACATGATTAATTTTGAAGAAGAGCTGAAGAAATTTCATCCAAGCCTTGAAGTGGAAGATGCAGAAGAAGCGATATATAATCAGGATTTGACGGATATGGCGGATTTGATGGTAAAAGTAGTAAAAGAATCTAAGAAAATAATAGAATAGTGCGAATGTGACGCCATGGAGGCGGCATAGTGTAATATAGGATAGATTGAAAAATCAGAGATTTTTCATACATGCCTGCATGTGTTACGCAATATTTGTGCAGGCATCATTGATGCCTTAGAAATTGTGTGCAAAACACACATACAAATTCGCAGGCTGAGGAAGGAACAAGGGTATTCTTATAGATGAAATGTTTTAATTGCGGATGTGAGCTGTCTGAGCATGATTATTGTACCGGCTGCGGCGCTGATGTTTCCATATATAAAAAGATTGTATATATTTCCAACCGGTTTTATAACGACGGGCTGGAGAAGGCAGGCATCAGGGACTTAACGGGGGCTATTTCAAGTTTAAGACAGTGTTTAAAATTTGATAAAAATAATGTGGATGCAAGAAATCTGCTGGGACTGGTATATTTTGAGACCGGTGAGGTTGTGGCGGCATTAAGCGAATGGGTAATCAGTAAAAACCTGAGGCCGAAGAAGAATATAGCAGATGATTATATAAATATGATACAGACTAATCCTACAAGGCTTGATACTATTAATCAGACGATTAAGAAGTACAATCAGGCATTGACCTACTGCCATCAGGACAGTCAGGATTTGGCAATCATACAGCTTAAAAAGGTATTGTCGCTCAATCCAAAGTTTGTCAGGGCACATCAGCTGCTTGCCCTTCTTTATATCAACAGCGAAGAATGGGAGAAAGCGAAAAGAGAACTGACCAAGTGCATCCAAATCGATACGAATAATACGACAACCCTACGGTATCTTAAAGAAGTAGACGAAATGCTCATACCGGAAGAAGGGGTTAAGCAGGGAGGAAAGAAAAAATCACGCTCAGGCGATGTCGTTAAGTATCAGAGCGGAAATGAGATGATAATCCAGCCTGTAAATATTAAGGAAGGCAAAGGAGCAGGCTCCCTGATTAATCTGGGTGTCGGACTTATAATCGGTATTGCGATTTCCGTCTGCCTGATTCTGCCGGCAAGGATTTCGGAAGAGAAGGCAACCATTAATGATCAACTAAGAACTGTAGGTGAACAATTGGATGCCAAAACTGCAACGATTGAGGAACAGGAACAGCAGATTAAGGATTTGCAGGAAAACATAAGTACTCTTGAGCAGGATCTGGAAGCATACGCGGGAAAAGACGGAGATGTACAGACTTATGATACTCTGCTTAAGGCAGCGGATGCATATCTGACAGATTCTGAAGATATACGGACGGTTATTGATTATCTGGATGAAGTAAACTCAGGTTCTGATGGAGAAGAAAGCGAAAACTCCGAAGCTTATGAGAAGCTGTATAATACGCTTTTGGCTCTGGTAGGACCTTTGGCGGCGGATGCTTACTATGACGTCGGTTATGAAAATTATAAACAGAGAAATTTTGAAGAAGCAATTCCGGATTTAGAGACGGCAATGCGGTATGATTCAAATAATGGCGACACGATTTATTATCTGGCCAATTGCTATAGGAATGTGGGAAGGACAGAAGAGGCTGCGAAATTATACAGACAGGTTATTGAGATGTTCCCGGGAACCGTGAAAGCGAAAAATTCAACGGATTATCTGGCGCAGATAGAGAACGGAGATTAAGTAAATTAAGATACGAAAGAGAGCAGGGATATTCCTTGTTCTCTTTTTTGTGCAATAATTTATACAGAATAATAATGAAAGGGGAAAACAATGGAAGATGAGTTTAAAGTAATTGATAACTACCTTATGATAAGAATGCCGCAGGAAATAGACCATCATCATTCGGTTTACATAAGTGAAACGGCTGATAAATATATTTTGGATGAAAATGTTGGGAATGTAGTCTTTGATTTTGAGAGGACAAGCTTTATGGATAGTTCGGGAGTTGGCGTTATAATCGGAAGATATAAGAAAATTTCCTGCTTTGGAGGCAAGGTTTTCATAATCAATGCCGATAACAGAATAAGAAGGATATTGTCACTTTCTGGGTTACATAATATTGTAGAAATTATGGAGTAAACCATTTTTCGCAGACAGGACATTGCTTGAGGAATGTGTACAAAGCACACATACAAATTCGCAGGTTGAGAAAGGAGCATGGTTATTAATATGATAGAAATAGTAGATTTGAATCGTGATGCACAGGTGAAGAATGAAATGCGGTTGGAATTTCGGGCAATTTCTGATAATGAAGCATTTGCGAGAACGGCGGTAGCTGCTTTTGTATCGCAGCTGAATCCGACGTTGGAGGAAATCTCGGATATTAAGACAGCGGTATCGGAGGCGGTGACTAATTCAATAATACATGGATACGACAAAGATGATGAAGAGAATAATATGGTATGGGTGAGCTGTCTGATTAAGGGCGATATATTGGAAGTGGAGATACGGGACAGGGGAATCGGTATTGAAGATGTGGAAAAGGCTATGGAGCCTCTTTTTACGACGAAACCTGAATTAGACCGTTCCGGCATGGGATTTGCATTTATGGAAGCATTTATGGATGATTTAGAGGTGTTTTCCGAAGTGGGGCAGGGCACGACGGTGCATATGGTGAAAAAACTCGGTATCACTTCATGGATTGCAGATGAGGACTAGCCTATGGAAGAAACTGCCGTATTGATTGAACGTTCACAGGCAGGAGATAAAGGGGCAAGAGAGAGACTGATAGAAGAAAATCTGGGTCTGGTAAGACACATAGTAAAGCGTTTTCTGGACAGGGGATATGATGCTGAGGATCTGTTTCAGATAGGATGCATAGGTCTTATGAAAGCTATTGATAAATTTGACTTAAGCTTTGACGTAAAATTTTCCACATACGCCGTCCCGATGATACAGGGCGAAATCAAGCGCTTTTTGCGGGATGACGGCATGGTAAAGGTGAGCAGGACTTTGAAGGAAAACGGATGGAAAATCAAACAGGCAGCGGAAAAGCTGGCGCATGCCTATGGCAGGGAGGCGACGCTGCAGGAGTTATCTAAGGAGACAGAGCTTAGTGTTGAGGATATTGTACTGGCGCTGGATGCTAATGTTGAGGTGGAATCTATCTATAAGTCGGTTTACCAGTCCGACGGCAATGAAATCTATCTGGTAGATCAGGTTGTGGGTGAAGCCGGAGGCGTCGGGCGTTCAGTGTTGGAAGGAACATCCGGCGGTAATGAAATTTATGAGGATTTGGAAAAAGAGAAACTTTTAAATCATATGTTATTGGAACAGCTTCTGAATGGTTTGGAGGAAAATGAAAGGGAACTTATAAGACTGCGCTATTTTCAGGATAAAACACAAATGGAAGTGGCTAAAAAAATGGGCATCAGCCAGGTACAGGTCAGCCGAATGGAAAAGCGTATTCTGCTGCACCTGCGTAAGGAGGTATAAAAGAGAATACGCTAATTATCCGGCGGTGAGCACCATGCCTGCTCTAATGCAGATAGGTATGGTTCTAAAGATTACCATTTCTATAGTGCCGCCTGCAATAAGCAGGAAGCAAAGCATAATACATGCATTGATAAGCGGTCTTGGAAGCGTATACTTGCCGAAACGTATAGCAGACAACTTTTCAAGTCCTTTTACGATATAGTACATGAGCGGTATTATGGCAGGGAGGATATACCTTCCCTGATTCTGATAATCCATTGTGTAAGCATAGTAAATCATCAGAATAATCGGCATCAAAATACAGAATAGCATATTCAGATGGAAAAATATTTCTTTACCGCTTAGCAGTCTGCGGCTTTTATTGAAAAACTTCCTATTGAGCAGCCAATAGAGAACTCCCGCTATACCTGTAATAAAGAGAATCTTATAAGCCAGATATAGCCAGTCACTGCTATATATAGCCATGGAACCGTAAGCGGCAATGAAACTCCTGAATGCCATCTCACAGGTGTTTCTCTCCTGCATCATTTGCAGGATGGTGTAGCCCATTTCCTGATATGTCCGGCTCGTAAGAGGATTGACTTTATCAACTGCATACAACTCAGCTAATTTGCTGTTGGTGGCAAAACCTAAGAAATCTCCGTCCAGAACTATATATTTATGGATAAACCACCAGCTTATGCCCAAGAGGACGATGACACTGATAAAAACGCCCTTTTTCAGCATTGGCTTCCAATCATAGTGCAGACGGGCTTCATCTGTTTTGATGTAGTATGCGGTAAACAGCATAATGCAGCTGAGAATATAGCCGTAAGCATTATAATAGGATAGGGCGCACAGGATGATGCCTGCACACATCCACAGGCAATCGGCGGTTTTGAAGCCCTCCCTGTAACCTCTGATTAATGCATATATCATCATGGATGTCGCTAACAGGCAGCATGAATCCGTATTAACGTAGCTGTGTATGAACAGATTTTCCGGAAGATACATAACAGCAAAACAAAACAGCCATCTGAAACGTCTGTCAGGAAACAGCTGCAGGGAAATAAGGTAGACCATTACGGCCATGAATGTCCCAAAACACACATTTACTGTTCTGGCGGTATATAAAAGCGCTATTTCCGAATCAGTAAAAAGATTGACGAAACGCATTAAATATCCCTGAACAATATACGGGAAAACGTTATACAACGCATAGGATGTACCGTATCCCGGTATACGCACTTCCTCTTCCAGGCCTGTCGGAAGAGTTCCGTGCCTGCATATATATTGCGGAATCAGATATCTGGCATACTCATCGGGCGGGTTTGCATACAACGGCGGAGTATCCGCCAGAGGCTGAAAAATTGCAAGCGCCATGGCAAGAATTATAAATCCTGACAGATACGCTGATAAAACCGGCATGTCCTTTTTGATCTTATTCATAAAAGTCCTTTCATTATACGCAAGTTATCGCGTTTACTATATTATGGCAATAATATTGCAGCATGATGTATGCGTTTACTATATCATATAAGACCGCTGTTTTCAACAGTTGCGCTGTTTTGCATGTCCTGTTTTGGCATGAGGAGGAAATAATAGTTTTGAAATATAATGATACTTAATGCGGTTGCGGTATACGGAACAAGATGTTATACTAAGTTAATAAAATGAAATAATTTTGTAACAAATATGGAGAAATGATTAATGAAAAGGTTTAGACTTAACAAAAGCATATATGGTCTGATTCTGGTTATGCTTATCATGATGACGGGAATACGGGCAGAAGCTTCCGGCACGCTGAATCAGTCATTTGCCAAATCGGCAAAAAGTGTTCTTACAGATAAGTCAACGATTTCCTATTCGGCTGTGCTTCCGAAGACGCCGTCAAGCGACGACGGAGTGTTGTATCTGTATGAAATGCAGCCATATGAGTATGCAATATCGCCTGCGGCAGTACCGATAGCGTCAGCGCCGGCATCAAGTAACCCTGTATTTACTGTGCCGTATACAAGCTCCAGACTCTATACCAAGCTCGGACTTGCAGTAAAGACGGGCGGACAGAATGTGCTGATAGCAAACCCGCAGTACATATCAAATCCTGAATTGCTTGCAACACATACAAAGACAAGAAAGAAAAGACCGTTAAAATCAGAACAGGGTAAGGATTTCTGCAATCTTCTTATGGCATCGTCAAATATAAACGGAGTAATCGCAGGAAATTATACTACAGTGCAGGTTATGAATCAGGGAGGAAATGACACGATTACAAATCCTTATTCAAGAGCGGCAATGCTGTCGGCAGATACGCATCCTGTAATACCGCAGTATTATATGTTAAATGCATCTGAACCTGCAGGTATCACCGCTATAACGGAGCTTCTTTCACGGTGTGCAGCAGAATCTTCGGCAGAGAATTACATTATAGGAAATGAAGTAAATGTGCGTCTGTGGAATTACATGATTTGGCAGGATTGGGACAGCTATATCAGAGAGTATGCGCAGGCGTTCAGAGTTGCATATAATGCGATAAAGAGTCAGAATGCAAATGCCAGAGTATTTGTATGTATCGACCAGAACTGGGACAGAAACCGTCCGGCTGGCCACGCAGAATATTATGAATATATTGATGGAAAAGATTTTCTTGCCAAATTCAATAAATTAATTTCGAGTGAAGGAAACATCTATTGGAATGTTGCCCAACACCCATATCCTGTACCGCTGACATATGCTAAGTTCTGGGATATGTCAGGTTGTCCGGACGGAGGCTATATGGCAAAGCAGGTGTCGTCGGGCAAGATGCTTACATTTCAAAACCTGTCGTTGCTTACGAATTACCTGAAATCACCTGAAATGTTATCACCCAGAGGAACAGTCAGACGTGTCATTTTGAGTGAAATCGGTCTGACTAATTCACAGGGTGTAGATGTGCAGGCAGCATCTCTTTATGCTTCATATATGGCGGCAAAAACAAATCCCTATGTGGATGAGATTATCTATCTGTTAAATTATAGTGAAGCAGGGTTGGACACAAGACTTTCAGGACAGTCGCAGCTGGTATATAGCAGCCTTGGAACATCAGACGAAGCAACATATGATGCATGGGCGAAAAGCTTCATAGGTATCAGTAACTGGTCACAGGTTTTCAGGTAGAAATGTCGGAACAACGAGGCTGTTGCAAAAGCAGATAAATAATCTGCCGGAGCAATAGCTTTTTTGCGATGAAAATGTATTATTGAAAATAGAAAAGTTAATGGCTAAATGGTTGAAAAATTGGGAGGCTTCATGTAGAATATAGAATATAGTATATTCAAAGTTTCATATAAGGAATATATAGAAGATAGACAAATAGATATGGAGATACAGAAAGGAAGGTTTTCGAATATGAATGCAGGTGCTGGTTTTCTGTTATTAGCGGGCGGTCTGGTAATTGTTATTATTCCTGTTGTGATTTCTGTTGTATCCGCTGTTGTTTCCGGAATAGCGGCAGCAGTAGATGATGAGGCTGAAGATTGATGATGAATACATTTCGGTATCAGGTAGAGAGCATTGACGGTGATTATGCGAACTTAAGACGCATTGATATTGAGAGTGATGAGATAAAGCTGGTAGCAAGGGCATTGCTGCCACCTGATATTGCCGAGGGTACTAAGCTTCTCTATGAGTATCTGCAATATCAGGTTATAGAGTGATCTCACAGCTTTCCGCAGAGGTATGCATAAGCATTCATAATTGTCTTTGGCTGTTTCCCTGTTATAAAGTAGAAATCTATCTGTGGCTCTTTTTCCGCACAAAGATAAGAACCGTAAGCGGGTACATCGCAGCATATCGCCTGTCCGTCCGTTGCCATCAGGATTCCATATCCTTTATCGGAGAGGATAAAAGGCAGTTCGTTCACATTTTTTCCATGAGATATATATCTTGCGGTATTACGCAGATTTATTCCGTTTACATCTTCGGTCCCCATTCCATATAATTTTTCATCCTTCTGCCAATCCAGAAAAAGCCATGCTTTATTTCTTCCGGGAACGGTGTCATCTATCTGACGGCATTCTTTGCTCCGCTCTGCAAGCAGCAGCTTTTTATCACGCGTCAGATATCGTATTGCGCCGGTGCTCTTATCTGCCTGTATACAAAGCTCATCTGTCTTAAGTTCCACCGCGGACCCCGTTTCTTTATACATCCATGTATTTTCTATATGGCTGACGGCTATTTTGGAATTAACTGCCGTATCAGGCTGTTTTCCTTTGGCGAAAGTGACGCGGATAATTGCGCTTCCCACAGGACTTAGCCGCAATATGCCATACCGGCTTTGCATATAAAGTCCGTCTTTTTGTTTGGTCACCCAGCGGATGGCAAGGTCTATTTTTGAATGTCCGGAGGGACGCAGTTTTTCCGTGGCAGGCATATCGCCAAAGGAAAATTCAGGGAGTTCGGTTTCCTGTTTCATATTGCTTGTTTTTTGAACTGAAATCGGTGTTTGATTCTGAGCCACGGTGGCATTTTGCTGTACTCCGGCTGCCATATGCTGTGCTCCGGCTGTCATATGCTGCGCTTCAGCTGTCATATGTTGTGCCCCGGCTGTCATATGTTTTGTTGCGGAAGTTTTTGGTACCTGCACAAGGCTGTGGTTTTGTGCAATAAATACTTTTTTACGTGAAGTAGTTCCTGTGCCCGAAGCAGATGCCGCTTTGCCGGACACTGCATTTGGCATACTATATTGCGTGTTGTTATAAATGCTGTTTTGTTCACTGTTTTGACCGGTTTTCTGTCTGTTATTTGAACCGTCAATCTCTGTAATATTAGTACTGCCAACCGATTTTTCATTAATACTGCCGTGAAGGGGAGATTTATTCAATCCGTTCTTATCTGTTATAGCCTTATCGGGCAGCGGGTCTGCAATAAGTCCGGTGAGATTACCTGTATGCAGGACACATAGCTCATGCAGGGCGCGGGTTGCAGCCACATATAACAGCTTGGCATGTCCGTCATCCACGGGATAATCGTCTCTTGCCGGATTGAAAATCAGCACAGCGTCAAATTCCAGGCCTTTCGTATATTCTACGGGAAGTACCATGATTCCGCTGCCGAAAACAGCATTTTCCAAGTCGCTGTCGGATATATCGATGTATTTGCCAAGTCTTTTTGCAGTTTCATTTGCATGCCTGCGGTTCCGGCAGACTACGGCAATTGTTTCAAGTCCTTTTTGCTGCCATTCCTTACATACCAAGGCAGTCTTTTGCAGCATTGTATCAATATCGGAAACTTCCTCAAGCTGTACGGGTGAGCCGTGCCGGATGATTGGCTCTACCGGATATATGGAAAATTGTCCGTGGTGAAGGATATTAGTGGCAAATTCTGAAATCTCTATTGTATTACGATAACTTTTTTTCAAAATGCCAAAGCTGTCCCTGCCGCCTGATAAAATAAGTTTTTTCAGCTCTTCCCAATCATTTAATCCGTATCCGAAATGAATATTCTGGGATATGTCTCCCATTATTGTATATGTGCAGTCCTTGATGCAGTATTTCAGTACGCTGTATGCCATCATACCGAAATCCTGAGCTTCGTCAATGACTATATGGTGAGCCTCGCTGATTACTTCCGTTTCCTTTATACGTTTATAAATATATGCCAGTGCTGCAAGGTCATACACATCAAGTTCTTTGACCGGAATGTTTACTTCAAATCCTTTAGCTTCCTGCACCGCCAGAAAATCATGGTATATTCTATAGATTGATTTTTTCCAGATATTTCCGCCGAATCGCCCACGGTAGGCTTTAAGTATGGATTTCCGTTCTTTTTCGGTGAAGGAGATTCCTTTTCCCAGAAATTCGTCCCTGATTTTATTAATGAGTCTGTCGTTTAGCATATCTATTTTGCTCTGAACGGAAACCGTAGGATTCTGCTTTATATAACGCTCTATTGCTTCCCGGGATAGCAGCTCGGTCAAATCTTTGGGTTCAGCAGATTTTCCTTCTGTTTCATCGAAAACTCCAGTTTTTCCGTTTTTAAAGCCCTCGACAAATTGATTTCTGTTCAGGAAGATACTTTCTCTTGGAATTGTATCCCATTCTAAGCGCTCACAGTAATTCTCCAAATCATGAAACCATTGGAGTGCTCCCTTAATGCTGCCTTTCCTGCTCATTTTATCGGTATCCGTAATATGGTATTTCTGCTCGTCCCAATCCTCATACAGAAGCCTTACGAAAAGCTGCTCCATAGTCATCTGCCTGATGCCGTGCACATCCAAATCCGGCAGTACGCCCGTAATGTAATTCAGTAAAATCCTATTACTTCCGACAATATAAAAGTCATCAGGCTTGAAGCGTTCCTCATAGTTATACAGAATATAAGAGATTCGATGCATGGCAACAGTAGTCTTTCCGGAGCCTGCGACGCCCTGAACGATGATGTTATGATATGGAGATTTTCTGATAATGTCATTTTGCTCTTTTTGTATGGTTGCTATGATTTCTCCTAATACTGCCTGTTTGTTCTTTGCCAGGTATTTAGTAAGTAAATCGTCGTTTGCAACGACTTCGGTATCGTAATAATCAAGGAGCTTGCCGTCTTCAATCTCATAGGTACGCTTCAGCTTCAAATCAATGGAAATTTCTTTGTCATCAGGCGAGGTATAGCTGCATTTTCCCAGCCCGTTTTCATAATAGACATTGGCAATCGGGGCGCGCCAGTCTGTTACAATCTGATGGGTAGTATCTCTGGCAATGCCGCCTTTACCGATGTATATGGATTCGTCCCTGTTTACTGACTCGTCATGAAAGATTATTCTGCCAAAATATGGCTTGCTCAGGGCTTTTTCATTTCTTATCAGCGCGCGTTTCATATGGTCGTGCATGGTGATGGTGTTGTTTAAGATGGTATAGACCTCAACATCATTGTCATGGTAATGCCTGAGCATTTCTTCGATGTCGGCATTCATTCTGGCGGCTTCTTTTCCATAGTTGGCTACGTTTTCACGCACTATGGCCAGAGTCTGCTCAAGGTGGGATTCCTCGTCGGGGCGGGAGGTGGCTTTAAAATTGTCATTACTATTGTTTTTCGGAGAAGAGGTATTGTTCATGGGTTATCGCTCCTTTCGGGTATGAGGTATTTTTTTGCTCTGATTTTTAACACATTTATAATTTTAATGGAAAAAATAAAAAAATAGTAGACTTTTATTTTTAGTTGTGTTAAACTACATAATGAAGTGTGGATAAAAAAGCGTTGACGGGGTGTCAGCGCTTTTTTGACCGTTCTCTTTAGATGTTTGTATTTTTTTCATCCATACTGTATAATAGAATAAAAAAGGGTAATGTAGAATGAAGCTGAATGATATTATCGCAATTTTAAAGCAGGTTTATAATAAATATGACAATATAAGGCTGGGAATAGCGGGGTCTTATGTAAATGGCAATGAGAAATCATCAAGTGACATAGATGTTGTGAT
This sequence comes from uncultured Bacteroides sp., assembly GCA_964600805.1. GTDB lineage: Bacteria > Bacillota > Clostridia > Lachnospirales > Lachnospiraceae > UBA3282. The sequence goes on along the minus strand of CAZRKN010000011.1, from coordinate 46,716 downwards.
AGACGGTGATTCCATGAGGGGTGATATCATGGAATATATAAAAAGTCTGTTTGACATTACGGTGGATGTTCTATGGGTGGACTTAATGAAAAAGGAAGATGATGAGTTAGACAGATTTGCGGTAGAAAACGGGTTGCCGGTTAATAAATATTCAGCGTACAAAACAGTGATGCAGGAAGTCAGGTGGATATGATCAGATCATATAAAAAGGATATACAGCTTTTAATGTCAATCTTACAAAGACAGAATGACATAAAAGAAGTAATCAAGCGTTTTGGATGTAGTCAGAATGATATAGAGCAGGATAAAATGGCTTTTGATTTATGTGCTTTTTATATGGCGCAGATTGGAGAAGCGTCTAAAATGCTGACGGATGATACTCAGCTTTCTTTGACATGTATCAATGCGGGGGTGCTGAAAACGTTTAGAAACATGATAGATCATACCTATGAAAAGGTTAACAAAAAATATTTGAAAGCATATATTTTCAGCATGATTGAACCAGAGGCTATATCAGAAATAAAGAACAGAATCCATTATTGTAATGAAAATGCGGAATAATGTTTTTATTTCCTAAAATGAGAGTTGACATCTGGGAGAGACAAAATGAAAAAGAAACATATATTAACGACTGCAATAATAACTCTGGTATTTCTGGCAGGCTGCGGAAATGTGGATGACAGAAGAGTAGAGTTTCCGGAAGTTGAAATAATCACCGATGAGCAGGAGGGTGGCGGACAGTCAGATGATAAACCGTCTAATGCAGCGCAATCGGGAGAAGGACAGCAGAATGGACAGACGTTGGAAGCACAGCCGTATGGGGCATCTCAGGATAATACTGCGGGAACTGAATTCAGTTTCGCAGATGTGTCTGATAGATGCTTTGATTTCAGCAGCGGAGCAGGAGCTTGGTGGACAGAATTGCGTATTAACAGTGACGGGAGCTTTAAAGGAGTCTATCAGGATGCTGATATGGGAGACATAGGGGAATCTTATCCAAACGGGACCTTATATTATTGTGAATTTTCAGGTGTATTCAGCGGTTTGGAGAAAGTGGATGAGTACACTTATAAAATAAAGCTGTTTTCTATTGAATATGCCAAGGAACCGGAAGAAGAGGAAATCATAGATGGGAAGCGCTATATTTATTCGACAGCATATGGTCTGGATGACGGTGAGGAGTTTTATATATACCTTCCGGGGATAAAAACGGATAACCTGCCGGAATCTTACAGGGGCTGGATACATTATTTGGGAGATGACGCAGAGCCTGAACTTCCATTTTATGGACTTTATAATATAAATACTGGAGATGGGTTTTCCGGTAGTGTATATGAGGAGAAAAGCCTTGCCGAAGAAATAGCAATGGAGATTTCTTTTGCAGAAGAGCGTAGCGCGGAATTAGAAGCAAAGCTGCAGGAGGACATTTCACAGCTTGATATGAATGAGACAGGTAAAGAACTGTTTAAGACATGGGATGATACTTTGAACATCGTGTGGAAGCTGTTGGAGTCAGAGCTGGATGAGGCGGATATGGAAGCTCTGAGGGCAGATGAAAGAGAGTGGATTGATTTCAAGGAGGCAGAGGTGAAAGTAGCCGGCTTGGAATATGAAGGCGGAAGTATGCAGGAACTTACGGAGCTCATGAGGGCGGCTGAACTGACAAAGGACAGAGTGTATGAGCTGGCGGAATATGCTAAATAGAAGCGTCTCCGATTGGAGACACTTCTGCATTACGGGTCAATATACTTGCCTTCTACATAAAATACTCCATCAGTCAAAGGTTTTTCGGAATCCGGCTTTCTCAATGTCCCACAGCGAATAAGTTCGTCTGTTACATGTCCGATAATCTGAAACAGATATCCTGAAACCCATTGGTTAATCTGACTATCAAGACGGGCAGGAACGAATTTCACAAAACTTTTCCGGACAGTAATAATCCATTCTGCAAGCAAATCATCAAGGTGTTCATCATCAATATCAAACAGGGCTGTGAATTCTTTAAACTGTTTCTCGGTAAAGCAGGCAAAATTCAATTTATAATCTTCATCTGATTTTAAAATGAGATTATTCTGAATGAGGCATGCTGCATCTTCATCTGATAACAGGTTTCTTTTTACAATACCACAGTTGCTGTTTTGAGGAATTCCATTTGCATACAACCAGCGTGTTCCCCTGTTATGATAAATAGAATTATCATAATACTTGGAAATCCAGTAGTAATAGATATGTGACAAATTGTTATTCCTATTTTCAGTGTCATCACCTGCGACATTACATCCTGCATTGTACTCCGCGCCGTTTTCGGATTCATCAACGGTTTCTTCTACAATAAACCATCCGTATCCGCCATCTTTTCGTGGTGGAAAAGGACCGTTTTCCAGATTCAGCCGGTTACTTTTCAAAGTCCCGATTTTTCGTCTTAAAATGTAAGGAATCAGAATATATCCAAGCCGTTCCATACCAAAGTCATGGCCATAGAAATCGAGGCTGTTTACAGTAGAAACCCTGTTCTGCAACAGGATATCAAATCTGTCGGCAATCTCTTTTACTAATGATGCAGAAATCCCCTCGGTATCTTTTCTGTCATTTAGGTTGAAGATAATAAAATTTGTTGCATATTTGTTCCCGATTTTGCAGATAGCATCACCATATTCAAGGCGGTGAAGTTCATCCTCGATATACATTGCGGGAATTCCGGTACTGATGCTGATTTCCTCAATTGTAAGCGGCTTTTTATATGCAGCCTGACAAATCGCCCGCGATATTTGTGTGTGCAGGTACCTGTCAGATTCCATGAAGCCATTACAGCAGGTAGTGTTCCAGTTGATTCTTTTATAAATTTTATCCATATTGTTTTCTCCTATCCGTTCTCTGATTTTTTTGCGTCCAACATTTAAACGCCATTTGATTGTGGTTTCCGGAAGGGAATATTTCTTTGACAGCATCCGTATCGGCATTTCTCCGATATAATAATCGATGAGAATATTCCTGTACTCGGAAGAAAGGGTGTGAAGATAACGAAAAACAGTCTCAAATTCATCCCGGGTTGACTTTTCATCAACATGGTCATAATCATAGTCGGTGACATTAAATAATGTCTCATCTTCCGACAGGATCATTTGAGTTTTGTTACGGGTATCAATGAATCTTGCATAGCGGTTATGCGCAATACGCCAGACCCAGGCATCAAGAGACTCTATTTTGTATTTTTTCATCCCGTCTAAAATATAGCAGATAATTTCACTCGCCAGATCTTCTGCATCATATTTATTACTCAGTCTTTTACAGCAAAATCGAAATATCGGTTCAATATAAGAGATGATTTTATTTTCGTCCAAGCCTTCCCCTCCTTTCCTAAAAGCGGTAATCATGATTACACTCTTAAAGTGTCAAAAAATCAGATTGGATAGGTGTTTTTATAAAAATATATCAAATAGGCATGCCTGTTTGTTTACGAAAGTCCTTGTTTCTTGTAGAATACCGAAAATACAACTCCAAACAAGACAATATTAATAAAGATAACTACAGCATTCTCAGTATAATTCCCACTGTCTTTTAAGCTGCTCATTAAAATCCTGATTTGTTCCGAATATGTAATTTTTGCGACTTTTTCTATCTTGTCATTGAACATAGACAGCATTGGCAGGAATGAAAATACCATCATTACCGGTACTGCAATAGAGGTTGCAGCCATCTGATTTTTACTTCCTATGCCAATTGCTGCTCCCAGCATAATCGAGGCAATGATACCGACTGCCATGACTGCAAGAAAAAGGGCTCTCTGTGTGTTTGTGACGTCGTTCAACAGACAGCAGAAGACTACTCCGCCAAGCATACATGCCGAAAAAACATAGCTTCCTATGCCAAGCAGATATTGTATCGGTGAAACATCCGCCATTAACAGGACCCGAAGGGTGTTTTTCTCCTTTTCTTCTGAGATGATTGCAGAGACACCGGTCAGCGGCACCATACCGATATACATGGTCGCGAACAGGTTGACAAAGAAGTTTTCGGGCATGCCTTCAATTTTGATTGCCTTTGTCATAATAATGCCAAGCAGCGGAAACATAATAAATTGTATAAGTACTGTTTTGTTTTTAAGAGTGTCAATAAGCTGTTTTTTGATAATGGTAATGATATTGTTCATTATTCGTTTAACTTCCTTCCTGTCAAATGTAAAAACACTTTTTCCAAATCCGGTTCTGATGAATGTATGCCCGCAACCTGCTCGTTCTTCATCAGCTCCGAGAGGATATCAGCGCTTTCTTTATTATTCCTGAGCGTACGTTTTTCCCCGTTTTTCAGAATCAATACTATTGAGTTTTCTCTGTTGTACTTCATGCAGATTTCCTTGGGTACGCCCTGCTCTATAATATTACCTTCATTGAGCAGTATAATGCTGTCGCATAGCTTTTCGGCCTCATGCATATTATGTGTGGTTAAAAAGATTGTGGTTCCGGCTTTTTTCTCTTCTTCAATCAATTCGTGTATTTTGTCTGTTGTAGCCGGGTCTAAGCCTGATGTAGGCTCGTCTAAATACAGGATATCCATATCTTTTAACAATGCTCTGCAGAAATTCACCCGATTGCGCATGCCCTTTGATAAATTGCCTACGACGGTCTTTTTGGCTTTTTGCAGTTCGGCTCTCTCAAGCAGCATATCTATCCGCGCTGTAGGAACCTTATAGATTTTTGCAAACAGCTTCAAGTTGTCCCAGACTGTCAGTCTTTCGTACAGACCGAAGCTGTCCATCATGATTCCGGCTACTAAGTTTTTTTCCGATATTCTGACGGTTCCGGATGTTGGTTTTAATTGACCTGTCAGGATGTTTACCAAAGTTGTTTTTCCGGCTCCGGACGGTCCCAGAAGACCTATTACTTCGCCTTTATTAATTGTTAATGATATTTCATTTAAAATATTTCTATAGTTAACGGCATTAGAAATTGCCATTTCGGACTTGCAAAAGCTTGCGTATAAGGGTTTTGCAAGAGCCGAAATGAGCAATTTGTTATGTCGTTTACTATTTCCATAAGAATGAGATAGCTTATTTACTTCTATCAGCGCTGCCATTTTGACCCTCCTTTAAGTTTTTTAAGCCTTCAGCCAGTTGCTTGTTATCCATAGCCTCTTTAAAAAAGGAAACACCCATACTGATTACAAAACAGATTCCAAAACAAATTAAAAAGATAATCCAGCATTTTGGCTCATTAACAGGGAACCAGCCGAAAATATAGGCGAATATGCCGATTAGGACGATTACTGAGATCAGCATCGATGTAGTTCTTATTGCAATCGACATTTTCCTGATTACCGTATCCGTAAAAAAAAGAAATCTGAGTACCGTAATGCATGCCGAGGATAATAAATATTGAAAAATAGTGTTTATCGGTATTCCGGCGCTTCCCAATGCAAACACGGTGGAGAGCTCTTTTGCATCGTCTCCTGTGAGACAGCAGATAAAGGCAATGATTAACAATGTTATACCAAAAACCAGCATGACCTGAGCCAGATAATCCAATAAGTGCTTTCTTTCATCTAACATTTTAATAATCACGCTCCTTTCCCTGACTGTGTTTTTTGACTCCCAATAAGGTCTTTATATCGCCGGAATATTGTCTTGATACAATCAATTGCTCGCCGTTCGACATTGTAATAAGAAGCCGCCTGTCAAGATATGTTTTTATTGAATCAATATTTTTCAGATTAACGACGCATGATTTATTAATCCGTACAAATAAATATTGTTCAAGCTGCTGCTCCAACTCGTATAACTTATTAAATGATTCGTATACTTTATTTACGGTATAGATGAAGCATTTCCTGTCTACAGACTCTATATAAAGGATATCCGCTAAGTCTATCGAAGTCATGTTTCCTTCATGCATAACCATTATCTGTTTATCTATGATTTTGAGCGCTGCTATCAGCCGTTCAACAAAAGCATCCTGTTTTTTGCATTTTATCGTAACGACGGTGTCAGTGGCATCTTCCTGTATGTCAATATTGATATGCAAGTCATACACCTCCCCATTAAGCTAATTTTATCAGCCATATTATTTCTTACAAGTATCTTGACGGGATTTTGCCGTTTTTATGACGTGAGTTGCCGGAAAAGCAGAAAAAAGCCTGCATCAGTGCAAATGCAGGCTTGAATGAGGGGTTCATTTCACCATCTTACTTTCCATCGTTCATTCAGGGAATTATCATTATTGGAGTATTCAGGACTTTGTTTTTTAATATTTTCATTCTTGCAAAGTTCTGTAAGATATTGTTCAAAAAGCTTTTCATCTGTGGGAATTTCCGCCCATTTATCGGTCCATGAGGAAAGGTATGCAGCGTTTGAAATCGACAGAGAATTAAGCCCTTCGCGTCCGTCGGCTATAAGCTCCGAACCGTCTAAAATGGCTTCGGCAAAATTTTCCAGCACCGTAGAGTGACCATCGGGAGCTTCTTCGGAATACTCTTCATATGTCATATCCGGACACAGAAAGCCTTCCTTGGATGTAAAGCAGAACTCTCTTTCCGGAACGGATAGTTTCCACCATTTCAGTTTTCCGTCCTCAAGTACAAGCTTACCCAGATCGCCTGATATTTCAAGGCGATTTGTACCGGGAGCTTCTCCCGTTGTAGAAATAAATGTCGCTGTTGCCCCGTTTTCGTATTCACCGTAAAGCGTTACGTCATCCTCTACGTCAATGTTGTGATATTTTCCCATAGCGCAGAACGCACGAATCTTTTGGGGCATGCCGAATATCCACTGCCATAAATCAAGATTGTGCGGAGCTTGATTTAAAAGCACGCCGCCTCCTTCTCCGTTCCACGTTGCACGCCAGCTTCCTGAGTCATAGTAGAACTGCGTACGATACCAGTTTGTGATTATCCACACCAGTCTTTTGGGCTTTCCGAGTGCACCGCTCTGCACGATGTCACGGGCTTTTTTATAAATTGGATTTGTTCTCTGATTGAACATTATTCCGAATTTCACGCCTGCTTTTTCAGCAGCTTCGTTCATTTCACGAACCTGACTTGCATATACTCCGGCAGGTTTTTCTGTTATAACGTGAATACCGCGGTTAAAACACTCTATCGCATATTTAGGGTGGTCGTAATGGGGCACTGCTATCAGCGCAGCGTCAATAAGTCCGCTGTCCAGCATTTTTCCGGCATTGTCAAAACATTTTAATGACGGCAGTTTTCTGCCTGCATTTTCAAGTTTTTCGGGGTCGATGTCTGCGACGGCAGTAACCTCAACTTTGGGACATTTCCCGTCTATAACGTTCTGTAAATGCCCGCTTCCCATGTTTCCTACTCCGATTATTCCAAGACGAATTTTTTCCATAAATACTCATGCTCCTTTTTCAATCTTTAAATTAATTTTTTTAATGCTGAAACCGCCGCTTCAAAGGCTTCCACTGAAGATGAATAACAATATTTGTTTTGCATCTCATTGCTTTTCTCAAGTTTTTCAAATCCTGAAAATACCGTCAGATGTGGTTCTACTGTCAGTACTTCTCCATGATAATTTTCAAGTATGTACGGTATATTTCCTATGCCTTTTCCAGCGGGAACAACCGAGCCGTCAGCAAGCGCGTCCTTGATATGCATATACTCAACATATGGAGAGAGAATTGACCACGCCGCCATTGTATCCTGTCCGCATTGAATAAAGTTTGCGGGGTCAAAGATTGCTTTTATTTCAGGAAAATTTTTGTGTATCTCTTCACAACGGGGGGCTATATCTCCGTATATGCCTTTTTCATTTTCATGGCAGAGCAGAACTCCGCTGTCCTTTGCCGCTGTCTGAAATTTTTCTAAGCGGGACAAAACTTCCTCCGAGTAATTTTCTGTATTTTCCTGCGGTACATAAAAGCTGAAAATCCGCATATGTTTTGTACCGAGGATTTCTGCGATTTCCAAATTCCTTTTAAAATTTTCAAGATGTGGGATAAAATCGTCGTTTATCCCGATTTTCCCGAATGGAGAACCTATGGACCATACAGCCAGACCCGAAGCCTCCAGTTTTTTGCGTATTTCATGGGCTTTTTCTAAGGAAATATCCGAAATGCTTTCTCCGTCCACACCGCGTATTTCCAGATACTCAATGCCGTTTTTTATCATTACAGAGATTTGGTTATCCAGCTTACTGTCTGCTTCGTCGGCAAATGCCGCAAGTTTGAATTTCATAGCAATCCCTCCTGATGTTGTTGTTGTGTGTTTTTTGTTGTATGTTCTTTAGTTATAGACAGTATACTATAGAATAATTTGCATTGTAATTGTAAATGTACGCATGATACATTGTATATTCACGCATTATGTAGTATATTATATTAAATTGCAGCTGTAGATGAGTTGCATTTCGAGAAAATAAATTGTTTGGGAGGGGTATTTACGGATTTCTTATGGGAATTTAGCTCAGATAATATATACACACGCCATGCTATAGACGAAGAGCCTTACGATAGTGGATTTGCTATGCATGTTCATGAACGATGCGAGATTTTTTGTTTTGTGTCGGGAAATGCGGAATACCTTGTGGAGGGTTCAAGGTATCCTCTTGAATCAGGAAGTGTTCTTATTATGCGCCCGGCGGAATCTCATAGAGCCAGGATTCTCGGAAAAGAAAAATACGAAAGATATGCGCTAAACTTTCCTGTTTCTGCTGTCGAACATATCGACCCCGAGCGCAGGCTGCTGAAAGCTTTTTTTGACCGTCCTCTCGGGAGGGGAAATCTTTTTCTGCCAATGGAATTCGGCGATGAAAATACACAGAAAATCTTTTCGGAAATGTGCAAAAAAAGTGACGCATACGAAACACAGATTAATATAAAAACCCATCTTCTCTGGCTGCTCGACAGAATAAACAGGGCGTGGCAAAAAAGAGGAACAAAGGATTATGCTCCGCCGCAGAATATTTCGGAACGCATGGTTTTGTATGTTAATTATCACCTGTTTGAAGAGCTTTCCGTGCCAATGCTTGCAGAGCATTTTTTCTTAAGTCCGTCGCAGTTCAGCAGGATTTTCAAACAATCTACTGGTGCGGCGCCGTGGGAGTACATCACTATAAAACGACTTGCTGCAGCGAGAGAAAAAATCCGAAACGGAGAGAAGTCGCAATGTGCCGCTGAAAGCTGCGGATTTGGTGATTACTCAACATTTTACCGTGCTTACGTTAAATTTTTCGGTTGCTCGCCCAAATATGATAATAAATAACTTATGAATTGTCCTGCTTATTTCACATTTTGGAAAGGAATATTTAATTGAATCAGCGATAAATCCGGATATACTGAAAGGACACTGTAATGTTAATCTGCGTTGCTTGCCGCAACGGACTTTCATTCGTATAATAGCAGAGAAAGGAGGTTATCCCTGATGCTAAACGAAAACATTAAAGCAATTAGAAAATCCAAAGGACTTTCGCAAGAGGAACTTGCAGTTAAACTGAATGTGGTGAGACAAACTATTTCAAAATGGGAACAAGGTCTGTCGGTTCCGGATGCCGATATGCTGATTTCCATATCAGAGGCATTTGAAACACCGGTAAGCACACTGCTTGGAGAAACCGTTGTCGAGGCGAAGGCTGATGACTTAAGAGCAATTTCCGAGAAACTTGAGGTCATAAACCTGCAGCTTGCGCATAGGAAAACAACGAGGCAAAAAGTGATTCATTGGCTTTTTATTTCATTGTGTATGGTTATAGTGGCTATTTTCCCAGTTCTGATAGTATTAAATAGTCCTTACTTAGGCTGGGATTACAGCAAACCCGAAACTGCAGTAATCGGAGTAGTGATTCACTCATTTGAGTGGTTGTTCGTTAGAATAGCACCGTTTGTCTTGATTGGAGCAGTCGTTGGGGGTTTTCTGACAAGGAAGAAAGCGTGAAATTGCCAAATACAGCACACCGAAACAGGAAATCAGGGAACTGATTCCTGTTTTTGCACGTGCGCCTAGCGGCGCACGTTTCCAATTTCTTTTACTTCTTTATCACACATCTATTTTACTTTTATGGAAAAGGATATATAATAAAATCAGCGTCAAATCGGAAGTTATATTATAGAGGAGAGTGTTTAAATGTTAAATAAATTACATCTGGCAATGATAGAGCTGTATAGTGGAGATTCTAAGAGAATTCAGCACTTTTGCAAGGTTCATAGTTATGCAAAGCTTATTGCTGAAACAGAAAATGTTGACAGGAAATATTTGTTCATCGTTGAAGCTGCCGCCCTTACCCATGATATCGGAATTCATATATGTGAAGAAAAGTATGGGAATTGTAATGGGAAATTACAGGAAAAAGAAGGTCCTGTAATAGCTGAAAAGATGCTTAGAGAATTGGGTTTTGAAGATGATGTATCTGAAAGGGTTCAGTATCTGATTGCACATCATCATACATATGACAATATTGATGGAATCGACTATCAAATACTTGTGGAAGCGGATTTTCTTGTAAATATTATGGAAGATAGTTTGTCAAAAGAAGCGGCTTTGAATGCATACAATAATATTTTCAGAACAGAGTGCGGAAAGAAAATTTGTAAGGAAATGTTTGGACTTTGTTAGTAGGAGATAACAATTTTATGGGTATATATAAATCAAAAGCAGGAAAACGTCAGTCGCTTGCCTTGTATGATATGCAGCTCAAAAAGCTGAATGTGCCATTTACTGATATTTATGTGAAAACATCTTTTGGCAAAACTCATTTGGTTGAAACAGGGAATAAAGCAGGAAAGCCGTTGTTAGTGTTTCATGGCGGAAACAGTACCACAGCTTACAATTTATTGATGTGCCGTTTTCTTCTTAATGATTTTCATGTATATGCAGTTGATACAATCGGACACCCAGGAAAAAGCGACGAAGTATGCTTATCACATAGAGGTTATGATTATGGCAGATGGGCAAGTGAAGTGATTGAAGGAATCGGATATGATAAGATTTCCTGCTTTGGAGGTTCGTTTGGCGGAGGTATTTTAGCTAAACTTATGTGTGTTGCACCGGAAAAAGTTGAAAAAGCCGTTTTGCTTGTTCCTGCGGGAATAAATAATGCCATTCCGGTTTCTTCCATGAAGATGATGATACCGCTCATACAATACAGAATTACTAAACAAGAAAAATACTTAATAAAAACTGCCCTTTACATGGCATTATGGGAAAATGTTCTGGATGAAGATACTTTGGATATCTTAAAAGACAGTTTTGATAATGTAAAAACCAAAGTCGGTATGCCTACAAATGTTGAAGCGGAAAAAATGCGAAGGTATCAATCTCCTGCATTAGTGATTGCTGGCGAAAAAGATTGTCTTTTTCCGGCAGCAAGAGTTTTGTACCGGGCAAAGCAGATTATTCCCAATTGCCGGACAGTTGAATTAAAAGAAAGCGGTCACATGCATATCTTACCACAAAGGGAAATGGATAGGATTGTAGAGTTTATAATGGAATAATAAACTCCCTTTGCGTAAGATAATTTGTGTAAGATAATTTTAATATTTATTCCAACCTTATTCCCAATGTGTAATAATTAAAAAGTTGGTAATAAAAGTTGGGAATAAATCCATATTGGGGAGAATGTTAATGGATATAAAACAGATTGTATTAGATTTATGTGCTATGAACGATGAACAGGAATGGTTCGGGTTTAAGGAAAATTGGTTTCAACCGGAAACATTAGGAGAGGGAAATGAACCTATGATTTCCGTTTTTTCTGACCGGATAGAAATCTTGTCAAGAGGCGCTTTACCGCCAGCACAAACAATGGAAGGTTTTTATTTGGGGAATCGTGATAGCGCCCAATCAAGGCTTTTTTCACAAATACGATGCTGGAAAATACTTTGAAAATAATACGACAATGATTGTGAGCAGAGGTATCGGAAATAGTATTATCCCGGTACGGTTTAATAACAGACCGGAAATAGTGATTGTTGAACTGGTTTGTAATAAATGAATATATTTTATGGGGGAATAGATTTGAGAGCGGTTATTATCAGGCATGGAAAAGTGGATTTTCAATGGAGAAAATGGAGTACATCAGAACAGTTTTATGAAGACTGCAAAATGTATGATAAAGCACCGGTTTTTTCTTTGTTATTGGATGATTCCCTAATAGATTGTCAAACTATTTATATCAGCAGCTTGCAAAGAAGCAGGGAAACTGCTAATCAGTTATTTGGTGAAAGGGATTTTATTTCTACAAAATTAATCGATGAAGTACCATTATGTGCAAGCGTCACCTCTAATAAAAAGCTGCCGCTGATTTTTTGGAATATTTCGGGACGTTTACAATGGCTTTTAAATATTCATTCACAAAAGGAATGCAGGAAAGAAACCGTTTATCGTGCAAAACAATTTATAGAAAATATAGTTGAAAAGGGGAGCGACTGTATTATTGTAACGCATGGATTTTTTATGCATACGCTCCTAAGTCAAATGAAGAAGCAGGCATTTCAGATCAGCCATACACGATTATGTTATTCAAATGGTGAATGCGTTATTGCGGAACGATAACTTCCGGTTGTGAGGTAATAATTTTATGGAGATATAAGTCAAAAGAGGGGAAAATTTTGAAAGAAATGAGGGAATGATTTTGAAAGTTTTGTTAGCTGTTCCCAAAAAAGATAATAGTATACAAGAATTAGATTTTTTCTTATCACAAGATAAAGCAGACCTTTATATTTTTCCGGAAGGCTTTTTAGATAGTAATGTTTTGCAGGAAGCAATTGATATTATAAAGGAAAAAGAAAAGTATGTTATTACCGGGTTTAAGGATTTAAGCAATAATGGGCAGCAAAAAGCACTGGTCATAGATAATGGTAAAATCGTTGATGAATATACTAAATGTATTCTGACTAAAGGTGAAAAGCAAAAAGAGATAAAAAATGGGGAAAAAATTACTTGTGTAAATACAAGATTTGGAAAAGTCGGAATACCAATCTGCTATGAAATACATTTCCCGGAGGCGGCAAGGATTATGTGTTTAGATAATCCGGTTTTATTGGTCAATATAATCGGAACAGGAATGTATCATGATTTGCAGCTTGAACAATGGACTTCATTGGCAAAGGCGAGAGCTATTGAAAATGAAGTATATGTTATTGGGTGTTCTCATTTTGCCGGAGAAATTCCATTAGCATATGTTTTTGACCCGTCAGGAAGATGTGTTTTACTAAAGCAAAATGAATATGGTGGATTTAATGTGAAAATTGACATAGAAAAGAGTATGGAAAAAATTATCAATTATTATGATGACAGACTTCCCAATTTATTCACTCGCTTAGGGGAATAGATAAATTGGGAAGTTATGGAGAAACGTGAGTGAAGAATATAAAAAATATCCATTATTTACTCATGTAACGGTTCAAATATTCAAGAATTTTCTCATAGTATTCAACTCCTTGCTTATTATCATTTTGTAATCCATGTCCGGAATGAGGAAATACGATATATTCATGAGGAACATTATTTGCAGTCAGAGCCGCATCTAAACGTTTGGCCCCTTCATAAGGCTGAAACTTGTCTTGTGCCCCATATGCCATAACCGTAGGCACTGTATTTTCATCAACCCAAAGGAGTGCGGAAATATCTTTAACTATATTATCATAATCATCTGTCCCAAACATTTGGGCATTAATTGTCTTACCCGACATGACACTGAACAGTTCAGCGGCAGATTCGGGATTTTGATCAAAACCGTAGCTTTTCCAATCTTCGGGATAAAAACTGGAAGGACCAACACCCTCAAATACCATTCTTACCGGAACCGGAGCCTCTGGAGCGTCCCGATACGCATACAAAAGTGCAAGACAACCGCCTGCGGAGCCGCCCGCCATTGCCATACGGTCTATATGGTATCCATATTCTTTCGCTTTTTCTATTACGAACGGAATGCTCTGCATAATTTCCATTGACTGCGTATATATGTTTGCATTCGGATTTTCTTCTGAAAATAAAGTATAGTTTATTCCTGCCGCAACATATCCCTCAGAGCATAGCCATTGTAATATACCTGCATCATCACTTTTATCTCCCGAAGTGAATCCTCCCGCATGAAGATATACAACCAGTCCATATGCTTTTTTCTCATTATCTGCCGGAAGATAAAGGTCAAATTTATTGGCAGCTTCATTACCATAGGACAAGTCCGTATATACTGTCCCGACATCATCACTCCAATTTACTGAATATTTTTTCATTCGGGGGTCTTGGCAGGTCAGTTTAAAAATAACAGAACCAATAAACGATATAAGAAAAACACCGATACACAAAAGTACAAACAATCCCGTTTTGGTTGGATTGATGAATGGATTAGCAGGGGAATGCAGGAATCCGCTGAAACAATGGAAGCACTTTTATCATCTTATGGAATGAAATAATAGTTAATATAACAATTAACCTGACTTTGACGGAGTACATTATGGATAAACTCAAATCATTTGAAAATGATTGCTATCATAGCAATGACAATCGACCATGCGGCAGATTTAATGTATCCCGGATTTCCGGCTGATTGGAGCTGTATCTTGTTATTATAGGTATTTTAAGAATAGCTCTGTATGGCGATATTCCATTGCTGTTTTAAAAGGTCTGTTAATTTATATTTTGCTCCCGCGTAAGATTATTCAGCCACAAATATTTTCTATACCGGGGATACAGCCAAGGCAGTTTCACAATTTCATCAATATTCATTAATATGTATACCATCATGACCGGTAAATTGAATACGAAAGCGCCAAGCAGCGCAATCGGCAATGCAAAACACCATGAAGCCAGAAATACGCTGACTGCATCGTATCGGGAATCGCCTCCTGCCGGAAAAATACCGCAGACTATGATTGTATTGACAGAATATGCAAAAACATAAAATCCGCTGAATATCAGCATGAAAATTAAATACTGTTTCGCTGTTTCCGAAAGCATAAAGAACTTTGCCGCAATAGGACCAAGAATACAGAGTAATGTCATATGAATGCCGCCTGTCCAAAAAGAAATATGGCAGAACCTTTTACCGTATTCTTTTGCTTTATCAAAAAGCCCCTGTCCTAAAAGTCCGCCGATCATGATACCTGTACCGGCAGAAATCCCTTTGCAGACGCAGGTAATCAGTTCCTGAACGACAGAGGTTATAGAAGCTGCGGCTGTTGCGTCGGAGCCAAGATGCCCCATAATCAGCGAGTGCATAGAGAATCCGAGTCCCCATGCAAGAGAACTTCCAAGCATGGGAACTGAAATTTTAAGTAAATCTTTAATAGTTTCAGTTGACAGCCATCGGATACCCTGTAGGTCAGGACGAATATTTTCGCCTCTGCATGATTCCTCAATACACCAGATTAATGCGATAAATTCCACGGCAACGGTTGAATAAGCCGAACCGTCTGCACCTAATCCGGGTACTCCCGCAATGCCGTAAATCAGGAAAAAATCCACGACAATATCAGTAACAAGGGTAACGGCGGAAATAATGACACATTTTGCCGCCCTGCCCTCCACCTTCATTATCAGATAATAACATTGCGTAATGCCGCTCAAAAGATAAGAAAAGCTGACAATCCTAAGATAAGATGCCCCTAATTCAGTCAATTCCTTATCCGGCGTATAAATACGCATTAAAATTTCCGGCGCGAACATTGCCAGAGAGAAAAATATGAATGAAATGGCAAATACCCATTTTAAGAGCATACAAAACAGATTTTTCACCATAATCCTGTCATTTTTTCCCCAATATTGGGATATCAGAACTCCGCCGCCACCGATTATTGCTCCGCTGAACAGATTCAGAATAAATGAAATCTGATTAGCGAGAGAAACCGCCGCGACGGCATCCTGCGTCAGGCGTCCGAGCATCAGTGCATCTGATGCGCCAATCAATGCAACAAGAAGATTCTGTAATCCGATGGGAACTGCAAAAGAAATCAATTCCCTGTAAAAATCTTTGTTTTCTGTAGATTTTGCTGCATGTTTCAGTTTCATAACGTAACCTTTCTTTAGCCGGAAGGGGTAAACTGTTTCCGGTTCCTATTGTAATATAAATAAAAGACGGATATAATTATGTCACAGGAAATAGTGGTTTTCTATGAAAATATCACCTGAAAATATAATTTTATTGCGATAGGAGAGGGTGAAATGGGAAAACGTAAAATACAGATTGATCAGGAACTGAATGCCATTGTTGCATATGATGATTCTTTCCGTCTAATTTTTTCACGTGATGATTTGAGTGAATATCATAAAGGGTTTGTAAATTGGCATAAACAGTCGGCAATAGAAATATCCGTTATTATTGAAGGGGCAGTAGATGTATATGTTCTGGAGCATGAGCAGACTGTTGCCAAAGGAGACGGTTTTTTCATTATGCCCGGATTCCTGCACTCAATCCGCCCGGCATTGGAATATAAAGATTCAAAGTATTTCACTCTGATTTTTTATCCTGAAATATTATATGGGATACGTGGAAGTTATTATGAAAAGGCATATTATCGTCCGATAGCAGACTGTAATATGCCGCTATTTATATTCAAACGATGTGATAAATGGACTGAAGAGATATTCCCCAAGCTGGAATGGATTGCTGATAATTTTTCAGAAACATCTCCTGAATTTCGCCTGAAGACACAGCATATTCTTCAGGATATCTGGACTTTGTTTGCAGCCAACCTGCTTGAACAGGCTGCCACCGATTCAGTATCACATGACAACAGGAAGATTCTGAATCTGGTAACATGGCTGCATGCACATTATAGTGAAAAATTCTCTCTGTCTGTACTCGCGGACAGTGTATCCATGAGCCGCAATGAATGCTGCCGTTATTTTAAACGTATGATGAATATGACAATCACGGAATATCTTCTGGAATATCGCTTAGCCAAAGCCGCCGCTTTACTTGAATCCTCTGATCTGAATATTACGGAAATTGCCGAACAGACGGGATTCTGTGATGTCAGTTATTTTATTAAAATGTTTCGCCGTAAAACAGGAATTACGCCGAAAGCGTATGCAAAAAAGTTTTGAATTTTATATTTTCTGTTATTCCTTATGAACTGACTTGTAATATTTCCAGTATGGAATAGCGAATGACATAAAAAGAACCAGATACATTATAAACAAAACGCAGAAAAATGCCAGTAAACCCTTATTCGCAGGCGTATGAATCTGACTCTGCATAAAAATCTGCGGAATAATTATACAAAAGAAAACTGTCAAAAGCGGTATCATACGCCCTTTGAAAACTCTCGTAAGCATATCAAGGCGGGAAGCGTCGTCACAGAAGATTTCTTCCTCTGTCCCGTCCATTTCAGAAGCCGCTTTGCGGAAATAGCTGTAGCCAACATAATTCTGCAAATATTCCCAGCCGCAGTCGTTAAACATTTGAATGTATTCTTCTTTTTGAGAAACGCTGTCAGGATTGTAGTCTAATTGATAGACCATATCTTTTGGTTCACATTTTTTAAAATGATACTGACAAAACCCATTAACTCCGACAAATTCCCAACCGTTTTTATGCTGCTCTCTTAAATATCGTTCTTCTTTCTTCCATTCGGGAATAGAAAAGAATTTGATTTCAGTTTTTATGTTTTTCATATTTATGCCCAAGCTCCTTCCTCAGCCTGCGAGTTTGTTCCATCAGGCGCAAACTCGCGGTTGAAAGAATGCAATTCTTTCAGCCTTGCTTCCATCATGCTTTTGTATAAACGCTCAATTCGCTTCATTTCCAAATCGAGCACTTGTGTTCCAAGCTCCGTAATGCAATAAATTTTGCGATTTTCCTCTTCTCTGATAAATTTAATCAGACCGTCTTTTTCCATTTTAGACAGGCTTCCGTACAATGTTCCCGGACTGATTTTTATTTCTCCGTTTGTCAGCTGCTCTGTCTTTTTTACGATACTGTATCCGTGAGATTCTTCCCGTAGACATAGCAAAATATAAAAACCTGTTTCAGTCATTGGCACATATACTTTTTTAATATGACTATCCATTTTAGCACCTATTCTTTCTCAACCAGCACTCTACTCAACACTACAATGTATCGAACTGCGATATAGATAGTATAGCACTGCGACATAGTGGTGTCAAGCTGATTTTATAGTACAAAAATTGCGGGTAAGGTGTTACCCTTGCCCGCTATTTTTGGTATTCCCTATGGATTGTCGCCTATCATCAAGCGTATCACATCGAATGTCGTTTACAAACTCTCCTTGACGTAACTTTATACTTTCCCTCGTAGAAGGAACCGGAATTTCTTTTTTTTCTACTTCATATCCATACAAGACTAAAGCCAGCGCATCTTCTGCCATTTCTATGGCCTGTTCAATACTGTCTCCGCAGGTATAGCACCCCTCCAAATCATTAAACACGACAGAATATTGTCCGTTATCTTCTTTGGTAAATACTGCGGGATATACATATTTTGACATTTCAATATCCTCCTGTCTCAAAACCTTGAAATATATTAATATTATCAAAATCGGATATTTATTTGTGCGTATTAGTGTGTATTTACAGCCATATTTTATGCGCATTAATGTGCATTGTCAATATATATGCACATATGATTTAATAGATATTTATAAATTAACTGACCAGAGAATAAGTCATCTTCTATGCATAAAACAATTAAAAACTATTAATAATAGGGTTGAAAGAAATAATTATGAGAAAAGAGAATTAATTATGTCAACCAACAATGTGACCCTGTATCTGAAAGCAGAACAAAATGTAGAATTGCAGTCGGAGGATGTCTTTGTAAAGGATATCGGCAAGATGATATGCACGGACAAACAAATCTTAGCCAAGGTAAAGACTATTAAGCTGCATCATTTTAAAAAAGGTGAGCAAAAGAGACAGGTTATAAGTATATTAAGGATTATTGAAGAAATTGAGAAGGTGTGTCCGAATGTAACTGTTGAGAGTCTGGGAGAGACTGATATTATGTTTGAGCAGATTGATGTAGATAAGCATAAAGGACCGGTACAGGCTGCTAAAATTGTATTTGTTTCGGCTATAAGCTTCTTCGGAACAGCGTTTACGATTATGGCTTTTCATAACGATATCGGTATAAATAAGGTATTTTCCAAAGTGTATGAAATGGTGATGGGATATACAAGTGATGGCTATAGTGTTCTGGAACTTTCCTATTCATTAGGTCTGGCAACCGGAATTATTCTGTTTTTCAATCATATTGGCGGCAGAAGGATTACCAAGGATCCAACTCCGATTGAGGTGGAAATGCGGGTATACGAAACGGATGTAAATAAAGCTTTGATAGAAACGGCGGATAGAGAAGGTAAAACAATTGATGTTAATTAAGCAGATTTTTATGGCAGTATTAGGAGCCTCGTTCGGTATGGTAGTATCGGGAGGGGTGTTTACGGTTTTGATTTCCGTAGGGTTGATACCGAGATTTGCAGGTAAAATGCATATAGCAAAGCATATTTTTATATTGGAAGAAATGGTGGTCTTAGGAACGGTTGCCGGTGATTTCTTCAGTATATTCAGCGACTACGGAAATATCGGGGAATGGGTGATTTCCAATAGCGTTTTCGGAGCTGATAATACAGCGGCAATCTGGCGCGTGGCAGGCGATATTATTCTTGTTCTTTTCGGAATTTTTTCAGGTATTTTTGTTGGTTGTCTGGCGCTTGCTATTGCGGAGATGTTGAATACAATTCCGATTTTTTCCAGAAGAATCGGATTCAGGCATGGGCTTGGAATCGCAATTTTAGCGGTCGCGCTTGGGAAGCTTGCGGGAAGCCTGATTTATTTTACGCAGAAGGTGTTTTTGTATGGTGGGATATAATATAGATAAGTCACGAACTTAGCTCATATAAACAAAAACGGTGCTCACCGCAAGCGAAATCACACCTTATTTTGTTTATTGTGACTAAATTCTGGTTATAGATATAAAGATTTGAAAGGAAGAGAGGAATCCATATGGAAGAGAAAAAGAGCGGTGCACAGAAAGAATCAGCGCAGCAGGAGAGTAAAGCGGCAGAAAATCAGGAATATAGTGAGCGTGTGAAAGCGGCAACACCTACCCACAATCTCTGGCTGCAAATGCTCAAGGCATTTATAACGGGAGGAATTATCTGCTGCATAGGTCAGTTTATACTTAATTATGCATCAAATAATATGGGGTTGGACAAGGAAACGGCAGCTTCATGGTGTTCCATGCTGTTAGTGCTTTTGAGCGTACTGCTTACAGGATTCAATATTTACCCTAAATTGGTGGAATGGGGCGGTGCGGGCGCACTTGTGCCGATTACGGGGTTTGCCAATTCCGTATCTGCGCCTGCGATTGAGTACAAGAAGGAAGGTCAGGTCTACGGTGTAGGAGCCAAAATTTTCACGATTGCCGGACCGGTGATACTCTATGGGATTTTTACAAGCTGGGTGCTGGGATTATTTTATTGGGTGTTTTCGTTTATGTGAAAGCACCCGATAAAAGAGAATTATTTAATATTTCTGCTAATTCCTCAAAAGTATTAACGGTTATACCTTCATATTCAACATTGTCCCTGTTAAATAATACCGGGCAAATACCTATTTCTTTTGATACATTTAAGTTTGCTGCGCTATTATCGACAAATATGCATTCGGATGGCTTTTTGTTTATTCGTTCTAATGCCAATTCAAATATTTGTTTATCAGGTTTGCGGCATTTTACATCTCCGCTGACAATTTTGTCTTTAAAATATTTGTCTAACTTATAATAATCCGTAATAAATGCACTCCATTCTGAAACATCATTTGAAAGAAGCACAAAATCAACGGATTTATAATATTTTTCAGCAAAAGGTATGAAGGTGCTGTCTAATGTTAAGTAGTTCTTTAAATAGTTTTCCATATGATATTGAGTATCTTCATAACCTAATAAAGACAGAAACATATCTGATGAAATTTCGCCATTTCCTGCTTTTGTAAATAACTGCTCCTGTTTGAACTGTCTTGTAAGCCGTTCATATTCTGTTTCATGGAAATGCCCATATGTATAAGGTATAAAGTTTCCTTTGCTCTCCTCTATAATGACACCATACATGTCGAGCATTATTGTAGATATTTTTTGCATATTTTTCTCATTCATAATTAGCCACCATTAAAATTTGTTATATATGTCATAAAGTGTACTATAATTCCTATAGCCATAAGGATAGTCATTATTCTATGCCATAACAAATTTTTATTTTTATCTTTTATCACATGACATAGGTAAATCAGTAAGAACATAAACACTACGTTGGCAATTCCAGAAACCGCCACAAGCACATTTCGATTTTTCAGCAAGGGAACAACACAAATAATATGTATAAAGCATGCTATGATCAAAAATGTGCTGGCAGGTTTATGAAGCTTCATCAGTATTTGATCCATATTTTTAAGATGCAGTCTTGCAGTCACTGCCTTTGCTGATAGCAGGCAAAAACTGATTACGCATAAAATTCCGAAAAAAATTCCCATATCCCAAATCCAACCTTACTAAACTGTATTTTCTATGTAAGTCTTTTGCTGCTTAAGATTGCAGGTAATCAATAAATAAGCTTCATCCTGATGTCTTCAATAAACTTTTTACGTGAAGGATTTCCCTCAACCCTGAATACTTTTTTGTTTTTTACATCATAAATGACTGACCATACCGTATCGGCTCCTGATTTTCTATCATACTGGCACATAAAACCATATTTACCCGATAAAATATCCCTTGCCAGTTCGGCAGAAAAATGATTATTATTCTTCTTTAGCGAATTGTATGCAACAGAATATCTTTCGCCTGAACGCCAATCATCTATGTCATGGTTATTGTATTCTATCATTTTTGGGGAAACAAAGCAATTTGCAGCTACAACAAAATTGTCACTCTCTGTCGGCTTGATTACTTCAATATGGCTGCAGTTACATTCTATAACGGCAAAATTCCCAGCATTATCCATAACGGTCAGCGTTTGCTGTGAAGCAATGGGTATCATATCCAGGGCATATATCACTTCATTGGTAGTTTTACATTTTTCTAATAAATAACGTACCAGCATACCTGAATTAAGTCCGGCTTTCGTAATCTTAGGATATATAAATGTAAGACCTACAGCTAAACCATATTCATTTATCCCGTCCTCAATCTCTATAAATGCAGTAGTATTTCCGTTAAAACCATACACTCCGTTTATGTTATAAAGACAGTTCATATATAGTTTTTTCAATGCAACAAGAAAATCACTATTCCTTCCGAAAATAAGATGGTCTTCATCCTTAAATGCAAAGCAAGTGCAATGATTATTAAATTCAAAACAATACATACTAAGCAGAAACGTGTAAAAATCTTCATAGCTGCCTTTTTGTCCGTCTGCCAGACCTCTGATTTCCTCTAAGACTTCGGGATAATACTTTTCGTAAATGGGCAGACACTCATTTGCAAATGTTTTACGTTCCTCGGTTATCTCAAAGGTAGGGTTTCGGTCTATTTTTTTCCCATTCTTATATAACAGGTTCCCCCAATTATAACCTGCTTCATAATGACTTTTTCTAAATCTTCCATGATACATTTTCGTGTCCTCCTACTGTTTTTTGAGTAGGCGCCTGCTCTGATTAAAGGCTAACAGAATAAAAAATTTAAGTCAATGAAATTCTTCCGTGAAATTTTCACGTGAAAGTTTTAACTTAGCATGATAAAGCAAAAATAAGGAAATGATGCAACAATGATACACATATGATGCAACTTTGATGCATATTTCATATATAATGGTTAAAATTCGGAAAGTGCGGATAAATAACGCGTATATTAGCAAATGCGAAAATGTTATCGCTGGCCGCGAACTTATTCAAAATAAACAAAAGCGTCGCTCACCGCAAGCGAAATCGCGCCTTATTTTGTATATTTTGAATAAGTTCTGGTTACTGAGATAGAATTATATAAGTATCTAAATAATGTATATGAGAAAGGGAGAGTAAAATTATGGACGAAAGAGAAGCGTATCAAAGAGATGTTATGATAGTACCGGATAATGAAGAAAAGAATATTAAAGAAAAGAACAATGAAGAACAGAATAACGAAGGAAAAAGCAAAAAGAAATGGATTATTTTGTCAGCAGCTTTTCTGGCAGTGCTGATATTGATTGGTATTGCCTCCGGTTTTATGATATCCGGCTCTTCTCCAAAAGGATATGAGAATTATACCGTGCAAAAGGAGCAATATTATGTCGAATATTCGGACGAATATGACTATTGGGATGTCCTGACAGTGGAATATCCGCAGTTGAGCGGAATAGATGATGAGATGCAGACACAGATAAATCAATTACTGTATGATACTGCTATTGACAGGGTGAATTATTGGCATTTAGAGCCATCCGATGATGTGATAGCATTTCAGGAAGAACATTTCTCTATTTTTGCAAGTGATGTAAATTGTGATGTTACATATCATAGTCAGTATCTTTTGAGTGTAGATTATAAAGAATATTATTCTGCCGGTAATCCTGTGTGGATGACAAACGGAACCGAAAGAGCGCTTACTATAGATTTACTTACCGGACAAAGTTACAGACTAGAAGATATTCTGGACGTTAATAGAGATTTTATCAAGTTGTGGGATAAAACCCTCTGTGATGAAGAGGATGCGGAATATGCAGATGAGGAAGATATTGACCTGGTGCTATCCTGGTTTTTAGCCTCAGAAGATGGAAATAGCGATGATTATTTCTACAATTCCTTTTTCTATATTATAGAAGATAAGTATTTAGTCATAGGCATTTCGCTAGACCCTGTATTGGAGCGCGCCATTACATATGAGCCTGTCAATCGCAGCTTATCCGCACGGTTTAGCTTAGAGGAATTGGAAGATTTTAAGAAGCAAAGCGATTTTTGGGATAAATATGAAAAGTCTGAGTCTGTGGGAGAAGCGCTTCCATGTGCAGATAAAAAAGAAAATATCTGGTTAGGAGAAAGTGCAGGAGTATGGAATCGGTAACATTAAAGAAAACAGGAGTCTTTATAATTGGTGCGGTGGTTATTATGAGCGCCGTACCTTATATGGACGTTCAAGCGGCGGAGCAATATCCCTTTGTCTATGATGATGTATATGCGCAAAGTGATGACTATATGGCTTTAACAGAAGTTTTCGATGATTATACGGTCCTTTCCGGAGACAGTCTTTGGAAAATTGCAGAAGAGCAGTTTGGAGACGGTAATTACTATTTAGAGCTGGCGGATGCTAATCAGAATATACTGACAGACCCGGATTTGATTTATCCGGGAATGTGCCTTGAAATATCAAGAACAGGTTATATCCTTAAAGATGAAAAGTCGCGCGGAGGCATACAGATGGTCGAATACGAAATGGATATGCCTTACGGCTGGACAATCGGGCTTACGCAATCAGGTGACGCCTATGCCAACTTTGTTATGTCCGGAGATGGCTCCATCGCATGCCTTATTCGGGACAAGACAAAGGCTGTTTCGTCAGACGTCCTTGATTGGCAGGAATGTATGCAGAAGATTAGAACATATACGGAAGAAAAATGTCGCAAACAAGTTTCGGATTTGCATTTTGAACATTACCGCATGGACAATCAGGCTGATGTTTCCGGTGAAATATATTTATACTCTTACATCTGGCATATCAGTCCTGACGAATATCCGAGCCTTACATGCAGGGTCTGCGTAGGGCTTAAGCTGACAGATCATATACAGGCGGAATTTGTAGGCTATACGCTTGACGACTATGATATCAGGAGCTGTGTGCGCTATGTTACAGCATCTTTTGAAGAACACTTCGATTCTGAAAGTGCCAAAGAGTTTACTGTCAATGACTCTGATATGTCTATAGTTCCTGTAGTAGATTGGCCGCTTCATGGAATGTATAATTCCTTTGCGTACATAGATGAATTTTATACTTCCCGGCTAAATAAGGTATTAGAAGAAAATACTGAAAAGAAAAGCCGTTATCACTCAATCTATAAATAAAAGCGCTAAGAGAGGGGAATGACGGAGTAAACTGAAATTGAACAGTTTTTTCTATATACATCATTCTCCCTCAATTATTGCAGCGCTTTTGGGAGTATTTCCTAAATCAGGACGATGACCCCGGCAACCACTACCAGCGCTCCGACCTCTGCGCCTACGGCATATGTTGTTACTGCAGCCGCAGATTGTACAGAAACGACCTGTACAGCAATTTCAGTCTGTATTGCAACGTCTGCCTCCACGGTTGTGCAGCCATCTGCCTGTTGCAACGCCATTTTTTCTTCTTCCATATAAAGTTCCGGACTAAATGGTAATACAATATAATTGGTATCTGCCGTGTTCTGAATCAAGCGCAGCTCACAGCCCGGTTTGATAATCTGATTCCCTTTTTCATTTAGTATATGGAATAATTTAAATAATGACTGAACTGCTTCTTCTGCGCCTTCATAAGGAAGAATCACATATGTGCTGTACTTATCGGCTTCGATTACCTGATACTGTTTGGAATCTTCAACAGGGATGGAATATTCCTTCAATGCATCCTTTGGGTTTTCCATGAAGTTCTTTTTTACATTCTCATCCTGCCAGCATTCAGCAATAAGTGCTGAATATTTTTTACGGTATTCTATTATTTCATCATTTCTATCTTTGTTTACATCCATAATCTTAAACCTCCTTTAAAAGTTATGTTTTCGTGGTCAGAAAACCGGACTGATGCCATTTTCCCAACATATAATAACTATGTGTATAATCAATATGATACTCGTCATCCAGAATTTCAGCGATTTTTTCTATGCTGTACCCTCCTTTCTCTATCAATTTGGCTGTAATTCCTGGAATATTCCGGCAAGCATCATTAACATATTCCAATTTGTTCTCATATCCGCCCTTGCTTTTGATTATGATACCTTTCTCAATATACTCGATATCCAGATAAGGGTAGAAAGAAAGCGGTTTTGCGGAGTCAGGCTTTCCCATATGCATATCCATCATTTCACCCAGCACATTTTCAAAGCTTTTTATATCAGTGAATGTACCACATGCAGTCAATAGTTCTCCGGTAGGATGTTCGCTGTCCACGCCGCAGGGCGACAACAGGCGTATTTCTTTTCTCGGCATATTGATAACCAGACCGGACACACAGCATATTGTCCCGGTATTATAGGAGTTTTCATCATTTTCGTTTCGATTCCGCCCTGCTTCGGAAAAATGATTTGCCGGTGCCTGAGGAAACTGCGGAAGCAGTTCTACATAGAGCAATTCTTCCGGTGTGAAAAAATCCATTATCGCTCTGAATGTCTCAAGATTCAAAACAGAAAAACGATGGATATGTTTATACATTCTATGGAAGTCGGAAAGCATTTTTCTGGTTCTCTCCGGGTCTCGCATAGCTGCTGCTGTTGTCATTTGAGGAATCACTCCCAAAATTTCATAATAGTCTTTGATAAATTCTTCATAATCAGGATTATCCAACGGTTCTGTCGCATAATAGCATGTTCCGCTTCCGGCAGAATCTCCAAGAAGCGTTCTCATATGAAGGAGAATTTCCTGAAACAGTTCCGCATTCTCGGGAGTATGTCTGTAAATTCCTTTTAGCTTTCCGGCGTTCACTCCGCAAAAAGGGCAGCCGACCGAACAACCGTCTGTCAGTTCAAATATGAGTGGTGCATGAATCATGACTTGATTTCGTATGCCCATTTCTACACGGCATCTGTTAAGCTGCCTTTCCCGCCAACGACGGAATCGTGAATCGCTGGGCGTACAACCTGTCTGCTGCATATAATTTCTGGATTTAAGTTTATTTATGACAAATTGTTGATAGCAGGCAGCTTCTTCCGTAAGCGGAATACTTTCGGAATCCTTCATGAGTAGACATTTAATTTTTTCAAAAGGAATTTCAACATGAATATCCTGCAGAGCTTTCTCCGGTTCCGCTCTTAACTTTGATATAAACTCCGCATCCATGCTGCAAAATTCCAAGACCTTTTTGATTTGGGCAGTAATTCTTTCATTCTCCGCGAGATGATATCCATCATTTTGCGGAGAAAGATAATTTTCTGTATCTTTTATTAATTTCATCACTTTCCTCCATTGCAGACTGCCAGTGACAGATACTCGTCTCCAAATGCCGCAATAAGCAGATTATCCTGCATCATTTTGAGCATCTGTTTAGTCCTTTTTTTATCCTGTCCGATTGTTTCCATATGTGCCATAATGTCACGCTCCTTTTTAGGAGAATCACAGAAAAGATACAGTTCTTTTTCTTCTCCCGAAAATTCATAATATGAATGTTTCGCGCCTGCCCGAAGGTCCATGATTTCCAATTGCTCGGCATGACAGATCATTTGTAAACAATCACCTTCCGTATAATACCGAACTCTCCAATCTGATATGGCTTCTGCCAAGAGCTTGTATATTCCGCTTTTATTTTTCAGTGCAAAATATGCATTCAATTCCTCTTGTTCCGTAGGATAAAAATTGTATGCTGCACCTGCGGCAAGCGCTTCATGGAAACCATATATATGATCGTAGGCTGGCAGCCTGCTTAAGTTTAGTTCATACGATGCGCTGTTTTCATAATAGTGACTGTATTTCTGATAAATTATATGAATTGCACCATTCGGCGGCGGCAGATGTGTCAGCATCGGAATCAGATTTAAAGTTTCTTCTAACCATTTTTCATTTTCTTTTGGAAAACCGAATAAAAGGTTCCAACTCAATTTCATCTTGCACTGCTGTGCGCTTTTCAAAAATTCTATATGCCGTATAGCGCGGTTTCCTTTATTCATTAGCTTTAATAAATCATCCTGAATAGCTTCTATCCCCGGCTGTACTGCATGAAATCCTGCTCTTTTCAGATTATACAGTTCCTCCGGACTCATATTCGACTTTACTTCTGCAAAGAGAAGAAAACCGGGATTTTCAGGAAGAGCAGCGACCATCTTCGGAAACTCCGATACCATTTCATTGCTGAGAATGCTGTCAGTCAGGAAAAAACGCTTTATGCCGTAACGGTGGCTTTGCGCCAAAAGTTCATTCAGAAAGCGTTCTGTGCTTTTCCTGCGGTACTGTCCGTTTTCCATACAAAGCCCGCAGA
Organism: uncultured Bacteroides sp.; assembly: GCA_964600805.1. GTDB lineage: Bacteria > Bacillota > Clostridia > Lachnospirales > Lachnospiraceae > UBA3282. The sequence continues at coordinate 18,683 of CAZRKN010000011.1, read as the reverse complement.
ACGTACAACCCTGCTTTTCTTTCCACCAACAGCCACGTGAACTTTCCGCCACTAGAGAAATCCATTCCTTATTCATCCATGAAGCCTTATTCACTTCTTCAAAATATTCAGAAAAATCAGGTAAAGGTATGTCATCCAGATTCATTGTTTTGGGAAATACAGCTTTCCTTTCCGCAGTCTGTTTGGACATTACACCTTCGGGAAGCTCTGTTATCGGAATATCCTTCCCATACTTCCTGACCAGACGACAAAATTCAGGTATTGAAGATTCTCCTTCCCCGGAAAAAGTATAATCTATCCATTCCACTTCAGATGCAATCGCCTGCCCGGCTTCCAGAGCACAGTTACTTCCGCCCATAATTGTAATGATATGGGGCGCAGCCTTCTTGATTTCTCTTAAGATTGCAAAAGAGGCATTGTTTTGCTGGAAATTACTGGAACATCCTACCACAAGCGGCTTTTCTTTCAGAATATCTGCTGCAAGATTTTTCAAATATTCCGGTATCACTTTCTGCGCTGCAGCCATGATTACGGCATATTCCTCCGAATTGCCCTTCCCTTCCAGAGGATACACGATTTCTTCCAGATAGGTCTGCTGACAGTTTTCTTCACATGGTCTTATGAGCGCATTGATTTCTTCAGAATACCATACATTTTCTGCGAAACTCATTTCCGCAAACTGATAGATGATTCTTTTATTCAGAAACTTTTCATATGTCTCATATCCTATAGCATCAGCAAATGCAATGTCGCCATAAAACACGCGGCAGGAAAATCCGTTTTGAATCAGACAGGATTTTAAAATGCCAAGTGCAAGGCTCGGTGTATATAACATGGAATATGGCATTTGGATAAGACAAACATCAGTCAATACAACCATCTCCTCTGTACATATTTTCTATATACAGTCTACTATATTAATCACAGAAAATGTTTTATATTACAAAAATAGACAAGAAATTGATAAAAATTGCATAGTTCTATTTCATCCTTCTTTGGCTTCTATGGCGGCACCTCTCCAACGTCTGCTGACAGAATCATGCATGAAAGCAAAAGTTGTAAATTATGAGAATTTCCGTTATACTTATTATTAGATAATTGTGAAAATTTTTGCTCAATAGCAAAATATAATCAGAAAACGATTGACGAAGGAGACTGTAAACCAATGAATAAGAACGACTTTGCACTTACCCCGCCCATGGGGTGGAACAGCTACGATTATTATGATACTACAGTGAATGAAGCGCAGATAAAAGCCAACGCAGATTATATGGCAGCTCATCTAAAGGAGTTCGGCTGGGAATATATAGTAGTGGATATTGAATGGTACTCCAATGATGCCGGGACGATGAGAGACAGATTTCAGTATATTCCGTTTGGGGATGTGGAGATGGATGCTTACGGAAGGCTGCAGCCTGCACCCGAGCGTTTCCCTTCTTCGGCGGGAGGGAAAGGATTTGGACCGCTGGCTGGTTATGTACATAGTCTGGGACTTAAATTCGGTATTCATATTATGAGGGGTATTCCGCGGAAAGCGGCGCATGAGCATTGTCCTGTTCTTGGAGCGGAGGAAACAGCGGATATGGTGGCTGACCCTTCTTCTATCTGCATCTGGAATCCGGATATGTATGGCGTGCGAAACACAAAAGACGGTCAGGCTTATTATGATTCTCTGCTTGCCATGTATGCAGAGTGGGGCGTGGATTATATAAAATGCGACGATATCTGCGACAGCAGGTTATACCGTACTGAACCTTTCAGCGGATGGGAAGAGATAAGGATGCTGCACAATGCCATAGAAAAATGCGGCAGACCGATAGTGCTCAGTCTTTCTCCGGGGCCGGCGCAGATTGATCATGCATGGGACTATTGTAAATATGCCAATATGTGGCGTATTACGGATGACTTTTGGGATGTATGGAATCTGCTAAAAGCGATGTTTGCACGCTGTGAATTGTGGCAGGATCATGTGAGGGAAGGCTGTTTTCCGGATTGCGATATGCTTCCGATTGGCAAGCTTGGCAAAGGATTCGGTCACGAGTGGGAAACAAGGTTTACGAAGGAAGAGCAGAAAACTATGATGACGCTCTGGTGCATGTTCCGTTCACCGATCATGATTGGAGCTGAGCTGACGCTTCTTGATGATTGGACACTGTCTTTGCTTACAAATAAAGAGGTGCTGGATCTTATGAAAGAAGAGTGCAGGGGAATGCAGCTTATCAGGACGGATAAAAAGGTTATCTGGAAAAATAAGAATATGTCTTCCGGAAAAGTATGTGTGGCGCTTTTTAATATCAGTGACGAAGATGCGTTAATCTCGGTTAATCTTACGGAACTTGAAGAAGATTATGAATCCGGAGAAAACAAAAATTTGTATGAGTTATGGGATAAGCAAAAGAGCAGTACGGCTGACGGAAGGATAGAAGCCGATGTTTCTGCCCACGGCGTTAAAGTTTACAGGGTGGACTAAAGCAGGACAGTATATTACATAAATTCGCAGTCTGTGAAAAGACAGCAGGTTGAGAGAGGAGCATGGGTATTTTATGAAATGTACATGTGTACAATGCGGTAAGTCTTTTGAACTGAGCGATTCTGAAATTGATTATTACCGTAAGAAAAATCTGCATCTGCCTAAGCGGTGTAAGGAGTGCAGACAGAAAAATAAACAAAAACAGGGCATGGCATCAAAGGGAACTAACGGCTGGAATACACAAAATCAATATGATACGGTGCCGGGACGGGATAATAAGAAGATTGGCAAATGGGTATACGGCGTTATTGCTGTTGCTGCATTGCTGCTCGTTTTGGGCATAAAAGTATCACTTAACGCTTTTGATACATATGTTGAAGATCATAAATATTCTGCGGAACAGAATAAAGTCGCAAATACTGTCAGCCCCATACTGCCTGATACAACCGGCGATACGGAACCGGAACAAATCACTGCTGACGATTCTGTAGACACAGCGCTTAATGATTCAGTAAATACCGTGAATTCGGAGCAAGCCGAAGCGCCTGCTTCTGTAGAACCCATACCGAATGACTCTGATGCAGGTAATATAGAGCCGGAACTAACAGACAATATCGAACCGGAACAAACTGTGGCTGCGGATGTTGGGTCAACAGACCCGATACAGGACAGCAGTACGGTTGTAAGACAGTACTATTTCCGCAATGATAAGTTATTAGAGGAACACTATCAGAAACATGGAATAGAAATGGGTTTTGCATCTGCAGAGGAATATCAGGCGGCGGCGAGCGCAGTAGTGATCAACGAGAATTCTTTACATAAACTGGAGGCGGAAGATGGAGATGATGTATATTATCTGGAAGCGACCAATGATTTTGTCATTGTTTCCACGGACGGATATATCAGGACATATTTTCGCCCGGATAGTGGGATTAATTATTATAACAAGCAATAACTGAAAGGATAAGTGAACAGAGAATATGAAGATAAGCAGGGAAAACAGAAAATATGCGCTTTTGATTCTGCCGTTGATTGGAGTGGTAACAGGTGCAATAATGTATGCTTTTTGTATGATTTGTCAAAAGTTTGGTTTTGGACAGTCCTTTTTCGCACTAATAGGCGCGGTGATTCCGATTTTGATAACGGGTGGAGTTAATCTGGCAGGCTTCATGAAGACGATTGACGCACTGCGGAATGTCCGCGCGGTTGAAAAGAGACTGGAAATGATGAAAGATGTTCATGCCGGCATCTATGCGGTGATTGCGGCAGCTGCATATTATATGTTGTATGCCGGCGGACTTGTTATGATTTGGAAGGATAGGCAGCTGTTGCTTTTGGGAATCGGATATGTTATATCGGGAACTCTGAGCGGTATGGCGGTAGTATGGTTTCCGGAAATAAAATCCAGGGAGAGCTCTTATGCTTTTGCTTCAAAATCAGAAAAACAGGTTTTCAGAATATTCTTAAGTCTTATATTGGTTTTGTGCTTCGGAACCTGTATTATGTTTTCCGCGATAATGGGAATGCTGGAAGCTTTGGTGTGTATGTGGATATGGACATTTTATTATTATATGTCTAAGAAATGCTTTGGCGGCATTACCGCAGAACTGACAGGTTTTTTCACGGCGTTGTGTGAGCTTGCGGTTGTGCTGTTTGTAGGTATTTTCGGAAGGATTCTTATGTAAAATGATAAGGAAATTGCTAAAAAATGAGTAGAAAAAAACTTGTAATCGGTATTCTGGCGCATGTAGACGCCGGAAAGACTACATTGGCGGAAAGCATGCTTTATTTAAGCGGTATCATACGTAATGCCGGAAGGGTTGACCACGGCGATACTTTTCTGGACACGGACTCTCAGGAAAGGTCAAGGGGAATTACGATTTTCTCCAAGCAGGCTGAAATTTCATGGAATGAAATGGATGTGACTTTGCTTGATACACCGGGACACGTGGATTTTTCCGCCGAAATGGAAAGAACGCTGCAGGTGTTGGACTATGCGGTGTTAGTAATCAGTGGAGCTGACGGAATACAGGGGCATGTACCGACATTGTGGAAGTTACTGGAACGTTATCGCATTCCGGTTTTTATTTTTGTCAATAAAATGGACCAGCCGGAAACAGATAAAAGCAAATTGATGCGGGAACTGCAGGAGCGGCTGAGCGGACAGTGCGTAGATTTTACGGCGGCATCAATGCTTCATGGCTCAGTTTCGGAACAGACGGATATACCATCCGAGGCTGAAAACTTTATGGAAAGCATAGCAGTATGTGACGAGGAGCTGCTGGAGAGATATTTAGAGCATGGGAATGACGGAGTGGGGAATGAAGATATCGCTGCTTTATCGGCTGAAAGAAAGCTCTTTCCCTGTTATTTTGGCTCTGCGCTGAAAATAGAGGGAGTGAAGGAATTTTTAGACGGTCTGGAAAAATACTGTAAACAGCCAATATATTCTGAAAGCTTCGGTGCAAGAATATATAAGATTGGAAGAGACGGTTCGGGGAACCGCCTTACGCATATGAAGATTACAGGCGGACGCATGCAGGTAAAACAGACGATTTGCGGCGTGGGCAGCGAGAACGGGGAAACAGTGGCCTGGGAAGAAAAAGTTAACCAGATACGTATATATTCAGGCGTAAAATATGATGTGGAACAAGAAGCCGTAGCAGGAACAATCTGCGCTGTCACCGGACTTAGCAGGACTTTTGCAGGAGAAGGGCTTGGAATCGAGCAGGGAAGTATAGAGCCGCTGCTTGCACCGGTCATGACCTACCGAGTTAATCTCCCGCCTGATCAGGATGTACATGTTATGTACAAAAAGTTATGTCAACTTGAAGAAGAGGAACCGCAGCTTCATGTAGTATGGAAGGAACATGTAGGTGAGATTCATATACAGTTGATGGGAGAAGTCCAGATTGAAATTCTGCAAAATTTGATAAGGGAACGCTTTGGAGTAGCGGCGGAGTTCGATGTGGGCAGTATTGTATACAAAGAAACGATTGGCAATAAAGTAGAAGGAGTGGGACATTTCGAGCCGCTCCGCCACTATGCGGAAGTGCATTTTATCATGGAGCCATTGGAGGCGGGCAGCGGTCTTGTCTTTGATACGATATGCAGCGAAGACGTTCTGGATAGAAACTGGCAGAGACTGATACTGACGCATTTGAAAGAGAAAGAGCATCTTGGGATTCTGACCGGTTCTCCGATTACGGATATGAAGATAACTCTGGCTGCCGGAAGAGCGCACCTTAAGCATACCGAAGGCGGTGATTTCAGACAGGCGGTTTATCGTGCGCTCAGACAGGGGCTGCATCAGGCGGAAAATGTTCTGCTTGAACCTGTCTATGAATTCAGGCTGGAACTGCCGCCTGCGGTGATAGGGCGTGCCATGTCGGATATACAGGCGATGCATGGACATTTTAATCCGCCCGCGACAGAAGGTGAGACTTCTGTTTTAACAGGAACGGCGCCCGTATCGACTATGCGGGGGTATCATACGGAAGTGATGGCATATTCGGGAGGGAGCGGACGGCTTTTCTGCAGTCTGAAAGGCTATGAGCCGTGCCATAATACGGAAGAAGTGATAGCGGCATGCGGTTATGATGCAGAGCGGGATTTGGACAATCCTTCCGCTTCTGTTTTCTGTGCTCATGGCGCGGGATTCGTGGTGGAGTGGCAGGATGTAGTAAAGTATATGCACTTAGAGAGCATCTTGGATAAATTGGATAAAGGCGCGGCTGGCGATACAGACGGACAGAATGAAGCAGAGCCGGCAATGAAGCCGGGAGCGAATAGCGGAAATGGAGCAGTAGAAAGCAGTAGAGATACGGTTGACGGATATAATGCTGCAAAAGCCAATGATAAGGAATTGGAGGAAATTTTTAACCGTACCTTTGGAAGCAGAATTAACGAAAACAGAAAAAGGTCAGGAAATCCGAAAATAATCCGTGCAGGAGAGCAAACGGAACAACGTTTGAAAAACAGTGCAGACAACAGTGCCAAAGCCGGTACAGAAAGCGGCATGGGCAATAATGATGGTGAGAAAAAGGTCGCAAGTAGACAAAAAGAACAGAAGGAAGACTATCTGCTTGTAGACGGATACAATATTATTTTTGCATGGGAAGAATTGAGCGAACTTGCCAAAGACAATCTGGACAGCGCAAGGGGAAAGCTGATGGATATCTTAAGTAACTATCAGGGATATCGTAAGATGACGCTTATTCTTGTATTTGATGCCTATAAAGTCAAGGGAAATCCGGGAAGCGTTTTTTTATACCATAATATAAATATAGTATATACGAAGGAGGCGGAGACAGCAGACCGGTATATTGAGAAGGTCACGCATGAGATTGGCAGGAAGCATCGGGTGGCGGTGGCTACTTCGGACGGACTGGAACAGCTTATAATTATGGGACAGGGTGCAAGGCGGATTTCGGCCAGAGAATTAAAAGAAGAAATTATGTCAACCAACCGGGAACTCTGCGACTTTTTTCTGGATAGAACAACATCCGACAGACAGTATCTGTTTGATAAGCTGCCGGAAGAATTGTCTAAGCATATAGAAGATGTCAGGCTTGGAAAAGAAGAGTTTTAAGAGCGGATTATGGCTTAATAAGCCTGTACTTAGTTTTTAATCTGATGATTCCTGAAGCCTTTACCTGTGAATAAAATACAAATGATTGTCAAAGTAATATATACAATGAATATCATTTCCAAATAGGATATTATCAGACTCCCGAATTGATAACTGTTATATGTTCTCAGCACATGTTTCAAATCAATGCAATTTAACGGGAGTAAATATAGTATCTTATTCCATAAACCGATGCTTTTTGATGACGGCAGAAATATTGTGCCAAAAACCAACAGTATGTTCAATGCCAGAACAATCATAGGACTTTTGCTTAATGCTGATATCAGCAGAGAAAAGGCAGTAATAAAGAGCGAAACCAGAAATATGACTGATAAATTTATTGCACATGCTTTAAATACTGTCATTTGGTAAGGTATTATAGTATCCCATAATTGAACTGGCAGGTTCCAACCGTCAATTCCCAATAATGCGCAGCTTAATCCGATACCGGCTGAACTGCATACGGCAATATAAATAAAGACAAAAGTAAAAGCAGCAAGTATTTTAGCTGAGATAACCTTGCTTTTTCCATGCTTTGACGTAAGTAACAGGGCGTCTGTGCGGTTCTGGTATTCTCCTGCGAAAATGGGTGCAATGCATATACTTATCACAAAGAACAGATAAAACAGCAGTTCGATTCCGGTCCATATGATGTCCCATGAATTCGTACTGCCCCATAGAAAAGGTATATCTACAGCTTTTGCCTTTGCCAGCCAATACTCCTTTTCCGTTTCCGAGAAATTGCCGTAACTGTATTCTGCATTCAGAAGAGTTTCTGTTTTCCGTAATCGTCTGTCATAAAAACCGATTCCGCCTTCCGTATTGATTTTATTCAGATTTTCCCAGTCAATTTGTTCATTCCATTCCACATAGTTTTTGGATATACAGGAAAACAGATTTCTTTGAGGTTTAATTAAGTCCCAATCGTATTCATAGGGGTTACCTGCCATCTGTCGTTGATATTCCTGTATAAAAGCTGTAAGGAACTCTTCACTTAGTTCAGAAGTCAGCCTGTTTTCAATTTCTTTCTCCCTTAAGATAGCTGACACTCCGCTGAGTTCCTTTTCACCATCATGAAAGGTTTCGCCTTGTATCTGTGCAATATTGCAGATAATCATCAATAAAAGTCCTGATAGCATGGCTATCTGATTTACTCTTTTACATATTATCTTTTTTATTTCAAAATAATATAACTGCTTCATTTTTTCCCTCCCCGGACTGCTTCAGGCAAAATGTTTATAAATAATCCTTATATTATGTATAACGGTTTTCATATGTCAAATGTGCGGTTTTTGATAATTATTTCAATACTATATTATAGGAAATTATACTACAGCGTAATAGTGCATTTTTGTGAATATTTATGGGCAAAAATAACCTTGACAAATTTTTATAAGCGAGTAAGATATTTTTTGTTGGAAAAAGTCTGAAAAACCAGAGGGGAGACGGCTTCGGAATGTTTTTACTGTACTTTGTATTATGGGTGGTTTTTAACGGAAATTTCACATTGGAAATTGCAATTTTCGGAGTGGTAATCGCTGCAGCCGTATTTGTTTTTACCTGTAAGTTCATGGACTATAGTATTTCTAAAGAAAAGCAGCTTATTAAGAATATATTTTCAATCTTGCGCTACATCATTGTGCTGGTTATAGAAATTGTCAAGGCAAATTTCGCTGTCATTCATTTAATTTTATCGGAAGAGGAAGAAGTGGAGCCTTTGCTGGTTTCATTTAAATCGGACTTATCTGCTCCGGGTTATCGCTCGGCACTGGCAAACGCAATTACGCTGACGCCCGGTACGATTACGGTGCTGCTTGAAGATAACGTCTATACGGTGCATTGTCTGGATGAAACTTTGGCTGAGGGAATTAATAAGTCGGTTTTCGTGGATATGTTGACCAGGATGGAGAAGCAGTGAAAGGAGAAAGAACATGGGAAAGGGGATACAGGGATTGGAACAGGCGTATCATATCTTGTTTGTGGCAGCGTTGGTTTTTCTGGCTGTCATGATTATCCTGTGTCTGATCCGGGCCATCAGGGGGCCAAAAGTTGCGGACAGAATCGTTGCAACAAATATGATGGGAACGATGGTCATGGTCATTATAGCCATGCTTGCCATCATGCTTGATGAAGGATATTTGGTAGATATCTGCATTATATATGCGATGATAAGCTTTTTGGCGGTCATCGTATTAACCAAGGTTTATATGGGCGTTTATCGTGAAAAAAAGAAGGAGGAGTCAGATGGAAGCGATTGAATGGATTCGGTTTATTTTCGGCACGCTGTTCATACTCTGCGGACTTTCGATTTTTCTTATAGAGATGATAGGCGTTTTTCGTTTTAAATATGTACTGAACAGAATGCATGCTGCTGCGATGGGAGATACTCTCGGTATTGCCTGTTCATTGATAGGACTTATAATAATAAGCGGCTTAAATTTTACTTCTATGAAGCTATTCTGCGTTATTGTGTTTCTGTGGTTTTCTTCGCCCACTTCATCACACCTGATTGCAAGGCTGGAGGTAGCGACTGATGAAGATAGAAAGGAACACTACCGTGTGATAACGATGGATGAATTGGAAAGAGAATCAGAAGAAGGAAAGGGGCAGGATTGTTAGCATGCAGGTATTTGTCAATATTTTGCTGGGTTTTTTGATCATATGCGCCATAGCGGCAAGCTTATCCAAAAATCTTTTGAATACTATTTTGATTTTTATGTCATACAGTCTGGTTATGTCTATCATATGGGTACTGTTGGAATCTCCTGATCTGGCTATTACGGAAGCAGCGGTCGGAGCGGGTGTAACAAGCGTGCTGTTTTTTGTCACGCTTAAGAAAATCCATGCCATGGTGAATATGGATAAGAAGGGAGAGGAAGAGAATGAGCAGGAAAATACCTGATCAGGAATATGAGAAAACGCTCTCTTTTCGGTTAAAGAGATGGTTTGGCGGCGCTAATGATTCATTCGTCGGAAAAATGGAAATGAAGCCGCAGGAAGAATATAAGATAGATTACAATATTGACTTAAAAAGGAAAAAGGAAAAGGAACAACGCGTGGCGAGAGCCTATGACTTGACAAATAACCTGGAAGTCAAGGGCTTTGAAAGAGGATACAGAATATTCAGCGCATTGTTCTGTGTTTTTCTGGTAATTATGCTGCTTATTGCCGTTTCTTATCTGCCGTCCTATGGACATATGGAGAATCCGGTCAATAACGAAGTGTCGGCGCGCTATATAGAGGATGGACTTAAAGAAACCGGAGCAGTAAACATAGTAACAGGTATGATACTTGACTATCGTGCATTTGATACTCTTGGAGAGTCGCATGTGCTTTTTATCGCGACCTGTACCGTGTTGATATTGCTTCGCAGAGATAAGAAAAAGGATGAAGACGGACAGGATATCGAGGAAAATGACCGCGTCTATGAGCCGAAAAATGATGTCATTCTGCAGACAGCCGCACATATGCTTGTGCCGCTGATAATAATATTCGGCATTTATGTTATATTATGCGGACACCTTGGTCCGGGCGGCGGTTTTTCAGGCGGCGCCATTATAGGAGCCGGGCTGATTCTATATCTTAATGCGTTTGGCTTTAAGAAAACGGAGCGGTTTTTTACACAGAAGACATATAAAATACTCAGCGTATGCGCGCTGGGCTGTTACTGTCTTGCCAAGAGTTACTCTTTTTATACCGGTGCAAACCATATTGAAAGCGTGATTCCTCTCGGAACGCCGGGAGCAATTCTCAGCAGCGGTCTTATTTTAGTTTTGAATATCTGTGTGGGAATTGTTGTTGCCGGAACGATGTATACGTTCTATGTCATGTTCCGAAAGGGAGGGTATTAAATTGAAAAATCTTTGATTTTTCACACACATGCTTGCATGTGTTATGCTTTGCATTTGTTACTCAATATTTGTGCAGGCATCATCGATGCCTAAGAAATTGTGTACAAAGTACACATAAAAATTCGCAGACTGAGGAAGGAGCGTAGTTATTAATATGAATTTCTCGAATTTACTGACGAATTATGAGGAAGCCGTGACGATGATTCTGTTTGGGATTGGTTTCTCGAATCTGCTTATGCAGAAGAATCTTATAAAAAAAATAGTCGGCATGAATATTATGGATACCTCAGTGTACCTGTTTCTTGCCTTAAAAGGATATATATCAGGGCATAAAGCGCCTATTGTGGTAGACGGAGTAAAAAGCGTGGAAGCGTACATTAATCCGATTCCAAGCGGTCTGGTGCTGACTGGAATCGTAGTTTCGGTCTCCGTGACGGCGCTGATGCTGTCACTCACAATACGCTTATACGGCAGATATCATACACTGGATTTGGACGAGATATCGGCGCGGCTCAAAAGGGAGGAATTATAATGGATTTTGTACAGAATTTCCCATTCATGTCCATTCTGATATCTTTGTTTGCCGGTCCGTTATCCTCCGTACTAAATGGGAAATGGGCGAAAAGACTGAATCTGGCGGTAATTTCAATAATAGGAATAATGTCTGCCATTGTGCTTGCCTATGTAATTGGCAGTGGACATGAATATATATATACGATGGGACATTTTCCTGCTCCATGGGGAAATGAAATCAGAGTCGGAACCATGGAAGCGGCAATGGCGTTATTCTTCTGTATCATCATGCTTTTGTGCGTTATAGGCGGTGAGCTTGAACGTGAGCGGGAAATAGAAGAGACGAAGCAGAATCTTTATTATATCATGGTGAATCTGCTGATGTGCTCACTGCTTGCCCTTATCTATACCAACGATTTGTTTACCGCATATGTTTTTGTAGAAATTAATACTATATCGGCATGCGGACTTATTATGATACGGCAGACCGGAAGGACATTTGAGGCGGCAACGCGATATATGATCATGAGCCTGCTTGGTTCCGGTCTTTTGCTGCTTGGGATTTGCTTTTTATACAGTCTGACCGGTCATCTGCTTATGAGTAACATAAAGGAGCAGGTTGCGCACATACATGCATCGGGAGAGTATCATGTGCCTCTTCTGGTATCAATCTGCCTTATATCTGTGGGAATTGCCATTAAAAGCGCATTGTATCCGTTCCATACATGGCTGCCGGATGCATATGGATACTCGACTTTGTCCTCAGCGTCCATATTGTCTTCGCTCGTATCTAAAGGCTATATCTTTTTACTTGTAAAAATATTTTACCGTGTTATCGGTTTTGACATAATAAGAGAGAGTAAAGTAATTAATGTGCTGTTTGTTTTCGGCGTTGCGGGTATGATAATGGGCTCTATTAACGCAATTAAAGAAAGTGACATACGGAGGATGATTGCTTATTCCTCGGTTGCGCAGATAGGATATATTTATATGGGCTTTGGTCTCGGGACGACCTCTGGAATGATAGCGAGCATTTATCATATAGTATCGCATGCGGCTACAAAATCCCTGCTTTTTACAGCAGCTTCCGGAATTACGGATGCTTCTGCCAAAAGTAAAAACTTTTTTGACCTGACCGGAGCAGGATACCGCAACAAGCTGGCAGGAGTGGCATTTACGGTAGGTTCGCTGTCAATGGTAGGTTTTCCGATGTTTTCGGGATTCATTTCCAAACTGCTTTTTGCACAGGCAGCGGTGGAAAATAAGCATAAGATACTTATTACAATGATAGCGCTTGCAATAAGCGTTATCCTGAATGCGGTATATTTTATGAAGACTGTAATACGTATTTATACTCCGGAGAAAAAAGAAGTAATTCTGGATAAAGGCTTTGAAGATGTTTTGGTCTGGGAGCAGCCCGCAAAAAGCGTTGCCCTGATTTGCTTTATCGTTTTGAATCTATTCTTAGGTCTTTCTTCTGAACCTGTGATCAATCTGATTGAGCAGGGACTGAAAATGTTCGCATAGATTTGAGAAAAGGAGCATGATTTTCAATATGAATCAAGTTTTAGATAAAAATGAATCTGTGAAAACTCTGCATATTATTATAGGAATAGTATTGTCGCTCGCTGCAGCGCTTGCGCTTACAGTGGCATGGTGCACGGATGGAAGCCTTACTCTGTTCTGTCTTATGGATAAGATACCTGTATACTTTCATATAGATGCACTTGGAAGGCTGTTTATCACAGTGACGAGTATCGTTTGGCTGATAACAGGATTTTATGCATTTATGTATATGCAGCATGAGGGAGAGGAAAAGAGGTTTTTCATATTTTACGTTTTGGTTTATGTTGTGATTATTGCCTTGGAATCTGCAGGAAATCTGATTACCTTTTACTTATTCTATGAGCTGATGACGCTGACCACCATGCCATTAGTACTGCACAATGGTTCAAGGGAAGCGATTATGGCGGCTCTGAAATATCTGTTTTATTCAATGTGCGGAGCTTACTCAGCGTTGTTTGGAATCTATTTCCTGTATCAGTACTGTGATACGCTTAACTTTACGGCGGGCGGAACTTTGAATATGACATTAGCGTCAGAAAATGTAGGAATATTACAGGTGGCAGTATTCATGATGCTTATAGGATTTGGCGCAAAAGCGGGTATGTTTCCCCTTCACTCATGGCTTACCGCGGCGCATCCGGCAGCTCCCGCGCCGGCTTCTGCAGTGCTTTCTTCCATTATTGTAAAAGGCGGGGTACTGGCTGTTATCCGCAGCGTGTACTATATCGTCGGTCCTGATTTCATAAGGGGAACGTGGGTGCAGACGGCATGGATGACATTGACATTGCTCACTGTATTCATGGGCTCCATGCTTGCATATCGGGAAAATGTATTTAAAAAGCGGCTGGCATATTCAACGGTCAGTCAGGCATCATATATATTGTTTGGTTTATCTCTGCTTACGACGACAGGAATGAGTGGAGCTTTGCTGCATTTTGTATTCCATGCATTCATTAAATGTGCACTGTTTCTTACTGCCGGTATTTTCATATTCCGCACGGGAAAGACGAAAGCGGACTCATATACCGGAATCGGTAAGCAGATGAAAGTGACTCTGTGGTGCTACACATTTGCCTCACTTGCATTGATAGGTATTCCGCCAATGAGCGGGTTTATCAGCAAATGGTATCTGGCACAGGGGGCGCTGCAGTCGGACACAGGTGTATTTCGAATGCTTGGTCCGGTCGTTTTGCTGCTCAGTGCGCTTTTGACAGCAGGATATCTGCTTCCGATTACCGTGAAAGGATTCCTTCCGGGAAAGGATGCTGTGATAGAGGAAAAAAAGGAGCGCATTGATATTATGACAGCGGCGCTTCTTATATTGACTGTTATTACGATTATTTTGGGGATATGGCCGAATCCGTTGATTAAGTACGTGGGTGAAATTGCGGCGTCACTATAGAAAGAAACGGAAATATGGTGTGAAAGGAGTATGACGGTATAAGATGAATTCATTTTTTATGGTTATTGCAGTGCTTCTGCCGATAATGTTCGGTGCACTCATTCCCGTTATTCCGTTTAAAAAGAGGAATGCGATGGCGGTTTATATAGAGCTGGTAGTGATTGTTACATCAGTGTTTGCATTTTTACTGATTTTCAATCGTCCTGAGGAGGCATTTGTTCTGTTTCGTTTCACAGGTAAGCTAAGTATAAGCTTAAAGCTGGATGCGGTTGGAAGCGTGTTTGCAACGATTCTGGCATTTATGTGGCCGTTTGCGACCTTATACTCATTTGAATATATGAAGCATGAAGGACATGAAAAAATATTCTTTATGTTCTATACGGTTACTTATGGGGTAACGCTTGGTATTGCAATGGCAGAAGATATCGTGACCATGTATTTCTTTTATGAGATGCTGACTATGGTGACTGTGCCTCTGGTTCTGCATACACTGTCGAGGGAAGCGGTACTTGCAAGCCGGACTTACCTGTATTATTCATTGGGTGGCGCAGCGTTTGCATTTATCGGAATGATTTTTATACTGATATATGGAACCACATCAAATTTCACACCTGGCGGTGTGTTGGACATGTCTAAACTTGGGGACAAGGCTAATCTGCTGTTGCTTATTTATGTAGTCTGCTTCTGCGGCTTCAGCGTTAAGGCTGCCATGTGTCCGTTTTCGGCGTGGCTGCCCCAGGCGGGTGTTGCGCCTACGCCCGTAACTGCTCTTTTACATGCCGTGGCAGTTGTAAAAGCGGGTGCGTTTGCGACTTTAAGAATCACATATTTCAGTTTTGGAACAGACTTTTTACGTGGAACATGGGCACAGTATTTTCTGATGGCAGTTACGACTTTTACGATTGTATACGGATGCAGCCGCGCTTTGAAGGAAACGCATCTCAAGCGCAGGCTTGCGTGGTCAACTGTCAGCAATTTATCATATATACTGTTCGGTATCGTACTTATGACGCCGCCCGGACTGATGGGAGCGCTTTCCCATATGCTTGCGCACGCGGTTATGAAAATATGCTCTTTCTTCTGTGCAGGTGCAGTTATTTATAAGACCGGAAGAACCTATATTCATCAATTGGATGGGGTTGGCAGGAAGATGCCGAAGGTATTTGCCATATTTACCGTGTCGGCGATGGCGCTTATGGGTGTTCCCGGTTTATGCGGTTTTGTCAGTAAGTGGTATCTGGCAAAGGCAGCGGTGGCAAGTCAGAATCCGTTGGCTTATATAGGACTTGCAGCAATCCTGATTTCCGCACTTCTGACTGCCATATATATGTTGACGATTACGGTACGGGCTTTCTTTCCGGGGAAAGATTTCGATTATGGAACCATATCGGATGTTGAAGACCCGAATTTTGTGATGATATTGCCTTTGGCGGTTTTTGTGATTGTGATTCTGTTTATCGGGCTTCACCCGCAGACATTGATACGGGCGCTTGAAAGCGTCGTTGAAGTGGCGGGGCAGGGAGGATTGTGAACGATGACCTAAGGTGGTTGTATAGGATTCGGGTGTCAAAAGGTGCCTTTATGGACTGAGAGGGCAGATTGCACAAAATGTTCCCTCATGCCTGACTTCGGAATATGGATTTTCTGAATATTCCGGTTATGTTGTCGATAACGGACGCAACCGCCCGCAATTCGCCGTCCGGGCTCAGTGCGGGCTTTTCGGGACATCCGTGTCCCGAAATTGCTGGGTATCTGGGCGGAATATTAAGAAAATCTCATATTCCTTCGCAAGGCACTTCGTGAACATTTTGTGCAATCTGCCGGCGATATTAATATAAGCACCTTTTGACACCCGAATCCTACGTAAGCTATCGGATAGGTATTGATGAAACTACCTATTTTCAATACTTAGTTGTGCAATATATACAAAACATAAGCAGGTGCTCTGCTGCCGCTACTGGCGGCAATGCAGCGAAAGCGTGCCTGCGGTGATTTGTATATATTGCACAACGGACGTCGTGAAAAACTTAGTTTCGCAATTGGCTGGAGAGATTGTATACAGAGAGGAGCTGCATATAATGAGCGAAAACATAATTTTAGCTGTACTGGTATTTTATCCGTTTCTGGGAGCGCTTATATCCTGTATTATCGGAAGCAAAAAGGAAACGCTCAGGGATTATTTTGCGGATTTTATAGTTATCAGCGAGTTTATAATAACGCTTATCCTTTTTATTACTAACCGGAATGGGCTATATACTGATAGTTTGACGGTTTATGACTGTAACATTCCCGGTATCTGCGGTATGGGGATTAACTTTACACTTGAGAGTTTTCGCCTGCTTTATGTCATGATAGCTGCTTTTATGTGGATGATGACGACGATTATCTCAAGGGAATATATGAAGCATCATGACAATAAGAACCGTTTCTATATGTTTATGCTTGCCACGCTGGGAGCGACTATGGGTGTGTTCCTTGCAGCGGATTTGTATACAATGTTCATTTTCTTCGAGATTATGTCTTTTACTTCCTATGTGTGGGTGGCGCAGGAAGAGACAGAAGGGGCCCTGAAGGCGGCGGCAACCTATCTTGCGGTAGCCATTATCGGCGGGCTTGTGATGTTGATGGGTATTTTTATGCTTTATCATGTACTTGGTACAGTGAAAATAGATGAACTTTTCTTTGCAGCAGCATTTTACGAAGGAAACCATGCGCTGATTTATGCGGCGGGAGTGTGCCTTTTAATTGGCTTCGGTGCGAAAGCGGGAGCGTTTCCATTGCATATATGGCTGCCTAAGGCGCATCCTGTTGCGCCTGCACCTGCATCTGCTTTGCTGTCGGGTATACTTACAAAAGTCGGAATATTTGGGATATTGATTACCGGTTGCGACCTTTTTCTGTGCAATGCGGCATGGGGAAAGCTGATTCTGGGAATCGGCGTACTGACTATGTTCGGAGGTGCGCTCTTAGCTGTATTTTCCATGGACTTAAAGCATACACTTGCCTGTTCGTCCATGTCACAGATTGGTTTCATCCTGATAGGCGTCGGTATGCAGGGACTTCTGGGTATGGACAGCATGATTGCCATACACGGCACACTTCTGCATATGGTGAATCATTCTTTGATTAAGCTTGTTTTGTTCATGGCAGCAGGAGTTATTTTCATGAATGCTCATGCGCTGAATTTGAATGAGATAAGGGGATTCGGAAGGAAAAAGCCTCTGCTTAAAGTGATTTTTATTATAGGCGCACTGGCAATAGCCGGTGTGCCGATGTTTGGCGGATATATCAGCAAGACGCTCCTGCATGAGAGTATCTTAGAGTATGACGGCGGCAGATTTACGAATGCAGTTGAGGCAATTTTCTTAATCAGCGGCGGCCTTACCGTTGCTTACATGACGAAGCTGTTTGTTGCAATATTTGTAGAAAAGAACAAAGATGATAAAAAGCAGAAGCAGTATGACGAGATTAAGCGCTATATGAATACGGAGAGCGGTTTCGCGCTTACGGTAAGCGCTCTGGTGCTGTTCATATGGGGACTGTTCCCTCATGCTATTATGGATAAGGCTGCGCAGATGGGTGAGAAATTCATGAATCTTCTGGGTGCAGAACCATTGGAGGGTGTGATGGAATATTTTAGCCTTGAAAATCTAAAAGGCTCAATTATTTCGATTATTATCGGAGTGTTTGTATATGTTCTGGTTATAAGAATATTGCTTGTACGCAAAGAAGAGTATGTCAGTGCATGGCCGAAATGGCTGGATATGGAGAAGCTTATCTACAGACCGCTGCTATTGGGATTTTTGACAATGATATGCGGAATTGCAAGCAGGGTCTTTGACAGTATGATTGATATCACTGTCGTTGTACTTCGTAAAACTCTCTATAAAGATTCACCGCTTCCGCATGAGCGCAGTGAAGGCAATGCCGGTACGGAATTCATAGGCAGGGTTATGAACTTTATACAGTCGCTGCGTAATCACCTGTGGGGCAGGAAAAATCCTACTCATATCGATTTCGTACATGCCGTCGCTTCCGGTGTTGATGATTTCAGAGAGAGTTTCGTGATAATACAAAGGAGCCTTTCCTTCGGACTATTAATGTTCAGTGTCGGACTGGCGCTGACGCTGATATATATAATATGGTGGTAAAAAAGGAAGTATAAATATATGATAAAGACAGCGGTAATCGGAGTAGGAAATATGGGAAGCAAATATGCTTCTATCATACAGGACGGCATGATTCAGGGAA
>CAZRKN010000010.1:61386-94082 GCA_964600805.1 uncultured Bacteroides sp. | reverse complement strand
AAACGTGCCTACGAGGATCTTGAGAGGGACGGTTTTATTTACTCTGTCACAGGGAAAGGAAGCTTTGTAAAAGGAATAAACAGCGACATTATAAAGGAAAATATGATGTTTGCGGTTCAGGAGCTTTTGGAAAGCGCAGTGGATAAAGCAGCTCTCGGCAGGATAACATTGGATGAGCTTCAGGAAATGCTTACTCTTCTATATAGGGAAAAGAACCTATAGGCATATTGGTTGTAAGATAAAGAAAGGATTTGCCATGGAAGATATTGCGAATGTAATTGAATTAAAAGGTGTGACAAAGGATTATGGGGACTTTAAGCTGGATGATGTGAGCTTTACTGTGCCGCAAGGCTCAGTGTGCGGATTTATCGGGCAGAACGGCGCCGGTAAGACAACCACGATACAAATCATCCTTGACGCTATTAAGAGAGACGGCGGAGAAGTATATGTATTTGGAAAAAGCATTGATAAAGACTCTGCTGCACTTCGTGAAAACATCGGCGTTGTTTTCGATGAGATGGGATTCCATGATTTTTTAAATGCCAGACAGATTAATACCATAATGAAGAATGTATACAAAAATTGGAATTCGGAAAAGTTTTTTGAATATCTGAAAAGTTTTTCCCTTCCAACCAGAAAAGCATGCGGCAGCTTTTCAAGAGGTATGAGAATGAAGCTTCAGATTGCCACAGCTCTCTCCCACGAAGCGAAGCTCCTGATTATGGACGAGCCGACTTCGGGACTGGATCCTATTGTGAGAAATGAGATGATTCAGATTTTCCGTGAATACATGATAGAAGAGGAACGCACCATTCTGTTGTCCTCACATATTACGGGAGACTTGGAAAAGCTTGCTGATGAGGTGGTATTTATTGATGGGGGAAAGATTATTTTAAAAGGAAACAAGGATGAGATTCTTGAAAAACATGGCATTCTCCGCTGTAAAAAGGATGAACTAAAGAATATCAGCGAATCTTTACTTGTATCAGTGGAAACTTCCAGCCTGGGAGCGGAGGTTTTGGTAAACGACAGAAAAGCCGCGCAGAAGCTGTATCCGGGAATGGTCATAGAACCGGCGGGGCTTGAAGAAATCATGATTTACTATGTCAATAAGGCAAAAGGATACAGCATGCCGGAAAGGCGGGAAAAGTAATGAAAGGATTGTTGATAAAAGATTTTTACTGCCTGAAAAAACAACTGATAAATTATGGGTTTATCATTGTCGGTGTTATTGTTATTTCCATTATGTTCGTACTTAGTTATAATTTTGGGAATATCCACGCGGGATTTTCCGAGATGATTGGCTCGGGGCAGAATACCGAGGCGGATATTGCCATAATTGCAAGCAGCGCGCTGCTTATATTTATGCTGATTCCCATTGCATGTACGGGAGATATTACGAATCTCATTACGGATGATGAAAAAGCATCTTTTTATAAGGTCGCTTCAGCGCTGCCGGTTTCCATCGGTAAACGGGTAGCGTGCAGATTTATAGCAGGCGGCTTATTTATCGCGATAGGAGTGGCGGTTGACTTTATGATGACAGTTATTCTGACTGTCCTGACAGACATAATTTCATTTGGAAAGTTTTGCGGCGTTATCATTACCTTTGCATCTGTCATGATGGTGTATATCAGCCTGTTTATTTTGTTTGTATACATTCTGGGTAAAGGAAAAACTACATATGCAAATATTCTTCCATTGTTAATCGGCGTAGTCATATGTGTATGCGCTGTTTACGATAAGGTAAAAGATTTTCTGACAGGCGTTGACGATAATGCCTTAATGGATTTATACAAACATACGACGGAATTTATGTTTCACAAATCATATATACTGTTATTTGCGGCGGTCATCATCTCCGGCGGAGCTTATTTTGCAGCGGTGTATATAGCAGGAAGAAAGCGGGGTGTAGCGTAATGGCAGGACTTTTGTACAAGGATTTCGTAGGAATCAGGGGCAGGCGGATTGTGCTTATTCTGGCCGGATGCACCCTTGCCTTTCTGATATTAAGATTTATCTTTCCGGGAAATGTAACTACGGTTATGTCAGGCGGTTTGGTAGAAAACGAGTCCGGGGAATTGGTGCAGGTTACAGTCGGCGAGATTAGGGATAGTTTTCTGGTAATGCTGCCTCTGCTTTTTATAGTTTCCTCTTTTTATCTGCCCTCCGCTTGGACAGCGGCCATCTGCAGGCATGATGAAAAGAATAAGACTAAACAGTATACCGGTGCGCTGCCTCTTGATAAAAATGCATATATTGCATCAAAATACCTTTTTATCGGGATTGCCGTCTATGTTTTGATTTCTCTGGATACGGTATGGACTACAATATACGGCAGTGTGGCGGGAAATAATAACAGCACTGACTGCCTCACGGTTCTTTCACAATTTATATTGGCGTTTTGCGGGCTGACACTTGTGCTTGCATCTATAGAATTGCCATTCTTCATTACTTTTGGCGTAAAAAAAGGAATGGTAATAAAGACTGCAATCTTAGAGGGTGCCGCTTTTTTGGCTATGGCGTATCTGTTATTCGGAAACCTGAAGATTTTTGCAAATTATGATATTACCGTTTTTGTAAACTGGTGTAATGAGCACCTTGTTATCGTCACGCTGATTACTGTCATTTCTCCGGTTGCGGAACTTTTTATTTTCTGGCTGTCCTACCGGATAACCTGCAGAATCAACAGGAACAGGGAGGTGGCAATCGATGGATAAAAAACTGGAAACAAAAAGACTTTTTATTTACCTTGCTTTTGCATTCGGATTAACATGGATCATTTTTTTCCCATATGTTCTATCAGGTCATGTATGGGCGGAAGATGGAAATTTTTCCGGCATGGACCAGTTCATATGCCTTGGGATGTTAGCGCCTGCCATTGCGGCGTTGATTACCAGATATATAACTAAGGAAGGGTTTGCCGTTACAGGCAGGGATTCACTGCTTCTGGGAATTTCCTTTAAAGACGGAAAGTGGGTTTATTTCGTGCTGGCAGTCATTCTGCCATGGGTTTACATTGAACTCGGTTATGCTTTCACCCTGATCTTTTCGCCCGGAGCTTTCGACACTGCCTATCCAGAGGTTCTGGGAATCGCCGCAAATGAACGTGCCGCTATTTACATGCAGCCGTTAGTCATGATGGTTTCAGGCGCCCTTGGTTCATTTGCCGCTTGGGGGGAAGAAGCCGGATGGCGGGGATACATGATGCCTAAGATGATAAAACTCTGGGGCGTAAAACGGGCGGTGCTTCTTGGCGGTATCATCTGGGGAATGTGGCACTGGCCTCTTACCTATGTCGGTCATAACTTCGGGCGTGATTATTTCGGATATCCTTTTACAGGTTTCGCTGCCATGTGCGTTATGTGTGTGTTTATAGGGATTATCCTTACTTTTGTGACATATAAATCCGGTTCCATATGGCCGGCGGCATTCCTTCATGCAGTCAATAATGCAACCCCGTCCATTCTCAGGTATTTTGTCAATAACGATAAATTAAACGGCTGGCGCTCAGACAGCGTGGCAGCATTTTTGATCTCATTTCTGCCGATGATGGCCATTGCCATATATATTTATATGAAACCATTGAAGAAAGCTGTTTGATTGAGTATAATATACATGAATAAATTTTCATTATCGGAATGGAGAACCACGGATATGATAAATCAGGCATTAACTATGCATCCCGTCTTTTTTGATCCTATAAATAAACAGGTAGTGATGGGAGAATTCGGCAAACCGGAAACAATCAGGTACATAGACGACCCCTGCGGCGTCAGGTTATCTGAAGACGGCGCGGTTACATTTACGCTGTATGCACCGGATGCAGACACTGTCGAAGTTGCAGGCATAACCGGAAGCTTTCCCAATGAGAAGATTGCATTAATAAAGGACGATAAGGGATATTTTCAAAAAAATGTAGAAGGGATAAAGCCGGGTTTCCACTACTTTAGCTGGTACGTAGACGGAGTGCAGGTAAGGGACCCCCAAAGCCCGATTTGTTATGGCTGCTTTGAGCCGATTAATTTCTTTGAAGTTCCTGAAAAAGATGAAGATTTTTATTTTTTAAAGAATGTTCCGCACGGTGATGTGCAGATAAGAAAATATATGTCGGGCGTCAATTCCCATATGAAGACATGTTATGTCTATACGCCGCCGGGTTATAATAAGGATTTAGAACGGAAATATCCTGTACTGTATATCCAGCACGGCGTAGGTGAGAATGAAACAGGGTGGATTTGGAACGGTAAGCTGAATCTGATTATGGATAATCTGATTGCGGAAGGCAGCTGCAAGGAAATGTTGGTGGTAATGTGCAGCGGATATGCCTTTAAGGAAGGTGAGGATCCCGTATTTTATCCCGGTGATTTTGATGCGGAACTTACGAAGGACTGTATTCCGTTTATAGAGAAGAATTTCAGGGCACTTGGCGACAGGGAGCACAGAGCTGTGGCGGGACTGTCGCTCGGTTCTGCGCAGGCAGCCCTGACGGCAGGAAAGCATCCGGATTTATTTGCCTATCTTGGCGTATTTTCGGGCGTAGCTGAGGAACCCGTGGAAAAAATCATGGAAACGGAAGATTATCGTCCGGAAGCGGTATTTCTGTCCTGCGGTATTGGAGAAACCGGTCTTTTACAGAATCTGGAAGATATTTCAGTGCAGATGAAAGAAAAGGGCATAAACTGTATCCGGAAAAGCTATGAGGGTTTCCACGAATGGCATGTATGGAGAAAAAGCCTGAGGGATTTTGCTAAGGTATTGTTTTTGGACGAAAATGTTTTGCAGGAAGCAGCAGAGTCATCATTGAAAGAGCGGTTATCGGAAGCGTATACAGATGCGGATAACGCAGGAACGCCCATATATTCCGAAGAACAGGCTTGGCGGCAGTTGAAAGAAGAAAGCATTCTGTTCTTTGACCCGGTATATAAACAGGTTATATTTGCATTCGATGAAAAAGGGAGGCCGGCAGGAAGATATAAAGACCTTCCGCGCGGCGTGGAAATTACGGCACCGGGGCAGGCGGTATTTCGGATGTATGCCCCCGGTGCACAAAAAGTTGAAACGGATATATTCGGAATCGGGCGCATTGCGCTTAAGAAAGAAACCGATGCTTCCATGGAAGGCTGGTGGACAGGCAGTAAATCAGGTATTTCACCCGGTTTTCACTATCATGATTACTATATAAACGGAACCAGGGTTCTTAATCCGTTGGCACCGGCAGGATATGGGGCGTTCCGTGGTATCGGTATTTTTGAGATGCCGGAGGATGATTTTAAGGAATACATTCTTTCTGATGTGCCGCACGGTTCCATACATATGAACTATTACAAATCGTCTCAGACCGGAAGGTATAAGCTATGTTATGTTTATACGCCGCCCGGTTATGACAAAAAAACTGACAGGCGTTTCCCGGTGCTGTATTTACAGCATGGCGGCGGAGAAAATGAGATTGGCTGGATATGGCAGGGCAGACTTGACAATATTGCCGACAATATGCTTGCAGACGGCAGGATGCAGGAAATGATCATTGTAATGAATACTGGATATGCTTTTCGTCCTGACGGAAGCAGCCACCCTTCGCTAGGCTCATTTGATGAGGAAATTGTTAATGACTGTATTCCTTTTATTGATGAATATTACCGCACCATACCAGACAGGGAGAACCGTGCTATGGCGGGTCTGTCCATGGGTGGTATGCAGACTCAGAAGATTGTATGTGAGAATCCGGAACTTTTTGCATGGGCAGGAATTTTCAGCGGGGGGCTTACCATACAGGACCCAATGGGGAATTATAGCGGTATTCTGCTGGATAGAGAGGAGTTTGAAAAGCGCTTTAAGCTCCTGTTTGCAGCCTGCGGTACTCAGGATGGTTTTTATGCGGCGACGAGGAAGAATATGGACAAGGTGCTTGAAAGCGGCGTCATGCTGGAAACCTTTGAGGAATACGGATACCATGATTGGACTTTCTGGCGGCATTGTATAAAGAAATTTCTACCGATGCTGTTTAAGGGTAAAGAAAAATAAACTGATGAATTGGGAGCGGGTATTATAATGAAGTTGGAAGAGAAAAGAAATTATCGTAATGTCTTTGCGGAAATCGGAATCAGTCAGGAACAAATTGAACAGAGGCTGAAAGAAATCGTACATACCTTCTTTTACGACGAGGAAGAGAAATTTTATTTTACCGTAGGGGAAGACATGGCTTATATCATGGATACGGGTAATAATGATGCCAGAACAGAGGGTATGAGTTATGGCATGATGCTCAGCGTACAGCTTGATATGAAAGAGGAATTTGACCGTCTGTGGAAATGGGCTAAGACTTATATGTGGATGGATAAAGGAGAAAACGAGGGATATTTCGCATGGTCATGTGCTGTGGATGGAAATAAAAATGCCGATGGTCCGGCGCCGGATGGAGAAGAATTTTTTGCCATGGCATTATTTTTTGCTTCTCACAGGTGGGGCGACGGAGAGGGTATTTTTAATTATGCCGAGGAGGCGAAAGCAATTCTGAGGGCATGCCTTCACAAAGGTCAGAATGGCAGACCGGGCTGCCCGATGTGGAATTTGGATAACCATCAGATATTGTTTGTGCCGGGGAGCGGTTTTACGGATCCGTCTTATCATCTGCCGCATTTTTATGAATTATTTGCTTTATGGGCGGATGAAGAAGACAGGCCTTTTTGGAAACAGGCGGCGGCAGCCAGCCGGGAATATCTTGTCAAAGCATGCCATCCTGAGACAGGTTTCTGTGCGGAGTATGCAGAATTTGACGGAACTCCGATGAGCGGGAAGCTGCCATGGACGGATGAAAGGCATGACTGGTTCTTTAGTGATTCCTACCGGACTGTGGCGAATATCGGTCTGGACTATGAGTGGTTCGGTGTGGACTGCGGGCAGACAGCGGCAGCTGACAATATTCAGAAATATCTGATAGAGGATGCGCGGAAAGATGATTATCATATATATGAGGTGGATGGAAGAATGGCAGGCAGTAAGGCACTGCATCCCGTAGCGATTACGGCAACGGTAGCGCAGGCTTCCCTTGCAGCGGATAACTCTTACACGAAAGAGTGGATTGAACGATTCTTTAATCTGCCTATGCGCACAGGTGATAGAAGATATTACGATAATTGCCTATACTTTTTTGCATTTCTGGCTTTAAGCGGCAATTACAGAATCCGGTAAGATAAAATTTAAGAAGGAAACAGCTTAAGTCACTTTTTTGGACTGGGGGGGGGTAATTTGGGCAGGGTATTTCTTAATATGCTGTGCCCTGTATTCCGAAGGCAGTATTCCCATGTACTTTTTGAATTTCTTTGTAAAATAATCGGGGTTGTTATAGCCGGATAATTCACTGGTCTGTATAACGGGAACCCCTTTTTCAAGATATTCCGCCGCCTTTTGTATGCGTACTTTATCCAGATAAGTATTAAAGCTTACGCCTGTTTCTTGGAGAAACAGCCTTCCCAGATATGTGCTGTTATAGCCCAGAAGGTTTGCTATAGTATTCAACTGAAGTTGTGATGCAAAATTCATGTCGATATACCGGCAGATTCTCTGGCAGGGATTCTTCCGGGAGGCAATCCTGATATAAGCAATGGCTTTTTGAAATTGGTCGTTCAAATATGAAATACTGTCGCACAGATATCTGTCATAAGACATATGTGATGCAAGCGCTTGTCTGTCGGACATCTCAAACTCCAACTGGGGATAGTGCTCTGTAAGCGTAGAGACAATCTGTGAATAACAATTTATAAGTATAAATCTTGCACTGTCTCTGGGCGGTTTGCGCAGTGCAAGAAAATCAAGCAGAGACAAAGTATCTTCTTCAACTTCGGAGCTTTGAAGAAGTAATATATGACGTATGATATTTTCGGTAAAGTCTATAAGATTCCAATCCATCTTATGTATTCTGTCAAGTCGTTGTGAAAGTGCATCTGCGTATAGCGTTCTGCTTTGTTTCTCTTTGTAATAGTACAGATTTTGTTCGATGCGCTGGACTTCAGTATATAGAGTGCTCAATTCTGTATGCGACCCGGCATTCGAACTTTTAATTCCCATAAGGGATGCATACTGTGGATAATTTTCCTGACAGGCCTTCAGTTGTTTTTGAATAAACAGCTCCTGACTTAAACTGGAGACAATAAGAACCAGTTTTGTTTCGGAAAATACGACAGAAATGCAGTTTCTGGTAAGCGACAGAGCTTCCTGCCATATATCTCCCTTATCGCTTTTTTCCGGTAAATTAAAAGAAACCAACCGGTAATAGTCAGAATCCAGTTTTATGTGATATATTGATTCCATCTCTTTAACATAAGCCATGTTTCCAAGCAGGATGCTGGATAATAAATTATTCTTTGACAGTTTGGCAGATTGATCGTAATAAATTGATACAAGCTTGGTTCTGTAAATGTCATCGATAGCGCGAGATACTGCTTCTGCCAATTCATCAGGGTCTGCCGGTTTATCCAGATATGCGGTCACTCCGTAGTTGATAGCTTGTTTGGCGTTAATAAAATATGTGTCTTCGCTTATAATAATAAATTTTCCTGCATAATCTTTTTTCTTTGCTTCACGTATAAAATTTATTCCGGACATATCTTTCAAACGGATATCTAACAGAATTAGTTCCGGATTCTCCGAATCAATCAGTCTGAGTGCAGTGCCGCCGTTATCGGCTTCATAAAAATTGGTAAAGCCGTAGCTGCTCCATGGTATAATTTTCATTAATTCATTTCTGAAAAGAGGTTCGCTGTCAATAAACAATACCTTCATACTATTTTTTCCTTATTGTCTTTTTGAACTCTGATATTAGCGTTATGCTGCGGATGGCTGCTGACAGCCTTGTATTTATTAATATTATCAGATTATGTTTGTATTGTCCAATTCATTTGAACCGTGCCTGAAAATGTAAATGTATAATTTGTTCGGGTGCATGTAAAATATGAGGGGTATGATTCTTGTAAAAAATCTATTAAAATTTTAGTAATCGTTTATTAGGATTGGTTTTATAAATATTACTGCCTATGTCATAGTATAGGAACTTAATTTTAACAGACGGAATGTTTTTAATAAAAAGTTCGAAATGATTTTGAACTTCATGGAGGAAAGTATGGGAAGCTCTGTAAAGAACAAGAAAATAATTATAGCATTAGTTGCTGTAGCAGCGATAGCGGCGATTATAATTCTCGTATCAATGCGCGGCGTGGAAGATTTCCATGAAAAATATGAGGGCGTAGATCTTACGGTTGACGTAGAAGGCATGGAGAGAGAAGGAACCTATACAGGCTATCTTAATTCCCATATGGATGCGGCATATCCCGCACAGAACATTGACGTAGATTTATTTAAGTATGAATCTACGGGCGATGTTGAAGTATACGATGATTATGAAGGCGTTGAGAAGGCATTGTTTACCGGAACAGGTTCGACAGTTACATGGAATGTCAATGTTCCTGAGACCGGTTTCTATAATATGACAGTCGAGTATCTTATTCCTGAGTCAAGAGGCGTAGCGGCAGAGAGATCTGTTTATGTCAATGGCGAGCTTCCTTTTGAGGGTGCAAGGAACATATCTTTTTCCAGAATCTGGAAAGACGGCGGTGAAATCAGAGTTGATAATCAGGGCAATGAAATAAGACCCATTCAGGTAGAAGAGTTTGATTGGCAGGCTTCTTATTTCAGGGACGATATGGGATATATTATTGAGCCATATATGTTCTATCTGGAGAAAGGTAATAATGAAATAACCATTGAAGCAGAAAATGAACCTATGGTTCTGAAAAATATGTCAATATGTGCTGTTGAAGTTGCTGATACTTACGAAGAGTATATTGCAAAACAGCCGAATGTAAATAATCCGGATTCGTTAAAAGATTATGTACAGATAATTCAGGGTGAGGATTCAACGCGCCGCTCGGAGTCTTCTTTGTATGCTAAATATGACAGGTCTTCACCTACGACCCAGCCGAACAGCGTTACCACTACCGTATTGAACTATGTGGGCGGAGAAACATGGAGAAGTTCCGGACAATGGATTGAATGGGAGTTTGAGGTTCCCGAGGACGGTTATTACAACATTATGGTGAAGGGGCGCCAGAACTATTCCAGAGGAAGCGTTTCAAACAGAATCGTGTACATAGACGGAGAAGTTCCTTTCGCTGAGATGAAAGAGGTCGGCTTTGAGTATAGTAACGACTGGAACAGTAAGGATCTGGCTGATGCGGAAGGAAACAATTACAGATTTTATCTTACGGCCGGAACACATACTATCAGATTAGAAGCATCGCTTGGCGGACTTGGAGCTATTCTGGAGGAATTGGAAGACTCTACATACAGACTGAATCAGATATATAGGAAGGTTCTGGTGTACATAGGCGCTAATCCTGATAAATACAGGGATTATTATATCGAGAGAAGCTATCCCGAGATTATGAAGGCAATGGACCTTGAGTCCAAGCGGCTTTTTAAGTTGGTGGACGATATGGTAGCATACAGCGGACAGAAAGCCGACAACATTGCATCTGCACAGACGGTGGCGCAGCAGCTTGAGCGTTTTTACAAGAAGCCGCAGAAGATTTCTCTGGAGTTCGTAACGTTTAAGGATAATATTACGGCTCTTGGAACTGCTTCTCTCAATCTGGCGGATACGAAGCTGGATATTGATTACCTTGTTGTAAGCGGCGACGGGGCTTCTTATAAGAAAGACAAGGCGAATATGTTTACCAAGATGTGGCATGAGTCGAAATCATTCATGGCGTCGTTCGCGGTTGATTATAACTCTGTAGGCGACGTATATGACGATGGAAATGACGAAGATATAGTGAAGGTATGGGTTCTGACGGGTCGTGACCAGGGAACCATATTAAAATCCATGATAGATGACTCCTTTACACCGAATACCGGCGTAAAGGTAAATGTAGAGATTGTTGACCCCGGCGCGCTGATGAATGCGGTTATGGCGGGAAGGGGACCGAATGTGGTGCTGTCCGTGGGCGCCAATCAGCCTGTGGATTTTGCGCTTCGAAATGCAGTAGAAGATTTGACGCAGTTTGAGGGTTGGGAGGAAACGTTCTCCCATTATACGGCGAGTTCATATGAGCAGTATTCTCTTGACGGACATATTTACGGGATACCGGAAACGCAGACTTTTAACGTCATGTTCTACAGGACGGACGTTATGGAGGAGTTGGGCTTGGAGCCGCCACAAACGTGGCAGGAATTGATTGAGATGATGCCCACGATACAGGGCAACAATCTTTCGGTAGGCATTCCGACGGCAGCGGGTTCAAGCACCACCGCGACGGCGTCTACGGCAGTTGCTTCCAATACGCCGGATTTGTCTTTATACTTCACGCTTCTCTACCAATACGGTGGCGATATGTATAATGAAGCGGGTACGAAGACAGTGGTCGATGGTGAAGCAGGAGTAAAGGCGTTTAAGGATTATGTCAGATATTTTAACGATTACGGTCTGCCAACGGTATATGATTTTGTGAGCCGTTTCCGTTCAGGCGAGATGCCCATTGGTATCGCGGCGTATTCGACATACAACACACTGATGGTTTCGGCGCCTGAAATTAGGGGACTTTGGGATTTCACGCTTATTCCCGGTACGGAGCGCACGGCGGAGGACGGCAGCACTTACATAGACCGTTCCGACTTTATCACCGGTAACGCGACAATGATGATTGCTACCGAGGACGAGAGCCTGCGAAACAAATCATGGGAATTCATGAAATGGTGGGCGTCAATTGATACTCAGGTACGCTTCGGACGTGAAATAGAGGCACTGTTAGGTTCTTCGGCGCGTTATAACACGGCAAACAAGGATGCGTTTGCTCAGCTTTCATGGAGTAATGATGATATTGAGGTTCTGAATGAGCAATGGGATCAGACTGTAGGCATCAGGGAAGTTCCTGGCGGTTACTTTACGGGACGCCATATTACTAATGCCATCAGAAAGGTTATTAATGAAAAGACCGACTCGCGCGAGACTATCATAGACTATTCAGTTACGATAAACGATGAATTAAAGAAGAAGCGAATTGAGTTCGGTATGCCGATAGATGAGGAGTAGGGGGTGCAGTGATGGGAGAGTATATCAAAAGATATTTTGTTCTGCGCAAACATAATTTACAGGTTGCGTGGAAAAAGGCAAAACGGAGTAAAATGTGCTATCTGTTTCTTTTGCCCTATGCGCTGTTGTTTACGCTGTTTTATGTGGCGCCCGTTTTGATATCAATATATTATGGTTTTACATATTACAATATTATGGAAAAACCGCGGTTTATAGGACTGCAGAATTATATCAGACTGATTCTTGAGGACGATATATTTCTCATCGGTATTAAAAATACATTGATGATAGCCATCATCACCGGACCTTTAGGCTACATCATGTCTTTCCTGTTCGCATGGCTGATTAACGAGCTGCCCAGATGGGTGCGAAGCGTGGCGGTAGTAGTTTTCTATGCGCCGTCGATTGCGGGCAACGTTTACGTCATCTTTTCCGTGTTCTTCAGGGGAGACGCTTACGGCTATGTAAACGCTTTCCTGATGAATATAGGAATTATAGATACGCCTGTGTTGTGGTTTATTAATCCGGACTATATGCTGCCAATCTGTATGCTTGTCATTTTGTGGATGAGCTTGGGAACCGGTTTCTTATCTTTCGTTGCAGGCTTACAGGGTGTGGACAGGTCGCAGTTTGAAGCGGGATACATGGACGGAGTGAAGAACCGTTGGCAGGAGTTATGGTACATAACCCTTCCTAATATGCGTCCCATGCTGATGTTCGGTGCGGTCATGTCGATTACGCAGGCATTCGGTGTGTGTGACGTTACCATGGCGTTGTGTGGATATCCCAGTACGGATTATGCGGCGCGTACAATAGTAACGCACTTGTTTGACTACGGCTTCACTAGGTTTGAGATGGGTTACGCATGTGCCATTGCGACCATCCTGTTCCTGATGATGATACTTTGCAACAAAGCAATTCAAAGTCTGTTGAGGAGGGTGGGAACCTGATATGAACAAGAAGAGTAAGAAAAAGCAAAATAATATGGAACCGGTTTACCACAAGAAATTGATTAAAAGAAGAAAACCGAACCGCTCTATTATAGGAGATATTTTTCTATACCTGTTTTTGCTGTTGGTTGCTTTAGTTATGGCGTTTCCGCTTATTTATGCAGTAAGCAGCGCCTTGAAGCCTTTGGATGAACTGTTTAAGTTCCCGCCGAAGATTTTAGCGCAGAATCCTACGCTTGATAACTTTTCCGATTTGTTTGTAACGATGGGAAAGTCGTGGGTTACTTTCACAAGATATCTGTTCAACACGGTGTTTATCACCTTTTTGGGGACTTTCGGACATTTGTTGGTGGCATCCATGGGAGCTTTTGTTCTGGCGAAATATGATTTTCCGGGCAATCAGATGTTCTTTAAACTGGTTACCGTGGCAATGATGTTCACAGGCTATGTTACGCAGATACCGAACTATCTGATTTTAAATAAGCTGGGTTGGATTGATACCTATTGGTCTATCATTATTCCGGCTTTTGCATCGCCGATGGGACTGTTCCTGATGAAGCAGTTTATGGAAGGGCTCCCTACATCTTTGATTGAAGCCGCGAAGATTGACGGCGCCAGCGAGTGGCGCGTGTTTGCCGGTATCGTTATGCCTAATGTGAAGCCTGCATGGATGACGCTTATCATTTTTTCCGTGCAGGGTCTATGGAATAATAAAGCAGCTACTTTCATTTATTCTGAGGAGAAAAAAACGCTTGTGTACGCAATGCAGCAGATACAGAGCGGCGGTATTGCGAGGACAGGACAGGGCGCGGCGGTATTGGTTGTATTGATGATTGTGCCTATTGCGATATTTATCTTTTCCGAGAGTCAGATTCTGGAAACAATGGCAAGTTCCGGCTTGAAAGATTAATAATAAAACGAGGTGACATATGAAGGAGATAATCAAATTAATCGGCGCTTTGGCGTGTGGAGCTGTGGTCTTTGCGGTATCCTCATCAGGTGTTATGGCGGCGGAAAGAAGTTATACCTACAATTATGATTATTGGGGCGATGTACAGGATTCGCCGGATGCTTATTCGGTGACTAACGTCTATACGGCGTCTTCCTTTGGTCTGGACGTGAACTTCAAGAATCCTCAGGGAATGTTCGTCAAAGGAGATATGCTCTACATATGTGACACGGGCAATAACCGTATTGTGCAGCTGAAGCGTACCGGTACGGAAACGTTTGAGGTGGAGCGCATATTTGACAGTATAAAAGGCGACACGGATATCACATCATTAGCAGGTCCCACTGATATTGCAGTATCGGAGGAAGGAGACATATTCATCAGTGATAACGGAAATGCCAGGATTGTAAAGGTTGACAGTGACTTAAATTACCTCATGCAGTTTAACCTGCCGGTAGATTCGAGCGTAAGCGCAGACAGTGTTTTCCAACCTTCTAAGATTGTCGTTGACACGGCAGGGCGTGTGTACTGCATTGCAACGAGCATTAATCAGGGTTTGTGCAAGTATGAAGCGGATGGAACGTTTTCGGGATTCGTGGGCGCGACTCCGGTTACATTTGACTTCGTTGATTTTGTCTGGAAGAAACTGGCGACGCAGGAGCAAAGGCAGCGTATGACGTCCTTTGTACCTACCGCATACGACAATATTTATATGGATCATGAAGGCTTTATTTACGCCTGTGCCGGCGGCCAGGAGGAAGCGGATTTGGATTCCGGAGCGGCGGATGCCATCCGTAAGTTAAACCTTATGGGTAACGATATCTTGGTGGAAAACGGTGAGTATCCCGTCTATGGGGACCTGTACTGGGGCAAGGGTGGCGGCTATGAAGGTCCTTCCTATTTTACGGATGTGACTGTTTTTGAAAATGACATATATGTGTGTCTGGATAAGAACCGCGGACGTCTGTTCGGCTATGATGACCAGGGAAAGACCGTGTTCTGTTTTGGCGGCAACGGTAATATGGATGGATATTTCAGGCAGCCTTCGGCTATTGAGCATATGGGTCACGATTTATTTGTGTTGGATGCGTTGGACTGCAGCATAACGCTGTTTACACCTACGGAGTTCGGTGAGTTGGTCTACAGCGCCATTGAGGATTTTGACGAGGGAAATTATGAGGCCTCAGGCGAGAGTTGGCGCAAGGTCATGATGTTGGATGGCAATTATGATTTGGCGTATATCGGTATCGGACGTTCTTTGCTGCGTCAAAAACAGTATAAAGAAGCAATGGAGTATTTTGAGTTAAAATATGACGCGGATAATTATTCTAAGGCGTATAAACAGTACAGAAAAGAATGGGTGGAGGATCATATCGTTGCGCTTGTTATAGTTATTCTGGCGATATTCCTGCTTCCCATGTCTATAGGCAGAATTAAGAGAATTAAGTATGAAATTGATACCGCAGATATTTTTGAAGACCAAGTGACAGGGGGAACGTTATGATTGCTGCATTGAAAAAAGGTGGAACCTATCAGAAATATATAAGGAGTCTGAAATTTGCACTGTATTGCGCGACACATCCCTTGGACGGCTTTTGGGATTTAACCCATGAGAGACGGGGAACATATGCAGCTGCAAACACGATATTGTTTTTGACGCTGCTGATAAGAGTTATGAAGCTGCGTTATACCAGTTTTATTTTCATAACGGTTTACTGGGAGGGCATTAATATCTTCCTATATGTAGCCAGCGTTGCATTTCCACTTGCGATGTTTGTGCTCGGCAACTGGGGACTGACTACTTTGTTTGACGGAAAGGGGAGACTCGGGCAGGTATATATGGCGTGCTGTTATGCGATGACGCCGTATCCATTGGTGCAGTTTCCGTTGATGGTTTTCAGCAATTTTGTCACCGTGGACGAAGCTGAGTTTTATATTGTTGTCAGTGTACTTTCGCTTGTCTGGGCCGGGCTTTTGATGATTGCGGCCATGGGTCAGATTCATGAATTCGGTGCGGGAAAGAACATGTTATTTATGATAGCGAGTTTGTTTGCAATGTTGATAATAGTATTTATCCTGTTGCTGTTTTTCGGTATGATTTCTCAGGGTGTGGCGTATTTCATTTCTCTGGCGAAAGAGATTATGTTCCGATTATGATGGTACAGTAAAGTCAAAGACCCCGCCGCAGACTGCGGGGAATTAAACTTGAAACGCCCCAAGGGCTGGGTAAAGGAAGGGAATGCTCATGAAGAAAGAAAAATCAGTGAGACAACGAGAATTTAAGGAGGCGCTTGTCAGACAGTTGAAAAGTATGTTGGCGCCTATTATCATAACGTCTGTTATCGCAGCGGCAATAGTGGTTATATTTTATTTCCAAAGCGCCACGGAGCAGGAGCCTGTGGTGGGGATAACCAGCTATAGCGGGACACAGGATCCGATTGTGATAGAGAATGACAAGTTGAAGATGACCATGGATCCGGTAACCACGCAGTTTGCTTTGGAAGTGAAGGAGACAGGTAAAATTTGGTATTCCAACCCTCCCGAAGCGGCGTCTGACCCACTGGCGGTGGCTTCCTATAAAGGAAGGCTGCAGTCTACCTTGCTCTTGACTTTCAGTCAGTCAACGGGTTTGCAGACCACCTTTGATAATTTCAGCTATGGCGTTGAAAACGCTCTCTTTGAGATTGAGCAGGGTGAGGATTATATTAAGGTAAATTATTCCATTGGGGAGGCGGAGAAAGAGTATACGATTCCGCCGGTTACAACCGTGGAAAGGATGCAGAAATGGTTTGATGCGGCCGGAAAGCAGAACGCCAGCTTCATTCGCCGTTATTACAAAAAATATGACATTAATGATATGGAAGATGGTGAAGAAAAAGATGAGATGCTGGCAAACTATCCGATTTTGGAGACGGAGCCGGTGTATGTCCTAAGAGATACGACAGTTTCGGGAGCGTCTACCATCAAGCTTGAGCAGATTTTTTCGGAAGCCGGATATACCGCGGAGGATTTAGAGGCGGATAAAGAGCTTAATAATAAATTAAAAAGCAGTAATAAACTGGTATTTAACGTAAGTATCAAATATCGTCTGGACGGCGGCGATATGGTGGTTGAAATGCCTTTGGATGATATGGAGTATAAAAAGAGCGCACCGATTTATACAATGGTAATGTTGCCTTATTTCGGAGCAGGCGGTCCCGAGGATGAGGGGTATATGCTGGTGCCTGAGGGCGGAGGCGCGCTTATAAATTTTAACAATGGAAAACAGTCTCAGGCTGCGTATTATGCTAATCTCTATGGCTGGGATATGGCGTTGTCGAGAGATGCCGTGGTGCATGATACAAGGGCTTATTTCAATGCTTTCGGCATTGCGAACGGTGACGACTCATTTATCTGCATTTTGGAAGAGGGGGTACCCTATGCTTCCGTGCAGGCGGATATCGCGGGTCACGGCGGAAGCTATAATTATGTAAATGCAGTTTACAGTATCTGCCCCAGAGAACTCTTTGAGATTGGTGATATAGGCAGCCAGAATACATACAAATTTTTGGAAAAGCTGCCGCATGAGACGCTGACACAGCGCTATTGCTTCGTTAACAGCAATGATTATGTGGATATGGCGAAAGCCTATCAGGGCTATCTGAAAAATAAATACAGCGGTTATTTTGAGGAAAATAACGATACATCGACTCCGGTGGCGTTGGAGATTGTAGGTGCGGTGGATAAGGTAAGGCAGATTTTAGGAGTACCGGTTTCACGTCCCCTGAAGCTTACCAAATACAGCGAGGCGGAGGATATGATTACGCAGCTTTCAGAAGAGGGGATGGATAATATTTCCGTGAAGCTGACGGGATGGTGTAACGGCGGCGTAAACCAGAAGATATTGAAAAAGGTGAAGACAATAGGCGCTCTTGGAAGCAGAAAAGATTTACAGTCTTTAGGCAGCACGGCTAAGGATTTGGGTGTAGACCTATATCTTGAGGGTGTGACTCATTATGAATATGACAGCAATCTGTTTGACGGATTCTTTTCCTTTACGGATGCTGCGCGTTTCATCTCTAAAGAGAGAGCGGAACTGTTTGTCTATAATCCGGTTACGTATAATGCGAGGGAATATGTAGACAGCTATTATCTGCTACATTCGGATCTCATACTCGATAATATGGATGCATTATCGGCAGCTGCTTCGAAATATGGCGCAAATGTGGCTTTCCGGGATACGGGCATGGATTTGTCATCCGACTATTATTTGAAAAATACGGTGAGCAGACAGGCTGCAATGGAATCGCAGGCAGAGAACCTGAAAAAGATTAAGGACAGCGGTCAGAATAACCTGATTAACATGGGTAACGATTACGCTATTGCATATGCGGATATGGTGACGAGGATGGATTTGGCGGGAAGCGGATACACCATATTGGATGCGGAAGTTCCGTTTTATCAGCTTGCAATCCACGGTTTTGTAAATTATACGGGCAGACCGTTGAATGTGTGCGGAAATATGCAACAGGAATTACTGGAATCTGCCGAGTACGGCGCCGGACTTTCTTTCTCACTGATGCGCGAGACGACTTTTGCCTTGCAAAAAACGCTTTATACGGAATACTACGCATCGGATTTCAATGCTGTGCATGACAGTATGATGGAGACGTATAACAGATATAACAGTGAGCTCGGTCATGTGTATAACCAACAGATGACGGATCATAAAAAGCTTGCGGAAAACCTGTCCTGTACCGTTTATGAGGACGGCACGAAGGTCTATGTAAATTACAGCTACACCGACGCGGTGACTCCGGACGGCGTTGCGGTTCCTGCAAGGGATTATAAGGTAGTCAGACAGTAAACCTTTGTGGATGCGCGACAGCGCTTCCCTAAGGGCTTTGTCAGAATAGGTTATCAGAAAGGATAATGGTTATGAAAGGTCAGAAAAATAAGTTAGCAGGTCTTCAGAAACGGAAAGCGATTGCGGGATATTTGTTTATATCGCCGTTTATATTAGGTTTTTTGGTATTTATGGTAAAACCGTTAATACAGTCTCTGTATATGAGCTTTTGTGACGTTCAACTTGGCTCCGGCACCTTTAATCCCGTATGGAGAGGTATATTCAATTACAATTATGCTTTCAATGTGGATGCCGAATATGTAAGGTTTTTAACGGAGGAAATCGCCAGAATGGCGACTAATTCCCTCGCAATCATGGTATTCAGTTTCTTTGTAGCGCTGGTTCTCAATGGGAAATTCAAGGGCAGAGCGCTTGTGCGTTCCGTATTTTTCCTGCCTGTAATCCTTGCCTCCGGCGTTATGCTTAAGTTGGATTCGGAGAACGCTCTGATGGAGACCGTGGCAGCGACCGTGGAAGTAAATGCAGGGGGTACTACAGGAATAACAGATGCGATTCAGGAGATTCTGCGTACGACAGGAGTGGGCGTACGGGCATTTGAAAAGTTGTTTGAGGTCATGGATAACATCTATAATGTAGCGATTTCATCGGGTATTCAGATTATCATCTTCCTTTCCGGACTGCAGACGATTTCCACCAGTATGTATGAGGCGGCGGATATTGAAGGCTGTACCAAGTGGGAGAGCTTGTGGAAGATTACATTCCCGATGGTAAGTTCCCTGTTTTTGGTCAATTGGATTTATACGGTGGTGGATTTCTGTATGAGGTCTGATAACAAGATTATCGAAAAGATTACCAAATTGATGAATATAAATTTGAATTATGGGTTGGCGTCCGCTATGTCCTGGGCATATTTCGTAATCGTCATTGCCATCGTAGGAATCAGTTCGTTAATTATCTCGAAGGGGGTCTACTACTATGAGTAAGATGAAGGAGAACGCGAAAAATAAGAAAGGAAAATACGCAGGTTTCTGGGAGAGAAACAAAAAATCCGGCGGTTATCTGTTGCGAAGAACTACGATGGGCTACGCCGTGAGCATATGCCGAGCGGTATTGCTTTTCGGATTGTGTTTCCTGATACTGCAGCCACTGTTGAACAAAATATCGGTGAGTTTTATGACGGAGCAGGATTTGTATGACCCGATTGTGACATCAATTCCCTTACATTTTACCACGCAGAATTATAAGCTTGCGGGAGGACTGATGGAGTATGGAAAAACGATGGTTAATTCTCTGTTAATCTCAGTGAGCATTTCCATCCTGCAGGTGGCTATGTGTACGTTGGTAGGATACGGTTTCGCCAGATTTAAGTTTCCGCTTAAGAATTTCTGGTTTGCCTGTGTCATGATAATGGTGTTGATTCCGCCGCAGGTTATTTCCACATCCCTGCATCTGCATTTCAGGTTTTTTGATGTGTTGGGGATTTATAAGCTTTTTACGGGCACGACCATGAACTTAAAATCGTCGGTGCTGCCTTATTATCTGATGAGCGCGTGCTGTATGGGTTTAAAGAACGGTCTGTATATCTACATGATTCGCCAGTTTTTCCGCAATATTCCGAAAGAACTGGAGGAGGCAGCTTATGTGGACGGCTGTGGTACATTAAAGACATTTATCCGGATTATGCTGCCGGATGCGAAGCCCATCCTGACATCATGCTTTTTGTTCGCTTTCGTATGGCAGTGGACGGACGGTTTCTATTCAAGTATGTTCCTTGGTGACATCAGCCTGCTGAGCATTAAGTTAAAGCAGCTTCCTGATACGTTTGGAGGATATATGGCGAGAATCAGCGGTGCTTCCAGTTCTGCCGGCGTATCCGTTCCTTACACTAACTGTATTCTGGCCACCGGCACCCTGATGGTGATTGTGCCTTTGATTGTGTTATATTTGTTCGCACAGAAAGGCTTTGTGGAAAGTCTAAGCAGTACCGGTATTAAGATGTAATTAAAAAAGATATGAATTTCTTCCGTCTGCAATAGTCTGTGTTCTGCGGCAGCGGAAAGGATTTATATAAAGGTAACAGCGCGTAGCATTACGCGTAAAATCAGCGCCTAAAATGGTGCGATGAAATGGAGGATAATATGAAAAGAAAAACGTTAAACAAACTGATGGCTGCGTCTATGGCTGCAGTCATGACTGTCGGTATGACAGGCTGTGGTAATACGCCTGCTGAAACGCCTAATCAGGGAACTACCGATAATGCAGGCACCACTGATAATGCGGGCACCACTGATAATGCGGGTACCACTGATAATGCGGGTACTACTGATAATGCAGGTGATACAGCAGATAACAACACAGATACTGCGGATGAGGGCACCCCTGAGGTAAAAATTGACCCGACTACAGGTCAGCCTTATGATTTAGGCGGCATGGAGATAATTATCGGCGACTGGTGGTCTGACCCCAATGCTGCGCCTACAACGGAGTTCGGAGAAGCACAGAAGGAATACCGTGACTGGCTGCAGGAGACTTACAACTTTACCATGGTGCAGAAGAACTATGCAGGTTGGGGCTGGGGCGAAGGTTCCATCGGAGAGGCATTCGTACAGGCAGCTACTTCCGGTTCTGACAAGAATGTCATTTACATTCTTACCAACTCTGCTTCCACCGCTTCTTATGTAAGTCAGGGTCTGGCGTATGATATTTCCAAGCTGGATGGCGATGTAGTGGATTTGTCACGCGAGAAATGGACTTGCAACGGGGAACTGAAAAGCTGGGGCGTAGGAGATGCTAAGTATGGTTTCTACGCGGGTCCTTCCGAGCCCAGAGGCGCCCTCTACTTCAATAAGACGGTGCTGAAGGATGCGGGCATTGACCCCGAATCCATTTATGATATGCAGGCGGACGGCACATGGACATGGGATGCTTGGATTGATATCATGAGTAAGGTACAGCGCGATATCGACTCTGATGGTCAGATTGATGTATACGGCTGCGTACAGAACAACGGCGGTATGGTATATATGTGCGTACGTTCCAACGGCGGCGCGTTAGTAACCAAGAATGCGGACGGCACCTATGAGCTTACGGCTGACAGCGATGCGGTAAGAGAGGGTCTGCACTTCGCACTTGATGAAGTAACCAGCAAGTATTTCCTGAACTACAGCAATGAGGAGGGTACCAACTGGGAAGACTATAAGGTACGTTTCATGAACGGTGAAGCTGCATTCATGTATGATGACGCTTACTGCGCATATCAGGGCGGTTGGCTGACAGGTCAGCAGACAGATGCAGACGGTAATCCGACTGCAGTTAACGGCGTTGCGCTGACCCAGCAGGTAGATTACGGTTTCGTAATGTTCCCGAAGGGACCCAGAGCAAACGACTATGTGACCAACAAGTCCAACAACGTTACCATGATGCCTGCTTCCTACAGTGATGAAAAAGCAAGACTTCTGATGTTCGCTTATGATGTATGGACAGATGACGTTCCCGGCGAAGAGTGGGAAGGTTACTATGGTCTGTTGGATAATCTCTACGGTGGTATGAGAGATACCCGTTCCGTTGATGAGACCATCGACATGATGACCACCAGAGGCGTTGACGATGTGCATGCTATCGTGCCTAACTTCAACCCGAACGATAACTTCCTGTATAAGGCAGGTGTAGGCGCAGACGCGGACGCTCTTCTGGAGCAGAATCTGGCTGAGTGGCAGACGGCTGTTGATGAGTTTAATGCCTCGTTAAAATAATACTGTCTGCAATACGGTATAAGACAGGATAAAAAGGAAAAGGGTAGCGTCTTTGGACGGTGCCCTTTTTTAAAAGAAAGGAAGGGCAGGAAATGGAAGTTAATTTTCATCTGCCGGGACTTAGGCAGAATCTGGCGCTGAATATGGTGCTGTTGTCGATGTTGGAGAAGCGGCCGCAATATTTTAGGGAAGGAGTTCGGATTGCTTCTTTTTTCGGTGAATTTCCCATGTCATTGTGGAATGGCGGCAGGCGTTCGCTAAACGACCAATGTGACGCGGGCTTCATTGAAAACGCCATCAAGAGCATTAACGCAAAGGGTGTATCGGTACGCTATACCTACACAAATATGTTTTTAGATGAGGAAGATTTAAAAGATTCCTACTGTAATTTCTGTATGAAGGCAGCGGACAACGGACAAAACGGCATTCTTGTCGTATCGCCGCTGTTGGAAGAATATGTCCGTAAGACTTATCCGAGCTTTCGTATCAACAGTTCGAC
Source organism: uncultured Bacteroides sp. (assembly GCA_964600805.1). Lineage (GTDB taxonomy): Bacteria > Bacillota > Clostridia > Lachnospirales > Lachnospiraceae > UBA3282. The sequence continues at coordinate 71,001 of CAZRKN010000010.1, read as the reverse complement.
TTGTAAGGAAATCCGCAGCATTGACGCGGTGAACGAAGAATTAGAAAAGGATTATCATCTTGTCGTCCTTGATTACAATTTTAACAATCGATTTGAGGAGCTTGAGAAAATCAAGGATAAGGGGCGATGCGAGATTCTGGTGAATGCGGTCTGCCAACCTGACTGCCCAAGACGCGGAAAACATTATGAGAATGAGGCGAAGAACCAGAAAATTATGTTAAAAAACCGCATGCGCACCCCGGAGCGACAGATTCCCTTAGAACCATGGCACTGTGACTATGGAGAGCACAATGAGTTTCATACAATCCAAAGCTATTGTACCTATGTATCCCCGGAGGACATCTGGGAAAAATATGTGCCGATGGGATTTCGGAATTTTAAGCTGGAGGGAAGGACGGCAAATTTATTTTATATAATGGAAGTATACTGTCACTATCTGATCCGCCCGGAGTATCGGGTAGACGCGGCGACTACGCTGCTCAACAGCTTAGCGGCGAACCGGCTGATTACTGTGGCGAGGCCGAAGCCTGCCAAGTGGGAGGAATAGACCGCGGAGAGGAAAGATTGGTAAATCGCATGGATGGACTGATTTTTCAATCGGAAGTTTGTGACGCTTATGAATGGAGGAAATGATGAGCATGGCGGCAGAGAAAGTTTACTGGCATTTACCGGGATTCTGTTATTACAGGCAGTTAAATTATGGAGTAATCACGCTGATGGAGAAATATCCGGAGGTGTTTCGTGAAGGGTATCGTATCGGCTCAGTCTATGGGACCTTTCCCGGCGCTATTTGGAACGGCGGGCGTGTGGTAATGGGGAGCGCCGGAAAGCGGGATATCGAGGCTACCTTAAATCTTTATAATAGCAAAGGCGTGCCGGTGCGTTTTACATGGACCAATTCCGTGTTGGAAGAAAAGCATACCTATGACACTTACTGCAACCTGATTATGCGCCTTGCGGATAACGGGCTCAATCAGGTGCTTGTCAATTCGCAGGTGCTTGCGGATTATATCCGTCGCGAATATCCGCGTTTTCCGATGATTTCATCTACCACAAAGCGAATTATTGAACCGGAGCGCCTGTTTCAGGAACTTAATGAAGATTATTTTCTGGTGGTCCTTGATTATGACCTAAACCATAATGAAGAAGTCTTAAAGAAGTTGGAAGAATACGGGAGCAGCTCAATTGAGATTCTGGTGAATGAAATATGTACGCCCGGCTGTATCAGAAGAGCGGAGCATTATGAGCAGCAATCAAGGGCGCAGCTTGAATTTGATGTAAAGGATATCTTTTCCTGTCCCAATGCCAATCCTAACAAGACCTTCGCGGAATGCATGAAGCGCCCCGCCTTTATCTCAAATGAGGAGATTGGGGAGAGATATATCAGTAGGGGATTCGTGAACTTTAAAATTGCGGGACGCGGCATGCCGCAGCAGTATGTTCTGGACGCGTATCTGTATTATCTGGTGAAGGAAGAGAAGCGCGAGTTTATCAAAAAGGAACTTGAGAGACTGACAAAAGCAGCGCCCGGAAATAAAGGAAGATTAGCATGATGAAAAAGAAAAAAATCCAAAAGCTTTTATATATTATACAATTATTCGTATAATTATATTTTAAGGAGGTAGCATATGCGTAAGACATCGGCAAAGAAAGCGTGTATTGCAGGAGCGGCCGTATTGGCTGCGATAAGTATTTTTATGGGTGGGAGTCAGATGGCGGAAGCGGCGGATACGGATATAGCAGAATATGAGCGTCTGGACGAGTTATATGGCGATTATTTCAAATTCGGAGCGGCATGCGAAGCAATCAGCCATTGGAACGATTCCGGCAAGGAAATCGGAAACCCTGCGAAAGAGGAATTGTTGAAAACTGTTTTTAACAGCATAACATGCGGAAACGAAATGAAGCCCGCATATAATTTTGACGCGGATTCAGAATCTTTGTTTAAGATAGACCCTGCAGCGGTTGAGATGATGGAATGGGCGAAAGCCAATGACATGGGAATGCGAGGTCATACGCTGTTATGGCATTCGCAGGTTGACCCGTCAATATTTGCCAAAGATTATATAGCTTTATCGGGCGGCAGACAGACATGGACTGACTCCGCGCAGTTGGACGAGGAATGTCTGGTTGACAGGGAAGAGCTGCTAAGAAGGATGAAGACTTATATTTATTCCATGATGGAATATACATATAAGAACGGTTATGCCAGGACGATTTATGCATGGGACGTTGTGAATGAAGCTGCGGACGAAAGTCAGGATGACGGCCTTAGAAGAAGTTATTGGTATAAGATTATCGGACCGGATTTCCTTTATTACGCTTTTCTTTATGCAAGAGAAGCAGAAACCCTGTACGCGTCACAGTATGCGGATATTTACGGACTGAACGCGGAAACGGACGATTTGTCCGAAATTATGCCTAAGCTTTTTTACAACGACTATAACGAGTGGTTTGAGAATAAGAGCGACGCAATCGTTAATTTCCTGACTGTAGAGAAATGGAACGATGGTCATTCAAAAGTCAAAAGCGACGTAATCAAGTCTGACGGAGACGGTACAATATACGGCGACGGTCTGATTGACGGTATCGGAATGCAGGGACATCTGACGGATACGCAGAATATCGGGGAGTATATGAAAGCGCTCAGGAAGTATTCAGCGGTTGTGGACGAGGTGCATATCACGGAGCTGGATGTAGGATGCAGTAAGGATGATGAAAATATCTGGCTGTTTCAGGCGAAATTTTTTTATGACTTTTTCTCGGCTCTTATTGAGGAAGTGAAAAATGGTGCCAAACTTACGTCGGTTACGGTATGGGGACTTACGGACGACGCTTCATGGCGTATTGATGCCAATCCGTTGCTTTTTTACGGTAATCTGGAGAGAAAACCTGCGTTTGAAGCTGTAGTCATGGCGGCAAAAGGCGAAGAATTTACCATGACCTTACAGGATACGCTGGGAGATGTTGAGGATATGCTGATTGATTTTGAGCCTTATGCGGAAGGGACAAAGGCGGTATCGGTGGAGCCGAAAAACGTCGGCATCATGGGACGTGGTACAGGGCATCAGGCAAAACTGAGACTGGCGCAGAAGATTAACCATACGCCGGATGCGCCGATAGGTTTTTCCCTGAAGGTCTCACGTACGGAACAGGATGCAGGAATGAAACTCAACATTTCCCGTTATGCGGGAAAGAATGTGACGATAACCGCCTATGTGATGACGGAGGACAAAAAGATTCGTATGGGATTGGAGACTGATGCAGGCATGCAGCTACTTGAGGCGGATGCTGTTTCCGGGGATTGGACGGAGCTTTCCGTCAACGTGGCGATACCGGAGGATGCGCCTGCGGCTTTTATCTATCTGGAAACGGACGGCGCGGCGGACTTTTATGTTGATGACATTTCCGTAGTGATAGGCGAGGACGGAGCTTTTGATGATGAGGAAAACGGGAATATGGACGCATCGGGGAGTACAGACGGCGCGGAATCTTCCGAAGCAGCTACGGATAATGCGGCTGAAGCGTCAGGCGCGGACACAGAGAATACTGTCTTCCCGTCAGGCACGTTTGGAGTGAAGACGGTGATAGCGGTTATTGTCGCAGCACTGGCAGCGGCAGCCGTGCTACTTATCAGGAAAAAGCGAAGAGACGCCTGATAGAGGGTATGATTATGAGCGGGTTGTCAGACAGGGAGGATGAAATATTTGATATGGATGAGCAGATTATAGATAACAAAGCGTTGGAGGATGCGATAGAAGTCTTTCGTGCAGACAAGGAGAACGACAGCTATGTAAAGGTAATGGAACTCCTTGAGAAATCCATTGTATTTGTACCGATTATGCATTTAGGAGATTTACCGCCTGAGGCAGCAGAACAGATTCAGGCGGGGAAACCGGTACAGATTCCGCAGGATGCAAAGGTCATGCCTTACCTTTTGCAATTGGAGACAGGGGAGCAGGCACTGCCCATTTTCACATCGCCTGCACAGATACCGCCGGAAAAAAAGAGTTTCGCACTGCTTACCGTGCCGTTTATGTCCTGTGTTGCCATGACCATGGCAAATCAGGATAATGTGGCTAAGATAGCGCTCAATCCGTTTAGCGGCGTTTTGATTCTGAACCGGTCCGTTCTGGATGTAGCGGAAAAGCGCAGGAAAGCAGCGGAAGAGAATAAGCCCGTTCCGCTGACGCAGGCGCAGTTTCGGGATATCGTTCACAACAGGCTGGTTCTATCCCGGCTGCCCGGATATTTATTTGAGAACGGATTAAAGGGATTAGAAGAGCTGCAGCAGGAAAAAGGCGCTCTGATGATGCGATTCTATAAGGAAGTGTATCCGAAAGAAAAATCGAGCGGTTTTCGGGCGGAAGACTTTTCATTCTTGATTTTGAATATTACGGAAAACATACAGCTTACCCGTATGGATTTGCCTGACAAAATTAATAAGAAGGGTCTGTGTTACCGGATTTACGTGGCTCTGAAACGGGACACGGAAGAGTTACTGTACTATGCGCTGGAGAATACGAAAGCCGGAGAAATGATTGCCAGAGTCACGAAGGAGGGAAAACACGAGATTGTGGCGCCTGTGCCTGATAATGGGGCTGAAGTCGAGGCGGTCATGAATTTGATTAAGCCTCTTTCGAATCAATGAAGGCATAAAGGCGGCTACCCTGTATTGACGGACGCTGACGGTAATGTATATGACCTTAGCAGTATGGAAATCATTATCCGTGACTGGTATTCACTTGCAGACGGTTTTCTACCGGAACCCAAGGATGACTATGAGGAAGCACGGCAGGAGTATTGGGAGTGGATTCAGGAGACCTATAACTTTACTCTTAAGGAAATGGCTATCTCAGACTGGGGTTCTACTCCTCAGGACTTCGTAGAATTTGATACGACAAGCGGCGATGAGAACTATGTTTTCCGTCTTCGTGAAGATTCCGCAGTTACATCCGCTATGGCATCCGGTCTTAGGCGGAATTATCCTTTGAACATGCTGACTTTGAGCCTGCTTGAGCAGAAGCCGGAATATTTCAGGGAAGGCATTAAGATTGCATCATTTTTTCGGTGAATTTCCCATGTCGTTATGGGATGGAGGCAGACCGTCCAACTATGACCAGTGTGACGAGGCTTTTGTTAAAAATGTAATAAAAAACATAGATGCTAAGGGAACACCCGTTAGGTATACCTACACGAATATGCTGCTGAACGAGGAAGACTTGAATGACCCATGGTGCAACTTCTGCATGAAAGAAGTGGATAACGGTATGAATGAGGTTATGATATTTTCGCCTGTTTTGGAAAAATATATCAGGGAAAACTATCCAAGTTACAAGCTGAACAGTTCCACCTGTAAGGAAATCAGGGATATAGTACATATATTTCACCTGAAACTATTTGGGAAAAATACGTGCCTATGGGATTTAATAATTTCAAAATTGAAGGCAGGACGGGAAATCTCTTTTCTCTGGTAGAAACTTATTGTCATTATTTGATTAGGCCGGAGTATCAGGGACAGACGAGAATTCTGCTGCTTAATAATCTGGCGGCTAGTAAGGTTATAGCAATAAACAGGCAAGACCTGCCAAGTGGCTTTAAGGATTAACAGGCAGGCAAGAAAGGACAGGGGTTTTAAAATTATCTCATCAACGACTAAGCGTATGCTGAGTGGCAGAGTTTGTAAAAGATTCATATATGTATTTTCTGGTAAAAGATGAAAAAAGAGATTTTATTCGCAACAGGCTCGACAGTACGCTTGCAGATTTAACAAGGTCTGCTGTGAAAAGAAGATAGGAAAAACCTTGCATCAGGGAGTGACAAAATGAAAGAGAAGAAAAAAGTGAAGGGAAAAGAAAAGGAAGAAGAAAAGAAAAACCCCTATCATAAAGAATACGGTTTGTTCAGCAATGTCTGTTATATAGCATCTGCTATGGTAAAGTATCAGAAGAAACTGCCTTTTTTAATTCTGTTAGGCATGATTACGGAACCTTTTATGAGATATCTTTGGACATTCCTGTCCAAGTTCATCATCGATGCTATTACGGAGAATGCGGGAACGGAAAGACTTTTTAAAATCATAGTATTCTTTGCACTGTTGCAGCTTGCAATCACCATGGCAGGCACATATCGTAATAATGATATATGGCCTCGTTATATTTTCGTCCGTTTTGGACTTATGAGCGCTAAGAACAGAAAAGTCATGACTATGAACTACCAGCACTTGGAAGATTCTGAGGTGATGGACTGCTACCAGAAAGCAAACCAGGCATGTAATAACAATAATAATGGAGTAGAAGGGATGGCGCGCTCTATTGCCGATTTCCTTATTAATACTACGGTTGTCCTGACTGGTATTCTGGTTCTTGGCACACTGCATCCGGGTATTGTATTTATTATGCTGGTTCTTAATGTAATCAATTTCCTGATTATGAACAAAACCGGTAAGATAACGAAGAAAAAAGTCTGGGATCCTCTGGCAGTATGGTGGCGTAAGGATGATTATATGAGATACACGACGACGGATTTCGGCGCTGCTAAGGATATCCGTATGTTTGGCTTAAAAGACTGGCTTGTTTCAAAATATAAGGCGCTTAAGCAGGTGAGGTATGAAGCGCAGGTAAAGAATGCTAAGATATGGATGGCAGTATCCACGGTTACCAATATTATATGGGCGCTGTCTCAGGCGGTTGTTTATGTATGGCTGATAACACTGGCGGTGCGTGGGCAGATTACACTTGGTAATTTCTCCCTGTACCTGGCTTCTTCCGCTACTTTTTACAACTGTATATTTCAGTTCCTGCAGCAGATTTACCACTTGATGGAGAGAAGCAGGGAGGTAGATGATTTCAGGAGCTTTATGGATTTCGTCACAGACGATGCGGAGGATGGTGAAGAAGTTCCGGTCAGTACAGCCTATGAATTTGAGTTTAAGAATGTATCTTTCCGTTATCCCAAATCCGAAACCTATGCCTTAAAGAATCTTTCACTTACTCTCTCGCAAGGGGAGAGATTGGCGGTAGTAGGTTTAAACGGTGCGGGTAAGTCTACTTTCATAAAGCTTTTGCTGCGCCTCTATGAGCCGGATGAAGGGGTTATTCTTTTAAACAGCGTAGACATAAAACGCTATGCAAGGAGCAGTTACTATAAACTGTTTGCACCTGCGTTTCAGGATGTGGAATTATTTGCTTTTCCACTGGCAGAGAATATTTCCATGCAGGAACCTATTGATACCGATAAAGACAGAGCCGGAGAGTGTCTGATAAAGAGCGGTATGGAGGATAAGATTAAGGAACTGCCGGCGGGTATTGATACGGAAGTTTTGAAGGTTATTCATGACGACGGTACGGATTTCAGCGGCGGCGAAAAGCAGAAGATTGCGCTTGCCCGCGCTCTCTATAAAGACGCTCCTGTTGTAGTTTTGGACGAGCCGACGTCTGCGCTGGACGCCATAGCGGAGAGTAAACTTTATCAGGATTTTGACAAACTGATTGGAGAAAAAAGCGCAGTATATATCAGCCATAGGCTGAGCTCTACCCAGTTCTGTTCTCATGTGGCGATGTTTGAAAAAGGGGAACTGGTGGAATACGGCACGCACAAGGAACTGCTTGAAAAAGACGGAGCCTATGCAAAAATGTTCCACACTCAGGCACAGTACTACGTGGAAGAGTCAGGGGAGGTGACCGCTGATGTCTGAGCAAAAGACGGAACAAAATGCTAAGCCTGATAAAAAGACAAATTCTAAATTTGAAAGCGTCCGCATATGCAGGGAAACTCTTTCGTTCATGATAAAGCTGGCATGGAGAAAGAAACCGGTTCTGTTTCTGGTCTATATAGTTAATCTGTGTAAAGATGTGTTTAACAGAACATGGGAAATCCTGCTTCCGAAACTGCTGATGGACGAACTTCAGTTGTTTCTATCCGGCGCAGATACGACGCTGCATCTGCACAATATCTGTATGTATGCGGTAATCAGCGTAGGAGCCCAATTGCTGGCAAATATAATCAACATTCTTACTAATAATCAGGGAAAAAATGTGTTGGACGAGTGGTTTAGTGAGTATATAGATATTGAGATTGCACGGCGGGCTATGGCAATGGATTTTGAGCATACGGAGGATCCTGATGCTTTGGATGTCCTGAACAAAGCGAGGGAAGGAATGAGCTGGTACAGCGGAGGCGTTGTGGGAGTGCTGGATCAGCTTTACAACATGATATCCAATATCGTGGTAATATGCGGCGGAGCCGCGGTGGTCATCGTGACCTGTCCGCTCCTTTTTCCTGTTCAACTGGCAGCCCTTCTGCTGTTCCTTTATTTTAATATGCGGAATAACAGAATTGAAGTTGCAAGCTTTGAAAAGCTGTCCAAAAGAAACAGGATTTTCGGATATATCTTTTATACGCTTTCGGAGTTTTGCTATGCAAAGGATATCCGCCTCTATAACAGCGCAGGTATGATGGGAAAGAAGGCGGATGACCATGCAGAAGAGATGTATGATGCCTGGCGTGAGGAAGCGATGTTAACCCGGGGCAACAGTTGGGCTATGGATGTGGTGAATGCCTTAAGAGACGCAGTCAGTTATTTCTATATCGGATATCTGGCAATTACGGGCAGGATTACGCTGGGTGATTTTTCTATGTGCGTGGCAGCCGCTTCCGTATTATATCAAAGCTTGTTTGCCATATCGAGCGGAATGCAGAATCTGACGAAGTGTTGTAATTACGCACACCGTTATCTGGATTTTCTGGAATATCCGGAAGCGATGGAGAAAGGAACGCGACCTGTGAAGAAAGGTGAGCATACGATTGAATTCGTAAACGTAAGCTTTAAATATCCGCGTGCAGAAAAATATGTATTGCGCGATATTAACCTTACAATCAAATCCGGCGAACATCTTTCCATTGTAGGACTGAACGGCGCGGGCAAGACTACGCTTGTTAAGCTGTTATGCAGACTCTATGATGTAACGGATGGCGCTATTCTTATTGACGGCGTTGATATAAGGGAGTATTCCGAAGAAGAATACAGGCGGCTGTTTGCAGTGGTATTTCAGGATTTTAAATTGTTTGCATTCAGATTAAAGGAGAATATTGCTCTGGAAGATACGGATAATGCATCACGGGAGAGGATAGAGGAAATATTGAGGCTCACCGGCTTACACGAAGACGTGCAGAAGCTGTCTGAGGGTATGGATACCATGATTTTTAAATCCTATGACGAAAAAGGTACGGAGCTTTCCGGAGGACAGCAGCAAAAGACCGCAATCGCGAGAGCGCTCTACCGGAATGCGCCGATTGTTATATTAGATGAACCGACAGCCGCTCTCGACCCGATAGCCGAATATGAGATTTACCGCCAGTTTGAAACGTTAGTAGGCGGAAAAACTGCAATTTATATCTCTCACAGGCTTTCAAGCTGCAGATTTTGTGATAAAATAGCAGTAATAGCGGATGACACCATCCGGGAATACGGCAGTCATGATGAGCTGGTTGCCATAGAGGGTGGAATCTATGCGGAAATGTTCCATGAGCAGGCTAAGTATTATGTGGATATTGCATAAAAAATTGAGCTTTGTTCAAAATTGAGCTTTGTTCAAAATTGAGCTTTGTTCAAAA